>CALUXI010000006.1 GCA_944324705.1 uncultured Acholeplasmatales bacterium
CAATCTTCATCATCTCCGGCACAACCGGATTGATAGCGGTCAAATCCCGGCTTCTGCTGCATGAGCAATTCAAACGCTCGCTGCTTGCCCTCTGTGAAATACATTCCGGCTGTACCTCCTTTCCTGCGGGCATAAAAAAACGCCACAACTTTTTTGAAGCTGCGGTGGCATATCCTACCCACTTAAAAACGCCATATCAAGGCTTGTCCAACCTTGCTACGGCGTTTTAGGTGTGATTATAGATGTGTTTAATTGTATTTAGATTTTGTGAACCCCTTTATTTATGCGGGCTTCGGGGTGTTGTCCATAAATACATATAGCCACTGCTTCATTAGATGCTGAAAATGAGACTATTATTCAAGAAGCTATTTCTAATGCTACAAGAGGAAAAACTGTCCTTGTTATTGCTCATAGAATGCGGACAGTAGAAAATGCTGATAAGATAATAGTTTTAAAAGAAGGTAAAATAATTGAGGAAGGTAAGCCGGAAGAATTAATTAAAAAAGATGGTGAATTTACTAAAATGTTAAATTTCCAAAAAGAATCATTAGACTTTAAAATTTAATTTGAAAAAATTTATTATCAAGTAAAATAATTAAGTATTTTAATTAGATTACTTTTAAACATAATTTTTTAGTTGTATACTACAAATAAAGGAGATGATTATTTTGAAAAAAATTATTTTAGGATTATTTACATTATTTATGGCTCTTTCATTGAGTGCTTGTAGTGATAATTCTAATCCAACACCAGGACTAGATGAAGGAAAAACAGAAGAAAAACCTGATGAAGACAAAAACCCTGATGGTGATGTAACTGAAGAGCCGGATGAAGATGTAGAAGAGTTTGTAATTCAAACTGCAGATAACGGACTTTCTGCTAGCCAAAGTAGTTATAGTTTTGTTACAGCTGAAGAGGGAGATTTATTCCCGCCAGAAGCTTCAATTGTTTTAGAAACTGATGATAGCTGGAATTCATGTACTGGTTTGAATGAACGATATACCAAAATTATTGCTGAAGATGAGAATGTTTTACCTGCAAACTCAGTTTCTCTTGAGATAGTTACTAATCAAGATATAGTTGGTTCAAGTGGTAGTAATGAAATTGAACAAATTAAAATAGTTTTTGATAGAGATTTAATTCAAGTAGGTGAAAGTAAATTAAAAATTCAAGTTCAGCCATATAATGGTTCATCTACAATTGCTAAGTTAACTACAATTTGTTTAGATATTGAAGTAAAAGAGTTTGGTTCAATTATAGTAGATACGTATAATATAGGTTTAAATGTTGATTTAACAGGTCTTTCAGATATTATAGATGAACTTGGAATTGAACCGTTAAGTATTAATCTTAATTTTTCAGATGATGAAGAAATATATGGTTATTCTGCTGATGATATGGCGCAAGTAAAAATAGATTCCACAGATTCTATTGTTTCTGTAGAAAACTTCAAATTTGCGGTTGGTCACACTTATAGCGCGTGGATTTATGTTGATTGTGATGATGCTTATGATAGAGTTTGGATTGCCCTAGAAGCTAAAACTGAAAGCTCTGATTATGAAGTAAAACCTAATGAAAACAATAGTGAATCTAGCGTCACAGTGAATAAAGATAATATTACTATAGATTGTGTATTAGGTGATTATTATCAAATGACACGTTAAATAATAAAACCCCTCAGAGGGGTTTTTAACATATATTAATCTATTTTTTTAGGCCGATTATTTGAATCATAATTATCGGCTTTTTTCTTATTAGGATCTATTAATAACATTTTAGCCATAAAATCTTTAAACTTGTGTTTTGTTATCTCAAGTTCTTCTTTTTTATTTTGATATTTTTCTTTAATAGAATTAGGAACCATTTCTAATAATTTAGCTTTTCCAATTAATAACCTTTGTTTTTGTTGAGTTCTAAACTCTTCATAATTTTTAATCTCTTTACTATTTTTGATAATCTTAATTAATTTATTAAATACATTTAAAGAAATAACTAAATCTAAAATGAAAACACCATAGACTATACCTAATATAAAAATGAAGATGAAGTTAATATCATGATAATTAAAGATAAAGTTAAATAATTCTTCAAACATTAAATAAAGATAAGGGTTTAAGGCATAATAGTAAATAACACTTACTATAAACCAAATTAAAGAGAATTCTGGGCAAATTATACCTAAAATATTCCCTTTTAAGTTAGTATAATCCCAAAGTCTTACTTTAAAACCTTTGACAAAGATAAGACCACCAATGAATTCTAGTAAGACTAACGCTATAAACATTATAAATATTGGAATTAAATCATAAATGGTAGGACCATTAGAGATGGTGTTACCAAATAAATTGCCATTAGGATTATAAAGAGTTAAATTATTTGGTAAAAACCTAATTATTGTAGCACTTATTATAAACATAGTTACTAAACCAAAACCATAAAGTGGTAGCCAAGGTCCATGCATGAAACCAGGATTTACCCATTTTTTAGCTGAAACAAAGCGTCTAAATAGAACCTCACTTAGATATCCTAACATACAACCAATTATAAACATAGTTAATAAAATAATAATATATTTACTCATAAAATCACCACATTAATTATATCACAGATGACATAACATTTAAAAATTATTTAATTTATTATATAATAAAAAATGTGTGAGGTATTTTTTATGACAGAAAAAGAAAGAATGTTAAGTGGTGAGCTTTATATTGCTAAAGACAAAGAATTAGGAGAAATGAATCTTAAATCAAGAAGATTACAACATGCTTTTAATAATTCTTTAGATGGCGAAGAAAGGCAAAAAATACTAAAGGAATTGTTAGGTAAAATGGGGAATAATTGCTACATAGAACCACCTTTAAGAATGGATTATGGTTGTAATACTTATATTGGTGATAATTTTTATGCCAATTTTGATTTAATAATATTAGATGTAGCTAAAGTAACGATTGGTAATAATGTTTTTATAGCCCCAAGAGTTAGTATATTTACAGCCGGACATCCAATAGCTAAAGAGATAAGAAACAAACAATTAGAATTTGGTAAAGAAATAAAAATTGGCAATGATGTTTGGATTGGTGGTAACACTGTAATTAATCCTGGGGTTACTATTGGTAATAATGTTGTAATTGGATCAGGTTCTGTAGTAACTAAAAATATTCCTGATAATGTAGTAGCAGCCGGGAATCCGTGTCGAGTTATTAGAGAAATAACAGAGGCTGATTTAAAATATTGGCAAGCTAAGGCAGACATTTATTATAAGAGCAAGGAAAGTGAGTAGTATGATTATAGCTTTTACTGGGGCAGGTATTTCTAAACAAAGTGGTATATCTACTTTTATGGAACAACCAGAAGTGAGAGAGAAGTTGTTTAGAGATTATGCAAATAGCCATCCTTTAGAATATAATGAAGTAATAAAAGAATTAAAAGCAAGTATGGTTAATGCTTTACCTAATGATGCTCATATAGCTTTAAAAGAATATAATATTCCTATTATTACGATGAATATTGATGGACTTCATGAAAAAGCTGGTAGTGACGTCTTATCTTTACATGGGACATTACCTAGTGATGATGAATTAGATAAGGCGTATTTATTATACAATAAACCAGTGTTATATGGTGATCCGGCTCCTAATTATGTTAAAGCTTATAAAATTATAGCTAATTTAAATCCAGGTGATGTTTTGTTAGTTATTGGTTGTTCTTATCATACAGCTATAGCCTGTGATTTAAGAGATATAGCTAAATCTAGAGGTGCTACAGTTATTGAAATCAATGATGATGCAGCTTCTAAAGTTAGAAAAGTTTTAGAAGATTTAAATAGACATAATTTTTAATATTTATATAAAAAAGCTCTTAATTTAGAGCTTTTTTGCCATCTATAACACTAAACCTTACTTTGTCTACTTTAAAAAAGTTAACTAATCCCACCTCAACATTATATTTGTAAGTACTGTAAGATTTTAAGTTTCTTTTTTCCTCTATAGTTTCATACAAAATGGTATTGTCATCATCATAAATTGTTATTCTATATTTGACAAATTCAATATCTACTTTAGGAGTAATAGTATAATAAACACTTATTAAAGTTATTTCATCATTAACTACCTTAAAATTAAAATCACCATTATCTACACTAGTATCTGGCACATAAGTGTTTTCATTATCATTACCATTATTAGAACTAGAATGAGTTTTAGTAATATTATTAACTATAACTATAATGATGATAGTTATTAAAACAAGTAGAATAATAGCTAAGATAGCACCAGCCGTACTACCAATAACACCAGGTGCTTTCTTATTAGAAGTTGAACTATCTCTTGATTCATCTTCATCTACATATATATGTTGAGGAGTTTCTGAAACAATTTCTTCTTTCTTTTTGGGAAAAATATAGTAACTAACATTAGTATTAAACAAATTATTAATGGGGCATAACTAATTTTATCATAATTAGAATTAGTTAATAAGCTTATAATTGTTAAGGCTAAGTCATCATGTCCTTCTATTAAACCAGTGTAGGTATGTAGTGATGTTTGTATAATTACATAATAACCATTACCTATTTCAAGAGCTTTAATGTTTTTAATTGTTAAAACATCGAAGCTAATATCATTTACACTTTTACAAAAGCCATAACTAAAAGAGAATAAGCCATAATAGCTTAGAACTATGTATAATAAAACTAAAAATATAAGAAATTTAAACAAGATAACGCATAGGTAGGTACCTCTATTTAAAAGATTCTAGGTCAATAGGTTCAATTTCTTCATAAGCTGGATCGGTAAACCAATTTAACCATAGATTATCAATATTATTTTGGGAAGTTAAAACTTTTGAATTAAATTTAGCTACCTCATCTAATAAAGCAACCCTATCTAAAATTATATCTTCTCTTTCTAAGTTATAAATTAAGGAATCTCTTTTAGCATTTAGTTCAATGACACTATTTTCTTTTGTAGCATGCATAATCCATGTATTATCATTAAACAAATACAAACTAATACACTAATACCGCCAAAAAAATAGACAAGTACTTTAAAAGCGAATGTTGCCTCATGTATATATTTATAAGACAATATGGTAGATATAATAGCTAATAAAGCAATAAATGCTAAAACAGTTTAAATTAGAAATATTTATAGTAATTAATATTATAAGCAAAATTAAAAGGATTAATACCACAACAATAAAAGTATTAATCCTATTTTTATTATTTAATTTAATAATTTATTAATAGCATCCTCTTGAAATTGGGTTTTGTATAAATCAAAATAATAACCTTTTTTAAGTAACAATTCATGGTGTTTACCAGATTCAATTATTTTACCATCTTTCATTACTAATATTAAATCAGCATTGACAACGGTAGATAATCTATGAGCTATCATAAAACTAGTTCGTCCTTTTAAGGCTATATCAATAGCATTTTGTATTAATGCTTCTGTTTTAGTATCTATAGAAGAAGTAGCTTCATCTAAAATTAGAATTTTAGGATCTCTAATTAGAGCCCTAGCAAAACTTATTAATTGTTTTTCTCCTAAAGATAATTTAGAGCCACTTTCACCAATAAAGGTATTATATTTATCAGGTAATTTTTCAATGAATTCATCAGCTTTTACCATTTTGCAAGCATTGATGACTTCCTCCATACTAGCATCTAATTTACCATAGGCAACATTTTCATAAATAGTACCACTGAATAATTGTGGGGTTTGTAAAACATAACCTAAATTGTCATGTAACCAAGTTATTGAACGTTCTTTGTAATTCTTATTGTCAATTAAGATTTCCCCAGTTGTTGGTTCATAAAAACGACAAATTAAATTAACAATTGTTGATTTACCACTACCTGTATGACCAACTAAAGCTACATTTTGACCGGCTTTAATTTTTAAATTAAAGTTTTCCAAAACTATTTGGCCGGTTTTATATTTAAAATTAACATTTTTAAATTCTACATCGCCAATTAATTCTTCAAAATTCTCTCTCTTTGGATTAAAGATAGTACCATATTTTTCAATAACTTCAGGAGTATCTTTAATATCAGGATCTTCCTCAATTAAGGCAACAATACGTTCAGCTGAGGCTTGAGCTTGTTGGAAATCACCTAGAACTCGGGAAATTGAAATTACGGGGTCAAAGAATTTGATTGTATAGTCGATAAATAAATACAATTCAGATACTAATAAAGTGCCACCCAAGACCATTATACCACCAACATAGAGGGTAGAACCAACGCCAATATAACCTAAAATAAAGATAACAGGTCCGAATAAGGCACTGAAGGCTGCGGCTCTTAAGGCTGATTTACGATATCTTTTAGCTTTTTGTTCAAACTGATCTTTAACGTCATCCTCAATTACCAAACTTTTAATAGTTTTAGCCCCTAGAAAACCTTCGTTATAAGCACCAGTAATTTCGGAATTTATTTTTCTTGCTTTTCTATAATATTTAAGAATAATTTTACGCATAATAATAGAAAATAATAGAAGAAGTGGCAAAATACATAAAATAATGACAGCTAATTTTATATTTTTAATTAACAAGATAACTAATATGCCTAGCATAGTTAAGAAACCCCAAGTAAAATCAATAAATCCCCAAGACAAGATAATTGATAATTTTCGGGAGTCTGATGTAACTCTAGCCATAATCCATCCTTGTGGTGTAACATCAAAATAACTAAAAGGTAGCTCTTGAAGTTTTTTAAAACTTTCCTCTCTTAAACGGTAGGCAACTCTAATTTCTATTTTATTAGCTGCTAAAATGAAGGACCCAACAATAATTCCATAAACAATAGCAAAGCAAATGTAAAGAATAATAAAGGAAATCGTATTATCAAAAATTCTTTCTTCGATAAAATGATTTATAGCGTATTGATTTAAAAGTGGGTAGGTTAAGTCGGCTATAGCTAGTAGTATAACAGAAGTAATTAATATAATAGCATCTATAGGTTTTTCAAAAACTATTTTAATAATTTTAGGCCAAGGTTTAACTGATTTATCACTATAATCTATTTCTTCATATTCATCGTACATAAATTAGTCCTCCTTTAATACGGCATTAAATTCTTGTTCAAGATTGCCTTGTATTTGCCATAGTTCTTGGTATAGTCCTTTTTTCTTGACTAAGTTTTCATGAGTATCAAAATCCTCAATTTGACCATTATTTAAAACCATAATGCGATCAGCTTCTTTAGCAGTAGTAATTCTATGAGTAATAATTATCATAGTTTTATTACCTTTATTTTTTAAAGCCCTACGGATTAAATAGTCGGTTTTAGTATCTAAGGCAGATAAGGAATCATCAAAAATTAAAATAGGGGAGTCAGAAACTAACATTCTTGCTATAGCTATTCTTTGTTTTTGACCTCCAGATAAAGTAGTACCTTTTTCCCCTACAATTGTTTTATAACCTAAATTAAAATGCATAATTTCTTCATCAACTGAAGCTAATTTAGCTGCACTTCTAACTTCATCAATAGTCAATTTTTTATTTGTGATAGCAATATTATCATAAATAGTTCTAGTAAATAAGAATGGATCTTGTAAGATCATTTTAACATTTTTTCGCAAGTAATGTTTATCAATATCGGTAATTAAAACATCATCTAAATAAATACAACCTTCAGTATAGTCTAAAAATCTAGTTATTAAATTACAAATAGTGGTTTTACCACAACCAGATTTACCAACAATAGCTATTGTTTCATTGGCTTTAATTTTAAAATTAATATTTTTCAACAAATCATAATCACTATCAGAATGTTTAAAAGATACATTTTCAAAAGTTATCTCACCACTTAATTTTGGCTTTACTGAACCATTATTTTGATATTCATCAGACGTTTCTAAAATGTGTTCAATACGGTTAGCTGCTACAATTGCTTTACCATAATTAGAAATAATTCTTCCAAGTCCTCTAATTGGCCAAATTACCATACCTAATAAGAGAAGACAAGCTGTAATATTAGAAGTAGTAACTACATCTTTGTAAGCTAAATAAATAGCAACACTAATAGTTAGAGCATATTGAAAGGTAGCTACAAAGTCAGTAAAACCCCAAAAGAAAGGTTCTCTAATATATAAGTGATATAGTTTATTATAGTAATTATCATTAGCTTTCTTCATTTTTTCAATTTCATATCTTTCATTAGCAAAAGCTTTAACTACTCTAGCCCCGTTAACATTTTCTTGAATTACAGTTGTTAAGTCAGCTTCTTTTTCTTCAATCTCTGTATATTTTTTATTGATATAATTAAACCAAATAATAGAAGAAATGCCTAATAAAGGTAAAGAAATTAAACTAACACCCATTAAAACTAAATTAATTTGTCCGACTTGATAACTACCAATCGCAATTGTTATAAAGATAGATATTAATTCAGGGAATTGTGAACAAATGAATGAAGAAGCAGTATCAACATCTGAAGTAGATCTTTGAATTAAATCACCTATATCAGAATTATTATGGTAATTATAGCTTAAATCAATAGTATGATTATAGATTTTAGTGCGCATATCATAACCGATATATTCGGTTCCTCGGGCTCTTAAATAACCATCTAAAAATCTTAAAGCAGATCTAAATAATTGTAGTAGAATCATAGCAATTCCAACAACTAAAATAATAGTTAGTGGTTCTTTAAAAGAATCAAAGAAGTTAATTAAAAAAGCCGGTAAATTAGTATTGGTATTCTCATTACCTAAAATAGCAAAAGCATATTCAACAAATAGGGCTATATAAGAATATAGCCACTGTAAGATAAAGTTTAGGATGATTATAAATATAATAATAAAAATGTATTTTTTAGACCAACGCCATAAATTAATACTTGATTTCATATAATAAATAAGTCCTTTCTAAATTTCGTAAAAAAAGAAACCAATTAAGGTTTCTAAACAGGTATATAATCAGAATTCTTTTCTACATTCATAACAAGAGAACTTTCAACATTGCCAACATTTTCAATTGAAGTTAGTTTGTTGATAAGGAAATCACGGTAATCTTCTAAATTCTTAGCTATAATTTTAAGTAAGAATTGTCCACCGCCTGTTATCATATAACATTGTAACACTTGTTCATATTTTAATACAACATCTAAGAAACCATCAATAGAAGCTTTATTAATATTTTTTAATTCAACGCGTAAAAAAGCAGTTATTTGATAGCCAAGAATTTTTTCATCAACAATGGCTATAGTCTTTTTAATAATACCTGAATTAACTAAAGCCTTAACGCGCATTAAACAAGAAGAAGGCGCTAGATTAATTTTAGCTGCTAAAGCTTTATTAGAAATAGTAGCATCTTCTTGTAATAAATGAATTATTTGTTTGTCATATTCATCTAAATCTAGAATTTCATTATTCATTATAAACACCTCGTATATAAAATTTAGTTTTTGACGTCTATATTCTAGCAAATTTTTTAATTTAATGCAATTTAATTTTAAATTTTTAAGAAACTATTAAATTTTGTTTTGTTTGGAGCTAAACTCTTTAAAAGAGGTATGAAAACATCATCTTTTCTAATAGTTATGATATTAGTTATAGGTAGGTCTTTGTTGATGTATAAAGATAGGATCTCTTTAATTTTAGGATCTTCAATGCTATTAAAATAATAACAACCAATAATAACATTGGTAAATTGATTTCTTATTACAATTAATCTTTTTTTATTATAACTAATTAAATCTATAGATAATCTAATTTGTTTGAATTCCTCAAGACTTGTTTCATACTCGGATTTAATAAGATTAGTATAATTTGTCTTAATTAAAATATCTAATTTATTAAATAAATTATCAATATTGCGATCACTTATTTGAATATTATTATACATTAGAGTATCACAAATTTTTTCTCGTGAATAGCCTAATAATTTATAATAATAAATCATAAAACAAATTTTAGAAGAATAATGAATGTTAGGTAAAGCAAATTTAGTAGCAGTTTGAGAAACATAAATATGATCTTGACAACAAGGACATATATAACCTAAATTTTTAATATACATTTTTTTACCCATTGTAAAAGTAATGGTTTTCGCACTAGTTGAATAAATATACTTGAGCTTTTCTCCACATTTAGGGCACACCAAAAACTCTGGTTTGTAGTTTTTTCTAATGATTTCCATTTTACTCTTCCGTTAGTAATAAATATTCTTCTCTCATCTTTTTTACTAAAGGAACAAAATCATTAGTAGCCGTAATAGCATTAGGTTCAATTAATGTATAAGTTTCTTTATCTAAATAAAAAGCTTCATAGAAGATATTTTTCCCTTCAAAAGAAAAATCAGGCAAAGAAGCTAAAGCTTTATCATTATAATCTAAAAATATTTCATGACCAACAAAATGTGTGCATTCTTTTAAAGCGTTATTAGCTTTAGCACTAGTGTTTTTATGTTCATCAGGTGTTAAATAGGCCTCAATATTAGTAATGACTATAATTTTATAAGCGGTCTTATTTTCAATATGTAAATAAATATTACCATATTTAGTTCTAGTTTCTTTAAATCCTTTTTTAATTAAATTATCTAATAATTTGTCAGGATCATAATTATTAAAAGCTTTTGAAGGGTATTTTTTAGGTTTTGGTTTATATTTGAAAGTTGCTGAAATTGCTGCTTGTAAAACAAAAGTCATTACTAAAAAATCTATAACAATAAAGACAATTATAACTGTTTTAGCAGAAACATATAAATTAAGGCAAATTAAACCAATAGCTATTAGTAAAGTAATTCCAAATATTAGCCATAATTTCCATTTTTTCATTTTAATCATATTAATAATCCTCCTTATCATGGCATGCTAGGTCAAAAAAGACCATTGTTCTATAATATTTCATCAAGTTATAATCATATTCTGGTAAGACATTATAATAGTCTAATACAACCTCGTCACTATTATAAACTAAAATTTGTTGATAACCATTTTTAGTAAGGATAGTATGTTCTCTAGCAAACTCTCTAGTTCTTAGAGTATTTTCCTCAATTATATAAATGTTCATACTTTTAGTAAGATTTTTTTCTTCATCAGTTAATAAATTATTTTCTTTTAAATATTTGTTTGAAGTAATATCGATACTAAAATTATCAAAATTATAGACTATAACAACTTTAAATAAGTAATCCTTATATATTCTTACACTTAAAGAGTAATTAGAGTTATTATAAATATCACGGTATTTAATATATGTTAATTGATCTTTAATGTAAGTAATAGGTTTAGAATCTAGGAAATCTATTCTTTTTAGTTGATTTGTATCATTATTTTTTTTAAAAAACATAAAGACCTCCAAAAATAAAAAACTTGTCTTTTTATTATAGCATAATTATGTTATAATTGACATAGTTTTGTAAAGGAGGCAATAAAATGATTATTGAACCAAAAAAAATAAATAAAAATGCTAAGATAACTTTAGTTGCTCCTAGTTTTGGTTGTACAACAGAACCATATAAAACAAGACTAGAGGTAGCTATTAAAATATTTAAAGACTTAGGTTATGAAGTAGTAGAAGGAGATAACATCTTTTTAGCTGATGGAATAGCTTCATCAAACACACCACAAGAAAGAGCTAGAGAATTTATACGCGCTTATGAAAGTGATACTGATATAATTATGTCAGTAGGTGGGGGAGAATTGATGTGTGAAATTTTACCTTATGTTGATTTTAAGAGAATTAAAAGACAAAAGCCTAAGTGGTTTATAGGATTTTCAGATAATACTAATTTAACCTTTACTTTAACTACAATTTGTAATTTAGTTACTATTTATGGTCCTTGTGCTACTAAATTTTATTTATATCCTTTTAAATTTGATGTTAAAGATACAATTAATTTATTAGAAGGTAAAAGAACATTTAGAGGTTATCCACGGTGGGAAAAAGAAAGTTTAGCTAGTGAGGAAAAGCCTTTAACTAAGCTAAATTTAACCGAAAGAAAGATTATTAAGCCATTTAACTATAAAGAACCATTTTATGGCACTATGTTAGGTGGTTGTTTAGATTGCTTAGTTAATTTATGTGGCACTAAATATGATAACGTATCTAATTTTATTAATAAACATACAGGTATTATTTGGTATTTAGAAGCTTGTGATTTATCACCTATAGGCATAAGAAGAGCTTTATTTCAATTAAAAGAAGCAGGATGGTTTAGAAAAGTTAAAGGTTTCTTAATTGGTAGACCATTATGTGATAATGCTGAATTGTTTGGAGTAGATAAATATACAGCCGTAATTGATGTTTTAGAAAGTTTTAATGTACCTATTTTAATGGATGTTGATTTGGGTCATTTTGCCCCATCTATGCCTATTAAAAATGGAGCTAAAGCCTTAGTAAGCTATCAAGAAAGCAATATTAAAATTGAATATTTAAAAAAATATAGACCATGCTAGTCTATATTATGTAGGTATGGCGGAATTGGTAGACGCGCTGTCTTCAGACGGCAGTGATTTCATCATGTGAGTTCAAATCTCGCTACCTACACCATAAGAAAAGCATAGGTTTGATACGAAAAGTGTCAGACCTTTTTTCTTTACATAAAGGGAAATTTGCCCTATCTGCCAAGTTATAAGTTAGCCTTGTAGATGTGCCACTAGGTGCTTTTGCAGGGCTTTTTTATTTTTGGGATATAACTACGGAACGAAAGCCTTATCAACGGAACAAAAGGTAGTACTACGGAACGATTGATAGTTTTTATATAATCTCATTTCAGTTTCGACAATAATCCTCAATTTGCTTGCGTTTTTCTCAAAAAAGTGCCATAATTTTTAATGTAATTTAATAATTTGCAAGGAATGAGATATGAACATTGACTATCCTGCAACTATAATCAAATTGATAGCAAGTGGTTATTTTAATTGATAAAAGGAGATAAAAGCAATGATAAAAACACCAAGTGATTTTAATAAAATATCTAAAATTGAAGAAAGCGATAGGCAATCATTACTTTTATCATTGATATGTCCGTGTGGAAAACAAGATTTCTCAATATTAATAAATACAAATAATCCAAATTTATCTAAAAAACAAGAACTGTTTGATTCTTTAATAAAAAAATACGGAGGATATAGCCGTTGTTATATATTTTCTGACAATAACTGTAGAGTATATATAAATTATAAAGGAATACGTGGATTATTTACGAAACCTAAGTTAATTGATTCTAACATAATACCTACTGAAACAAAAATTGTAAAAGCAAAATGTTTACATTGTGGTAAAGAGTTTTTACTTTATGATAATAGAAAACATGGAGTTGTTAAACTTGAAAGGAAACTTGATTATTCTAATTTTACATATAAAGAAATTACAATTAATAAAAAAGTGAAAATTAAATTAGAGTATGACATTACTATGAATCAATATGAACAAAAATATTTATTTTCAAATAAAAATCCATATGAAGAGTGTTTTTCATATATAAAAATATTTTATGTTCAAGATAATAAAGAAATAATTATTTTTGAAGATGAAATGTAGAAATATTAATAATTTTAACTAGAAGTATATGGATTTGCTCTTTATAATCTTGGTTGGGCAATTGGTGCAGCAGTTTCTGATGATTATGAAAAGATTGCTAAGTATAGAAAATATAAATTATACTAGGGTATAATTGCAGACTGTTGACAAAGTCATAATTGTCAGCAGTCTGAAACTCTCAAAATTTGAGAGTTTAGTAATTACCAATTATTCTAAAGTTTATAGTATCTTGCTTTATTTTAGTTAAAGCTCTTAAAACATTTAAGTCATTAATATTACCTAAAAAATCAAGATAGAAGAAGTATTCAAAAGGTTTATTTTTAATAGGTCTTGATTCTATACGAGTCAAATTTAAATTATAATCTTTGATATCTTTTAATATTTGATATAAATTACCTATTTCATGTTTTAAATTAAAGATTATACTTATTTGTTTAGCATCACCTAAGACCTCTAAATCTCTACTTACTACAATAAATCTAGTAGTATTAGTGTTTACTTCATTAATGTTTGTAGCTAATACATCTAAGTCATATAATTTTGCACAAGCTAGAGAACTAATTGAACCAATGTTTTTATTATTTAGTTCTTTAATATATTTAGCACTAGTGGCAGTATTTGAATAAACTTCACTTTTAATATTGTGATCGTCTAAAAATTTTTTAGATTGTAATAAGGCTTGAGGATGAGAAAATACACACTTTATATCTTCTAGTTTAGAGCCTTTAATGCCCAATAAGTTTTGGGTGACTTTTAAATTTATATCTTTAATTATATAACAATTATATTCTCTTAATAAATCATAGTTATCATTAATAGAACCAGTTAGACTATTTTCCAAAGGTAAAATACCATAGTTTATTTCTTTGTTTTTTAAAGCATTAAAAACATCTTTAAATGTTTCATAATTATGATACAAAGCATTAGGGAATAAAGCCTTAGAAGCTTCATCGGCGAAAGCCCCTTCAACTCCCATATAGCCTACAATTTCCTCTTTTTTAGGGTTAGATTTAATTTCTAAAGGTTTTGTATTATAGTCGTTTTTATATTCTTCAATAATATCCTTAACATTATCATTAAATTGTTTTAGGTAATTAAAAGTATCTAAATTAAGATTTAAATCAGTTAATATTTCTTTAAAATTATCACTTAATTTATCTAGTTTAGTCATTACCATCAGCCATTACTTTAACTAATTTTTTAATATCTTTCATTAATGAATCATATTTATCAGGTCTTAAAGATTGTGGTCCATCAGATAAAGCTTTTTCAGGATCATTATGAACTTCAATCATTAAACCATCAGCTCCGGCAACTATACTAGCCTTAGACATTGCAGGAACTAACCACCATTTACCACCAGCATGACTAGGATCAATAATGATAGGTAAATGAGTTAATTTTTTAATTACAGGAATAGCCTGTAAGTCTAATGTATTACGGGTATATGTTTCATAAGTTCTAATTCCTCTTTCACAAAGAATAACATTTTTATTACCATTAGCCATAATATATTCAGCTGCCATAATCCATTCTTCATAAGTAGAAGCTAGACCTCTTTTTAATAAAACAGGTTTTTTAACTTCTTGACCTACTTTCTTTAATAAAGCATAGTTTTGCATATTGCGAGTACCAATTTGTACTAAATCAACTTTCTCATTAAATAATGGAATATAAGAGGCATCCATTAATTCTGTACAAATAGGTAAGCCGGTTTCTTTTTTAGCTTCAAGTAGTAAATCGATAGCTTCAGTACCCATACCTTGGAAACTATAAGGAGAAGTACGAGGTTTAAATGCTCCACCTCTTAAAATATTGGCTCCACTGGCTTTAACACTTTTAGCAACTTCAATAATTTGTTCCTTACTTTCAACAGAACAAGGTCCAGCAATAAAAGCTAAATTGCCACCGCCAACTAAGACATCACCAACTTGAATTATGCTGTCATTAGGGTGAAATTGACGATTTGCTAGTTTATATGGTTCACTTACACGCATAACATGATCAACCGCCTCATCAACCTCATACATTTTAGGATCAATTAATGTAGTGTCACCAATAATCCCAATAATAGTTTGTTCAGTTCCAACTACGACACTAGTTTTTAGACCTTTACTTTCAATATCTTTAGTTAATCTTTTTACATCATCTTTTGTTGCAGTTTGTTTTAATATTACAATCATTTTTAATACTCCCTTTCTAAATAAAAAGTCCCTCAATCCATTAAAGGACGAGGGAACGTGTTACCACCTTTATTCATTTATAAGTCACCTTATAAATCTCAACAAGTAAAATACTTAATGCTGTAACGGGCTAACCCGGAATAACCTACTATAAATTCAGCTTTCCACTTCCAGATGAACTAGTTATTTTTAATAGTCTCTTTTTCACCAAATTAAGAGCTCTCTAGGCAATTAAATCATAACATTTTTCTTTTCCTTGTGTTTAGTAATATGATATTAGAAATTGATTATTTTGTCAATTAATATTTTAATATAATGACAAATTAGTTTTAGTTTGTTATTTAAATTTATATTTTTTACAATTTCTTTACAACTATTTTACAAGATTATGATAGATTCAATTATATTCTTATCTTAGAATATAACTAAGATTTAGTAATTAAATTATTCTTAATAAAAACTTATTATCATAATTATTTGCTAGATGTTAATGAAACAGTTTATATGGGGGATAGTATGTTAAATAATTTTAAAAAGAAGATTTATAAAAAAATACCATTAATTATAACTATATTTCTAATAATAATCTATTGTTTATTATTTTGGCTATATATTACTTCTTATAAAAATATTCATATTGCGATAATAATATTATTATTTATATTTGCTGTAATAGGGACTATATTGCTTTGTTTTCCTTTTAAAGTAGGACTAATATTAAATATAATTGATACTATGCTTTATAGAAGAGGTTCTTTAGATGATGCTGAAAATGAACCTAGTAACTTTGCGATTTGGGGTTATAGAATTATTGGTTTAATTTTTATTATCTTATATTTTACGCCATTAATTTATTAGTTAGAGAATCTAGAATTATACTTACATTATTCAAGACTAAGAGTGATTATTAATTTCTAAATTTTTTGGCTGTAATATTATTATAAAAGAAAAACTCGGTTTTAAGAAAATAGAGAATTTACTAAAAACCGAGATTGGTGATATTTATATTAATATTTTTTACGATAATAAAGATAACATATTCCATAAATTAAAAGAATTAAAATACATTCAATACTTAAAAGAAAGAAGAAGTGTGGTTGTTTATAATAACCAGCTACTATCATAAATAAAGCATTTAAGAATAAGATAGTTTTAATAACTAAATTATAAGATTTTGTTTTAATAAAAGCATTTCTTTCATCATTATATTTAGTATATAATTTGATTCTCCATTTTTCACTACCTATTATTAAAGAATAAATAGCTATTTTAAATATAATAGCAGCCTCTAAAATACCAAAAACCAAATATCTTAATACTAATAATTCATAATTAAATTGTTCTTTTAAAATTGCCTCTAAAGAAGATACAATAATAACTGGCAATAAAGTAGCAAGACAAGCTAATACTAATTTAATTTTAGTTGCTTTTAGAAAATTTTCCATTATTCATTTTCCTCCTCTAAGATAAATAGATCTTCAACATGTATATTAAATATTTTAGCCATTTTTAGGGCCAAAGGTAAAGAAGCGATATATCGCCCAGATTCAATAGATATGATTGTTTGCCTCGTAACACCTAAAGCATTAGCTAAAGCTTCTTGGGTCATT
The DNA here is from genome assembly GCA_944324705.1 of uncultured Acholeplasmatales bacterium. Lineage (GTDB taxonomy): Bacteria > Bacillota_I > Bacilli_A > Acholeplasmatales > Anaeroplasmataceae > CALUXS01. Next base: position 17,287 of record CALUXI010000006.1, read on the forward strand.
TTAACCTTTTTACGATAATAATAAACTTTATTTAATAACATTTTATCTACATCTTTTCTATAATAGGAATTAAGTTGTTAATAACAGCATGTATTGTCTCCTTTTTAAAAGGATTGTTAAGTCCTGCTGCTTTTAATAGTTCTAAAAATGGTAGAGTGCCACCTAAACTACATAATTTTAAATAATTATGCCAAGCTTTATTGTGATCTTCTAAATCTAATAAATAAAACTCTAAAGCACAAATACTAGCTAAAGCATAGTCGATATAATATAATGGATTAATAAATATGTGGCTTTGTTTATACCAAAATGTACCACTAGCAGTAAATTTACATTCGCCATAATCTTTCCATGGAAGGTAAATCTTCTCTAATTTTTGCCAAGTATTTTTAATTTCGGTAGCATTCATAGTAGGATTTTCATAAACTAAACTTTGAAAATGATCAACTAAACAAGAATAAGGTAAGAATGTAATCATCTCACTCATATGAATTTGTTTATATTTATTAGTATCTTCTTTAAAAAAAGATTCTAAATAAGGATAACTAAAGAACTCCATAGCAGTAGAATGAATTTCAGCTGTTTCATAGGTTGGGCAAATCATATCTGGATTATTAATAAACTTAGAAGCGTAGTAATATTGGAAAGCATGACCAGCTTCATGAGTTAATACATTTACATCATCAGCAGTTTTATTGAAGTTAGCAAAAATAAATGGTGCTTTATAAAGAGGTAAATCAGAACAATATCCGCCAGACATTTTACCAGGTTTAGTTTCTAAATCCATCAAGTCATTGTCAATCATAAAATTAAAAAATTCATTTGTTTCTTTAGATAGTAGATGATACATTTCTTTAGCTTTTTGAACAAGCTCTGAAGTATCCCCTTTAGGAGTAGGATTACCATCTAAAAAATTTAAACTTAAATCATAATGTTTAGGATTAGCTATATTAATACGTTTGGCTTGTTTTTCAATTAATTTATTAGCAATAGGGACTACATACTCTAAAATATTTTTTCTAAATTCATTAACTTTATTTAAATCATAATCAGTTCTACCAAGTCTTAAATAACCTAGTTCATTATAATTGTTAAAACCTAAAGTTTTAGCGATTTTATCTCTAACTTTTACTAATTCTAAATAAATATTAATTATTTTTTCATCGTTTTTTGCCATAAAATTATCAACTTTTATCGCAGCATTTTTTCTTATCTCTCTATCTAAATTTTGGCTATATTTAGCCATTTGACTGAGATTATTGATTTTGCCATCGAATTCAATTTCAGCCCCGGCAATCAATTTGTCATATTCATCTTGTAATTTAGATTCAAGAATAAGTAAATCAATAATTTTTTGATCAAATATTTTATTTTTAATATTTAATTTTAAGAAGTAAAAAGAACCATAAATGTTTTCTAATTCACTTTTAAGTTTATGATTTAATAAAGCTTTATTAAAATTATTAGTAACTTCTTCAATTAAAGGATTGATTTCATTTAAATAATTATTTTCTTCATCATAAAATTTATCATTAGTATTAATAGTATATCTAATCATAGCTAAACTAGCTAATGTTATAACTTTAATATAATTATCTTCATATTCTTTAATTAATTTTTTAATAGAAGTAAGGTTTGTTTCTTCGTTTATTTTTTTTATTAAATCATTTTGTTCATTTTGATATTCGGATATATCAATTCTTTTATATGGTATATCGTTAAAACGCATTAAAATACCTCCTATTTTGTAACATATAAAATTCCAATTGTGCCTTTACCACAATGTGAACTAATAACGCAACCAGCACAAGTTGTATAGATGTTGATTTTTTTAGGTAAGAAGGTTTTAAGTTCGTTAACTAAATAATTGGCATCTTCATAATTAAGGGAGTGAGTTACAAAGATATTTTCACATTCTAAATTATTTAAATCATTCTTAACCATGTTTAATAAAACATTTAAAGCATTAATCATTTTGCCACGTGGTTTAGGACCAACATTCATCTTTCCATCTCTAACCTCAATAATTGGTTTAATTTTAAACACTTTACCAATTAAATTAGTTAGACCATTACAACGTCCGCCTTTATATAGATAATCAAGGGTAGGAATAACAAATTGACTTTTAACTTTAGTTCTATAAATATTAAGATCATCAGTAATTTCTTGAAGTGATTTACCTTCATCCCTTAACTTAGCTATTCTTAATAAGTTAAGACCTATACCAGTAGATAAATTCATAGAATCAATTACACTAATCTTTTCTGGGTCAACCTCTTCACTAGCAAGTCTTGCATTATTATAGGTAGATGACATAGCTTTAGATATACCTGTATATATTATTTCATAGCCCTCATCAACATATTTGTTAAAGACATCTAAGAAAGTTTGAAACGAAATAGCCGCTGTCTTTGGTAACATATTATATTCTTCAACTTTTTGATATAAAGATGTAGTATCAATATTTTGGCCATCTAAAAAAGAATCTTCACCAAAATTTACATAAAGAGGGAGAACTAAAATATCTAATTTAGTTATTAATTCCTTTGTTAAATCACAAGTTGAATCTGTAATAATTTTAATTTTTGCCATAATTAACACCTCATTTTTTATATAATTATACAATGATAAAAGACTTTAATAAAGACAAAAAAACATAAATATTATATAATAAAACAAAGGTGTGATTAAAATGAGCATATAGTATTAATTTACATAGATATTAAAAAATATAGACGGAGTAAAGGAGTGACTAAAATGCCTAGAGCTATCTTAGTAGGAGTTAATATTAAAGGTGAGTTTTTTGATCTTGATTATTCTTTACATGAACTTAAAGCTCTTGCCGAAACTCTAGATTATGAAATAGTTTATAATGTGAGACAAAATAAAGATAAAATAGATCCAGCTACTTTTATAGGTAAAGGTAAAGTAGAAGAATTAAGTGTTTTAATAAAAGAATATGAAGCAGATGTTATAATATTTGATGATGTTTTATCACCTGCTCAAAATAGAAATTTAGAAGAAATTTTAAAGATAAAAGTTATAGATAGGACTTATTTAATTTTAGAAATATTTAAAATGCGTGCTAAAACAAAAGAAGCTAAATATGAAATAGATTTAGCTAGATATCGTTATATGTTATCAAGACTTGGTTTAATGCATGAAGGGGACTCAAGAACCGGGGGAACTAGTGGCAGCTTAAGTAATAAAGGTAGTGGGGAAACTACACAAGAATTAGATAGAAGACGTTTAGAAAATGAAATAATTAAATTAGAAGCTAATTTAAGAGAAATTAAGAAAAGAAAAATTAATCAAATTGAAAGAAGAAAGAAAAATAGTATTCCTATTGTTTCTTTGGTTGGTTATACTAATGCTGGTAAAAGTTCAACAATGAATTCTTTAATAAATTATTTAGGAGAAGATAAAAATAAAGAAGTATTAGCTAAAGATTGTTTATTTGCTACTTTAGATACTTATTCGAGAGCTTTAAGCTATAATAATTTAAATTTTATTTTAACTGACACAATTGGTTTTATCTCTAAATTACCTACAACATTAGTTTATTCATTTTATTTTACTTTAGAAGAAGTAAAAAATTCAGATTTAATAGTATATATTGTGGATATATCAAGTCCCTATGCATTACAAGAATTTGAAATAACTTATAAAGTATTAGAACAAATAGGAGCTAGTGATATACCTTTTGTAATAGCATTTACTAAAATTGATAAACTTGAAAATTCCCAAACTAATTTACCACCTCAAATATTAGGTTATATTAGTCAAAACTTAAGTAAAGAAATAAGCTATAAAGAATATAGATTTACTTTTATTAATAATAAAAATGGAGCTGGCATTAATAATTTAGTAGAAGCTATATTCAAAGAATTAAGTAGTACATTTATGCACTTATTTTTAAATGTCCCTTATAGTGATGGTAAAACAATAAATATGATTGAGGAACATGCTCAAATAATGACTAAAACTTATTTGAATGATTTTATACATTATGAAATCTTAACCGATGAGAAATATTATCCTAATTATTTACAATATGAAGAAAACAATCAAATTGTAAGTTAACCCTACTTCCTTGTAGGGTTTTCTTTTATATGTTATAATTCTATTGTAAAAACGTTTTCATAAATAGAGGAAATGTTATGATGAGAAAAACAATACTAGCTTTATTTATTGTCTTTTTACTTAGTAGTTGCAATATGTTTTAATTAAATAAAAGAGAATTAAAAAAGTAAAAGAATTTGTAACTAATCTAGAAGAACTTGATGATTTCTTTGTTATTATGTCAGGAAATATTTTGTTAATCAGGATGGGTTTTATGTTTATGATGAAAATGATTCTTATTATCTAGATTTTGGTATCTTTTCATATACAAGAAAAGATTATCGTAATTATAAATTTAGATATGATTGTAATAATAAAGTTTTATATGAGGGTGATACTATTTTTAAAGAAGATTTAACATTAAATGATAAGGTCGAGTTTTATAATTACATTAATGATAATTATTTAAAAGAAGAAGTATTACTTAACTTTAATCAAGTTATACCATTAATCAAAGATATTTATTTAAATACAGATAATATGCATTATACTAATATTGCATATATTAAAACAGAAATTAAAGGTGAACTATTAAATTCTTATCCTGATATTATAAATTATTTTACGAAGATTAATAGTGATTTTGTCTTTAATGAAGAAGATATTTACCAAGTAGCTATTGGTGTAGATATTGATTATACTAAGTTATATCCTACTTTTATTTTTGGTAAAGATAATAATAATTATATAAGTTTTGATGGTGTCTTTGATTTTATTACTAAATAATGGCTTAATAATAAGATAAAAAAGAGGTCTTGAATTAATTTTCAAGACCTTTTAATCAAGCTCTAAAGCTCCAGTATAAAGTTTATAATAAATACCTTTTTTAGCTAATAATTCTTCGTGAGTTCCGCGTTCAATAATAACACCATGATCTAAAACCATAATTGCATTAGAATTTTTAATAGTAGATAGTCTATGAGCTATCATAAAGACAGTTCTACCTTCCATTAATTTATCCATACCTTTTTCAACTAAGGCTTCAGTTCTAGTATCAATTGAAGAAGTAGCTTCATCTAAGATTAAAACTGGAGTATCAGCTATCATAGCTCTAGCAATAGATAAAAGTTGTCTTTGTCCTTGTGATAGATTAGCTCCATCACCAGTTATGTAGGTATTGTAACCATCTGGGAGTCTTCTAATAAAACTATCAGCATTAGCAAGTTTAGCTGCCGCAATTACTTCATCATCAGTAGCATCTAATTTGCCATATTTAATATTATCTTTGATGGTTCCAGTAAATAGATGAGTATCTTGTAAAACTATACCAAGAGAACGCCGTAAATCTTGTTTTTTGATATCTTTTACATCAATTCCATCATAAGTGATAGAACCACTATTAATTTCATAGAAACGATTAATTAAATTAGTTATAGTAGTTTTACCAGCCCCAGTTGAACCAACAAAGGCTATTTTTTGACCTGGTTTTGCATATAAAGATAAGTCGTTTAAGATTAACTTATTTTCGTAATAACCAAAATCAACATTGTAAAATCTAACATCACCTTTTAATTTTTCTAAACTGTCATCAGATTTTTTCCATGCCCAAGTATTAGTTTTTTCGTTAACTTCAATTAATTTGTTATCAGCTTCTTTAACATTTACAAGGGTTACAGTACCATCATCTATTTCAGGTGTCTCATCAATTAAATGGAATATTCTTTCAGCCCCAGCTAAACCACCTAAAAGTAAATTAGATTGTTGAGTGAACTGATTAATTGGCATTGTTGCTTGTCTTACATATACAAGATAAGTAGAAATACTTCCTAAAGTAAATGTTACACCTAAAACTGGATTTAAAGCAAGTAGTGCCCCAATTATAGCTACTACAGCATAATTAATGTAAGAAACACTAACAACAAATGGTATCATGGAAAAAGAATATCTTAAAGCTTCTTCACCAACTTTTTGTAGATATTTATCTTGTTCAATAAATTGCTTAATATTTTCTTCTTCATGATTAAATACCATAACAACTTTTTGCCCAGATAAACTTTCTTCAACAAAACCATTTAGTTGAGCCATAGCTTCTTGTTGTTTTTCAAAGTTTTTCTTAGCTCTTTTACTAGCATATAAAACATAGATGAAAATAATAATATAAAATATTGTACATAAAATAGAAAGTAACCAGTTAAGAATAAAGATTAAAACAAATAAACCGGCTATTTGAATGAAATTAGAGATAAGCATTGCGAAAGCATTATTCATAGAATCAGCTAACATATCAATGTCATTAGTATAATTTGACATTATTTGACCATGAGTTTGATGATCAAAGAAAGATAATGGTAAAGTTTCCATTTTACTAAACATATCTCGTCTTAATTCAAATATAACTTTTTGAGCTAAATAAACCATTATTTGGGTATAGCCTAAGGTTGCTAAAGCTCCACATAGATAAATACAGGCTTCTAGTAGAATTCCTTGCCAAAGGTTTTTAAAATTATCACTTTCAGGATTAGCAAATTCATCGATAATTGGTTTAAACATATAAGTACCAAGTAAATTAGCTAAAGCACTAATAGTGACTAATATGGCTACAATGAATAATAATATTTTATGTCTACCTAAATAATGAAGAAATTGTTTAGCAGTTCTTTTTAAATTTTTAGGTCTTTTACTTCCTAGAATCGGCGGCATTTACTACACCCCCTAACTGCGTATTATATAATTCTTGATAAATATTATTTCGGGCCAATAATTCTTCATGATTACCAATGTCGGTAATAGTTCCGTTATCAAGGATTATAATCATGTCAGCACCCATAACAGAAGTAATACGTTGGGCAATAATGATATTAGTCAGCCCTTTTAAATTTCTAATATTGGTTAGAATTTTTCTTTCAGTTTCCATATCACAGGCTGAGGTTGAATCATCAAAAATTATAATTTTTGGTTTTTTAAGTAAGGCTCTAGCAATACATAATCTTTGTTTTTGTCCGCCAGATACATTGACACCACCTTGACCCAAATCATAATCTAGTCCGCCAGGTAATCTATCAATAAATTCGTCAGCACAAGCCATTTTTAAGGCTTCATATAAAGTTTTATCGTCAGCAGTTTTGTCACCCCATTTAAGGTTTTCTCTAATTGTGCCACTAAATAAAACATTATTTTGTAAAGCAATAGAAATATTGTCTCTTAAACTTTTTAAATCATAGTCTTTAACATTTTTATTATCGATTAAAACTTCACCTTTAGTTACATCATATAATCTCAATATTAAAGAAACAAGAGTAGATTTAGCACTACCAGTTCCACCTAAAATACCAACACTAGTACCACCAGGAATATGAACATTAATTCCTGATAAAACATATTCCATACTATTTTCTCTATATTTAAAAGAAACATCATTAAAATCTATCGTTCCATCCTTAATTTCTTTTAAACCATTAGGATTTTCAGGAATGGTAGGAACTTCCTTAAATATTTGACATAATCTTTCAGAAGAAGCAAAAGATCTATTAACAAGTAAGAAGATATTAGAAAACATCATTAAAGAATTTAATACTTGTAAGATATAAGAAAGCAAAGCTGTTAGAGTTCCAATTTGTAATGTATCATTATGAACCGCCACTGAACCTAAATATAGAATACAAGTAGTAACAGCATACATTACAAGCTGAAATGAAGGTTGATTTAGTTGAGCCACTCTAAAAGTAAACTTAGTAACATCCATTACCTTTTTATTGGCTTTATTAAATTTTTCTTTTTCAAATTCCTCTCTAACATAACTTTTAACAGTTCTAATGGCATTTATATTTTCTCTAACTACTAGGTTAACATTATCTACACTTTTTTGTAAAACACTATATTTAGGAGCAGTTTTACGAACAATAAGGAATAAAATTATTGCCAAAACAGGAACACCGCAAAGGAATACCCAAGCGATACTAGGTGCCATAACAAAAGATAAACCAACTCCCATAAGCAGCATAATAGGGGCACGACAAATTGGTCTAATACCACCAGCTAAAGTGTTTTGCATAATCTGTACATCATTAGTAACTCTAGTTATTAGAGATGCAGATTCAAAATGGTCAATATTAGAAAAAGAATAAGTTTGGATTTTTTTAAATGTTTCTAATCTTAATTTATAACTAAAATTAGTCACTAATCTAGCATTAGATCTAGCATAAAAATGGCCAGTTATAAGGCTTATTAAGGCACAGCCTATAATTAAAGAACCACTTATCCAAATTTGATTCATATTTGATTCTTCAATACCAATATCGATGATATCACGCATTAAAAAGGGTATTATAAGTTCAAATATAGTTTCAACTATTACTAATATTAGAGTAATAATTAAGTCTTTTTTATAATATTTGAGATAACTTAATATATATTTTAAATCATTCATAATAAAAGGCTATCTAGAGACAGCGTCTATAGCCTCCTTAATGATTTTAGGTAGTATTTTGCAATGTTCTTCATTAATAGAACAAATAGCTACCCTCATACCATAATCTAAAGGAACAATATGGACTCCTTTTTTGACTAAATATTCATAAACAGCGTTAGGGTTTTTACATTCAAAAGTAACGAAGAATCCACATTTGAAAGGTAAAGTTTTTAAACCAACTTCTCTTGCTGAAGAAATGAAGGCAGCGCTCCTTCGTCTAATGAAATTAGTTACCTCAGTCAATTCTTTTTCAAAAGGTTTTAAATATTTTTCTTCACCTAAAATTTTAGCTATTAAATACATACCATAAGTAGTAGACATAGAATATTTAGCTCTAGCACTAAATTGACAAGCATTAGTAAAGTCTTCAATATTTTCTTTGTTTTTATTTAAACCAATCATAGCTCCAATTCTTAGACCATATAAACCTAATGTTTTAGAACCTGAGAAAGCAAAAATTGTTAAAACATTTTCATTGAATAATCTAAAGTTATAAATAGTTTCTCTAGTATAATCTTTACCTTCTTTATCATAATCAATATAAGCCATATCATATAATAAAATAAAAGGATGTTCTTTAGTCGCGGCTTCATTGATTATATTAATTAAATCTAACCATTCTTCGTGAGTTAGACCATAGCCAGTAGGATTTTGACATGGATCATTAATAACAAAAAGAATTCTTTTTTGAGTTTTTTGTAATTCTTGGATTTGTTTTTTAACATCTTCTAAATTAAATGTTCCTTTGTCATTAAACATTTTATAGGTTTGATAACCTAAAAAATTTTCATAGCCAATTTGGATATAGTTAGTCCACATATAATTAGGTAATAAAACTTTTTCATTTTGATTTAAATAATTAGAAAAGACATTACTTATAGCCCCACTACCACCAGGTGTAGCAACAATAGATAAATGTTCATGTTCTAAAAAATAAGGTAAGTGTTTATCAAATACCCATTTTAAAACTGCATCACAAAAGGGTTTAACTCCAATTGTATTCGTATAAGGAAACTTTTCTTCATCTTTTAAAATCTTATCAACTTCACTTACACTTTTAAAAGTATAGAATTTTTCATTCTCATCATATAACATCCCGATAGTAGCATTAATAACACTAGGATCTTTAGATTTAGCTTCCTTAGCTACTTGAGACATAGTAATAATATTAGAACGTTCTTTTTTATCTTCTGAATGTTCAACTAAAATACGCATAAACAATACCTCCTATAAAATGATAATAAATTATAGCACAATTTATTTAAAAAAGTATTAAAACATTATTATTTTGTGTAAACTTTACCAAAAAAAATTTATTTGCCTTTCTATTTAATAGCCTTTGTGATATAATTTTTCAGAATGGAGTGAAATAAATGCAAAATATATCTGAACAAGAAAAAATTAGACGTGAAAAGTTAGAATATTTAAAAGAAAAAGGAATAGCTCCTTTTGGTCAAAAATATGTAAGAACTGATAATGCTAAAACAGTAGTAGAAAAATATGATAAATATACAAAAGAAGAACTTGAAGAAAAACATTTTGAAGTAAGTATAGCCGGAAGAATGATTGCTAAAAGACGTCAAGGAAAAATAGGCTTTATCAATATTCAAGATAAATTTGGTAATACACAATGTTATATTGCAAAAGATATGATTGGTGAAGAAAATTATGATGTTTTCATTAAATCTGATATCGGTGATATTTTAGGTATTAAAGGTTATGTAATGCGCACAAATACAAACCAACTAACTGTTAAATGTACAGAATTTACACATTTGACTAAAGCTTTAAGACCATTACCTGAAAAATTCCATGGCTTACAAGATGTTGAAGAAGCAAGACGTCGTCGTTATGTTGATTTAATTGTTAATGAAGAAAGTCGCAAAGTAGCTTTTATGCGCCCTAGAATAATTAGAGCTGTTCAACATTTTTTTGATGGTCAAGGATTTGTTGAAGTTGAAACCCCAGTTTTACAACCAATTTTAGGTGGGGCAGCAGCTAGACCATTTGTTACTCATCATAATGCTTTAGATATGGAATTTTATTTAAGAATAGCAACTGAATTACCTTTAAAGAGATTAATTGTAGGTGGCATGGAAGCAGTTTATGAAATCGGTAGATTATTTAGAAATGAAGGCGTAGATGCTAAACATAATCCAGAATTTACAACTGTTGAAGCTTATCTTGCGTATGCTGATATGTATGATATGATGGATTTAATTGAAAATTTCTTTAAAGAAGTAACTACTGAAGTACTAGGAACAACAACTTTAGAATTTGATGGTCATACTTATGATTTATCTAAATTTAGACGTGTTCATATGGTTGATGCTATTAAAGATAAAACAGGTGTTGATTTCTGGCAACCTATGAGTTTTGAAGATGCAAGTAAAATTGCTAAAGAACATGGTGTAGAAGTTCCTAATCATTTTACAGGAGTAGGTCATATTATTAATGCCTTTTTTGAAAAATATTGTGAAGACGATATGGTTGAACCAACTTTAGTTTATGGCCATCCAGTCGAGATTTCTCCACTTGCTAAAAGAAATGATAAAGATCCACGTTTTACAGATCGTTTTGAATGCTATATTGGTGGTACAGAATATGCTAATGCCTTTAGTGAATTAAATGATCCAATTGATCAATTAGGTCGTTTCACTGAACAATTAGAAGAAAGAAAATTAGGTAATGACGAAGCTTGTGAAATAGATACTGATTTCGTTGAAGCTTTAGAATATGGTATGCCTCCTACAGGTGGTATTGGAATTGGTATTGATAGATTAGTAATGCTTTTAACAGGTAAAACTAATATTCGTGATATTATATTATTCCCACATAATAGACAAAGAGGTAAGAAAGACTAATGGATATATTTACCGATTATGCTAATTGGAAAATAGAAAAATATGATTTAATAACAACTTTAAAAGAAGTCGATAGTGCTATTATTAAAAGATATTTGAATGTTTTATTAGTTTTAGATTATTTATATGAAATTGTTGTTGATAAAAAAAGAAAATTATCTAATGATGAAGAAGTTATTTTTAATACAGGTTTTGAATATTTAGATAATAATTTTATAACAATTGAAGAATTGCTAAAAAACAATTTCAATAATAATTTTAAAGAAATGGAAAGTTGTGCTAAAACAATTAATCTTTATTTATATACTTTAGATTTTGAAGATGAATTGTTAAATTTAGTGCCAGAAACAGATGTTACTTTAATGCCTGATCTAAAAAAACTAGAAGATTTTGAAGACGAGGTTAGTACATATTTGAATAATAAAACAAATGTTGATGACGCTATGTTTGTTAAACTAGATGAAATAACTGAAAATATCTTTTATAGACGTGGTTTAGAAATAAATCCTATGGATAGTATTTTCTATCAAATTGCTGAAACTTATGATTTAATAAAAGAAGAAACGGATGTATTTAATGACTACATTAATAAAAGGATAAAAAATGATAAGGAAGGCAAATAAAACAGATATTGATTCTATTTTAGAAATAGTTTTAGATGCTAGAAAACTTATTTCTAAGCTTGGTTTTAAACAATGGACAAAAGAAAGTAATTACCCTAATTATGACACTTTTTTAAATGATATTAAAAATGATGAATTATATGTATATGTTATTAATGATCAAGTTGAAGCAGTTATGGCTTTAGTTAAAGAACATAATTATGATTATGATAATATTGAAGGTAAATGGCTTAGTAACGCCAAATATTATACAATTCATCGCTTGGCAGTTAAGGAAGTTGCCAGAGGTAAGGGTTTAGCTTATTCTTTAATAGATTATGCTAAAAATATATGTTTAAAAGATAAAGTTAATTTAAGAATAGATACTCATTTAAAAAATATTCCTATGCAAAATTTAATTAATAAATCTGGTTTTAAATATACTGGTATTATTAAACTTAAAGATGAATTGATTGAACCTGAAAGAAAGGCCTATGAATTGGTGCTAGTATGAAAGTCTTATTATATTCTGAGAATCAAAAAACTTTTAAAAAAAGTGGTATAGGTCATGCCTTACTACAACAAAAAGAAGCCTTAGAACAAAATGGGATTGAAGTTACATTTAATCCTAAAGATAGTTATGATATTTGTCACATTAATACTTTATTAGGTAAAAGTTATCGGTTTTTAAAAAAATTAAAGAAAAAACATATTCCTTATGTTGTTCATGGTCATTCTACAAAAGAAGATTTTTTGAATTCATTTAAATTTTCTAACACCTTATTGGCTCCATGGTTTAATCGTAATATTTTAAGAATGTATAATAATACTAAATACATCATTACTCCGACTACATATTCTAAAAAGTTAATCAGTAATTATGGTGTTAAAGCTAAAATATATGCTATTAGTAATGGTATTAATTTAGCTAAATATATTGAACAAAATAAATATAATGAAGAAGAAGAAAATGCATTTTATAAGTTTTTAAACATTGATAAGAATGATAAATTTATTATTGGTATGGGATTTTACTTCGTTAGAAAAGGTTTAATCGATTTTATTGAAGTTGCAAGGCATTTTCCTAATATTAAATTTATTTGGTTTGGCAAACGTTATCCTTTAATAACTTCAAGACCAATTATGAAAGCTATAAAAAATAAACCTGATAATGTTATATTACCAGGTTATGTTGGTATGAATTATAAAAAAATAGCTTTTGCTAAAAGTAGTTTATTTTTCTTTCCTTCTTATGAAGAAACAGAGGGTATTGTTACATTAGAGGCCTTAGCTAGTAAGTTACCTTTACTAGTTAGAGATATAGGGGTTTATGATGGTTGGTTAAAGAAAGATTATAATTGCCATATGGGAACTAATAATGATGATTTTATTGCTGAAATTAATAATATATTAAACAATTCACAAACTGAAATTGTTAATAATGGTTATAAAGTAGTAGAAACAAGAGATTTAAAAATAATTGGTCAAAAATTAAAAGAAGTATATGAAGAAGTAATAAGAGAAAATAAATAATAAAATAAGGATTAACACTATTTGATGATATGATGTTAATCCTTTTAATTTACTTTTATAACCTTAATCTTCACTATTAATTTTTATAGCAGACGAACTAGTTGCTAAAACAAAAGAACCACCAGCACTAGCATAAGCTAAAATTATAAATAGATATCCTAATGTATCAATTCCAATATAAGCTAATATAATACAAGCATAACCTAATAAATTGCCAATAAAAGCAAATAATGCCTCTTTAGTTTTCCTTGTTTTTAATTCTCCAATAACACAAAAGGTTATAAAAGCAGATACAAAAGGGGCTAATATTAAGGCAACAGCAAGAAAGATACCACCTATTTGCTCACTCATATTGTTTCCTCCGTATCAATTATTCTTCTAGATGCTATAGTTAATGTAGTAAAATAGCAGAAAATTATTGATATTATATAATAAGCTATCATTCCATTTAAATAAATTCCAATTGAACAACTAGCAAATCCAATAAATAAAGCTATAGCAATTATACCATAAAGTCTTAAGGGTTTTTGGATAATAACAATTAAGCCTATTAAATTTAGTGCTATAGGAAGTATCAAAAAACAAAATATAGAACTTACCTCATTAAATAATATCATAGTCGTTCACCTACAATTCAAATTTAAAATCAGTAGGGAATTCAACGGAACGTTTTGTATGTTTTATAGACCAAGTTAGGCCAACTCCGTAAGAACCACCTTTATCTGATATAGCTAGTGATGAAGATAACGCAAGGGCAACTTCAGCATGATCATAGCTTGCTATGGAATTAAAATATGTTCCGTCATCTTCTATATAATGGCCATTAAATTCATAGTGAGCTTTGTAGTTATAAATAGATGTTGAAATTGAACTTTCAGGCAATTTTAAGAGACAAGCAGAACCATACCAATTTCCATCAATGACATTTTGCATGCTAGAAGAACTAACACTTTCTTTAATGTTTTTTGCAGTGGTTCCTTTTGTCACTAAATCATATGAATACCAACCTTGTCTAGAATCATTAATTACGGTCATATTCATACTAATTGCTCCTAAAGAATCAGTGTATCTAAAAAAAGGTGTTATTAACCACTCCGCATCAATGCTAAATTTGTACTCTCTATCACCAAGATAAGCAACAGTGTAAGTAATTTTCATGTAATTATCTTCAAAATCATTTGTAGAACTATTGCTTGAACCAGCCCATCCTTCACCCCAGTAGGTTTCGGTTATAATAACACTGTTTGTACTAGTATCATAATCATCTTTAGGGTAATTAAAACTTTGAGAGAATGAATAGATATATTTCGCCCGTTTGTATTCTTCAAGAGAATTAATACTTAATTCTTTTATAAAGTCATCACTCATTCCTAATTCACGTAACAAGTATTTAGAATCAACAGTTGTGTTTTCTAGATTATCAACCTTTTTAACACTATATGTATTAGTTTCAACAATGGTGCTTATCTCAATACAATTTGTGGGTTTATAATTAAAACTTACAAGTGTAAAAAGAATAAGAGATAAAAAAATTATAATAAGATATTTTTTCATAACATTTTTTTGTTAGTCATAGAGACTAATTTTCCTCCTTTTTGTATGTGATGTACATTGTATTTACAATTGTATAATAGTCCCTTTCGCCTATAATGTCAATAATTAGTATAAATTTAGTATAATTTTAAGGTTTTTATAGTTTTTCTTAAAAAATACAATAAACTTCGAAAACAATATAAATTGTAAATTGGTTTCAAAGTTATATTCAAATTCATAAATATTGGCCTTAAATAGAAGAAACATTAATGAATAGAGCTACATTTGATTTTCTAATAAGGAAGTTAAAAAGAAAAAGACAAGGATAACCCTGTCTTATAGATTTAATAATTTTTTGCAATATTCCTTAATAGGTCCTTCTTTAGCATCTTTAAAGAAGTTATTTTTGAAAGAATCACGATCGATTGTTTCTTTTAAAAAGTTTTGATCGATATTTTTTAAGATATATAGCATATCTGTGTGAGTAACTTCTTTTACAGAGTCTAAAATTTTCTTATTTGTTTGTTCAGGAATGGCTCTTTCTTTTGGATAGCCTTGACCTTTAGGACCATTGAATAGTTTTTCAAAACAATATTCTAAATTTAATTCAGCACCCCAACCAAATCCTTTAGCAAATGGGAAGGCAACAGCATTACCATCGTTGATTTGATTAAACATATAAGCATCAGAAGGATCAACAATGTGTCCACATAATACTTTAGGGAAAGAGTTTAAAGCAAGCATAGCACCTTCACCAGTACCACAACCAGTAACTACAAAGTCACAGGCTTCAGCATTAATTAAAATAGCAGCAAGTAAACCGTTTTGAACATAAGTTAGTGGTTTATCTTCAGCTCCAAACATACCATAATTTTTGACAGTATGACCATATTTTTCAGCCACATTTTGTAAAGTTGTGAAGATTAATTCATTTTTACTAGCTTGAGAATTTTCGTTTATTAATACAATACGCATTGATTATTCTGCCTTTCCAACTGAACCAAATACAGTCATTTTTTGTTTAACTAATTCTTTAATAGCTTCAGTACCAGGAGCAAGTAATTTACGAGGATCAAATCCTTTTTTAACTTGATCTTTACCTTCTTCAATATACTTTCTAGTAGCAGCAGCAAAAGCTAATTGACATTCAGTGTTAACATTAATTTTGCATACACCTAAGCTAATAGCTTCTTTGATCATATCTTCAGGGATACCAGTTCCACCATGAAGAACAAGAGGCATACCAGGACATTTTTCTTTAATTTGTTCTAATACATCAAAATTTAAGCCTGGCCAGTTTTCAGGATAAACACCATGAATGTTACCAATACCAGCAGCTAGCATATCGATACCTAAACTAGCAATTTTTTTACATTCTTCTGGATCAGCGAATTCACCCATACCAACTACACCATCTTCTTCGCCACCAATTGAACCAACTTCAGCTTCAACAGAAGCATTATATTTTTTAGCTAATTCAACGATTTCAACAGTTTTTTCTACATTTTCTTCAAATGGATAATGAGAACCATCGAACATAACAGAAGTATAACCAGCAGCTAAAGCGGCCTTTGCACCTTCATAAGTACCATGGTCTAAATGTAAGGCAACAGGAACTGTAATGTTTAAAGTTTCAACCATTGCTTTTACCATACTAGCTACTACCTTATAGCCAGTCATGTATTTATTAGCACCTTCAGATACACCTAACATAACTGGTGATTTTGTTTCTTCGGCAGCTAATAAAATAGCTTTTGTCCATTCTAAATTATTGATATTGAAAGCCCCTACTGCATAGTGACCTTCTTTTGCTTTTTGTACCATTTCTTTTGCATTAACAAGTGGCATATTTAATTCCTCCATTAATTTGAATTTCCACTTTCTTATTATAACTTAAACCGCTATTATTTTCAACTTATAGACTTTAAAAATAGTGAGATGTTGATCGTAAAAGTAAATTATACAGGTGTTTAAATAAAAATATTAAGCTATAAATATGTTGGTAGTTTATTTTGTTTTACAGAAATTATGCTTTATATATGACATAATTTCGATGAGTATTATAACAACTTATCAATAATAGATATGAGATTTATATATTGTTATATTTGTATTTATAAAACTAAATTCTTTATGTCAATAAATATGAGCGTAAGTATAAAAAAAGACTAGTTTAAGCCATAAATTAGCTAACTAGTTTTTTTAATGTTATAATTTATTGCATTTTCAATTAAACCAATAAATAAAGGATGAGGTCTATTTGGTCTTGATAAGAATTCAGGATGGAATTGACAACAAACAAAGAACGGATGATTTTTAAGTTCTACAATCTCTACTAAATTTGCTTGTGGGTTTATTCCACTGATAATTAAATCATTATTAAATAATTCTAAGAATTTATTATTAAATTCATAACGATGGCGATGACGTTCTCTAATTAAATCTTTTTGATAGTATTTTTTAGTAACAGTATTATCAATTAATTTACAATCATAAAGTCCTAATCTTAATGTACCACCCATATTAATGCCTTCATATTGACCAGGTAGGTAATCAATAATTGGATGAGTAGTATTAGGATCAATTTCTGTAGTGTTAGCATCTAAATAACCTAAAACGTCTCTAGCGTATTCAATACAAGCCAAATGCATACCATAACAAATTCCTAATAAAGGGACATTATTTTTTCTAGCATATTTAATAGCTAGCATTTTTCCATATGTCCCTCTTTCACCAAAACCACCAGGCACTAAGATACCATCACAATTCTTTAATAGTTCAAGATAATTATCATCTTTTATTTTAGTTGAATCAATAGGATTAATAATAACTTTTTTACCAAAAAAATAACCAGCATGTTTTAATGATTCATTGACTGAAATATAAGCATCTTGTAATGAAACATATTTACCTACTAGGGCAATTTTTACTTCACCTTTTAAATTTTTAATTTGATTAATCATTTGATTCCATTCAGTTAAATCACAAGGTTTAATATCATTAAAGCCAAAATGTTCACAAATTAAGTCATCAATATGTTGTTCATGTAAAGAAGTAGCAATTTCATATAAAATTTTGGCATCTTTAGCTTCAAAAACACATTTATCAGGTACATCACAAAATAAAGCTATTTTATCTTTTTGTTCTTTTTTTATAGATACTTCCGTTCTTAAAATAATCATATCAGGTTGAATACCAAGACTTCTTAATTCCTTAACTGAGTGCTGAGTTGGTTTAGTTTTTATTTCTCCAGCAGCTCTTAGATAAGGTATTAAGGTATTATGAATATATAATGTGTTATTATAGCCAAAATCACGTCGTGCTTGTCTAATGGCTTCTAAAAAAGGGAGTGATTCAATATCACCTACAGTTCCCCCAATTTCCGTAATAATTACATCAGCACCACTAACTTCAGCTGCTTTTTTTAATTTTGCCTTTATTTCATTAGTGATATGAGGAATAACTTGAACAGTAGCCCCTAAATAATCGCCACGGCGTTCTTTCGCTATAACATTAGAATATATTTTACCTGTTGTTACATTTGATTCTTTAGTTAAGTTTTCATCAATAAAGCGTTCATAGTGTCCTAAATCTAAATCAGTTTCTGCTCCATCATCAGTTACGAAAACTTCACCATGTTGATAAGGAGACATAGTGCCTGGATCGACATTAATATAAGGATCAAATTTTTGCATAAAAACTTTAAGCCCACGATTTTTTAAAAGTCTACCAATACAAGATGCAGCTATTCCCTTCCCAAGAGAAGAAACAACTCCTCCAGTAACAAATATGTATTTTGCTTGTTTAGTCATGATATTCCTCCGATTTATATAAAAAATAAAAGTCCTCCCGAGAGAGGAACTTGAGTGCCCTTATCAATTATATTAAAAATGAGTTCTTAAAGCAAGTCTAAAATTAATTAAACTAATTTTGGTAAAGTTGGGAATAATTTGTGGTATTCATCATAAATATCATCAAAATCATGCATTTTAAAGAAACTATGAACTTTAGAAACTTCCCATTGTTTAATATTATATATTTTAAAGAAAGGTAAATATCTAATTCCTTTATTAAAATGTTTAATTACTGTATCTGGTTTTATTTTTCTTTGCTCATTATAGCGCATTGGCATATAAACTCTAGCTTTTGATAATTTATAGAGTGCTGTTTGATCACTAAAGAATAATTTTTCAGTTTTCAATAATTTTATAGCTTCATTAAATAAATTAGTTTCATTTACTTTTTTCATATTGATATATAAGACACCAGAATTAAAATAATCGCGATGCAACCAAAATTTACCCATATAATCTAGGCAAACTCCAATTTCAGCATTGGAAATATCAATTTTATTAAATTCTTCAAGTGACATAGTACACATAGTATCAGCATCTAAATAAATTAGTTTGTCACAATTAATATACCTTTGTAAAAATAATCTAGTCAATGATGCCGGACTATAGGCAGGGTTTTTATTAGGACTATCAGCAAATTCTTTAACGAATTCATCGGCTATATCATAATAAGAGAGTAGACTTTGGGGACTTTTTTGTTTTACAACTTTACAAAGTAAATCAAAATTTTCTTTTGATATTTTTTTACTAGGGTGCCAAGGAACTTCAATTGTCATAATATGAATGTGTACAGGTGATTTAGTATATTTCAAAATGCTCAGGACATTTAGGCAAATACCAGTAAATATTTTGTTATCCCCGGTCAGTAGAACATGTATCATTTTTATTTAGCTCCTTTTTATTATCATATTTAACTTTTAATTCAAATATGATATATGAAATAGCACTAATTAACATTAAAAAATAATAAGTAATACCACGCCAAATAACCATTCCAGCTGAACCAATAGCACTAGTTACACCAGCAAAAGTAGTAAATATGAAAGTAAAGGCAATTTCAATACCACCAGTACCACCTGGAGTAGGTACCCAAACCATAGTAGTTATAGCAAAGGCAGTAGCAAGCATAATTATTGGTAAAGTTTCTAATGCAAGATCTACACCTAATGATTTTAGAATAAAGAAAGGAATAGCATAATAGAAGAATAAAGAAATTCCGCGTATTAAAATAGCAAGAAAGAAATACCATTTGTTAGAAAATATTTCTTTAGATGCTGTTTGAGCGTTTTCACAATATTTATCAAAGATAGGAACTAATTTAGTTAAGAATTTACCAATAAATTTAATCTTACATAAAGCAAGTAAAACTTTTTTAAAAAAATCACGAATAAATTTACAAGTAGCCATTAAAATCATAAAGACTAAGGTAAAGAAATTCATAGCAAATCCTAATCCAACCATCCAAATAGTAGAGGCGTTAAAATTACTTGCAAATGTACTATAATAAAATAAAGCTGCAATAGCAAATATATTAGTTGCGATCATATATGCAACAAAGTTTGTTAAAATTAAACCTGTAGAATCGGCAGCACTTACTTTTCTTTTAGTAAATAAATAAACCTGAATAGGTTGTCCGCCAGTAGAAAAAGGAGTAATACCATTAAAGAAGTGTTCAGTATAGCCTATTAGATATGAATCTATAAAATGGTTTTGCATATTTTTTTTAGCTCTACTTATTAAACATAAGGATAAAGGCCAAATAATTGTATATATTAAAAGACATAGTATGGCTATCCCAATGAATTTAAGATTAGCATTTTGCATAACTTTTATGACTTCTCCCATATCTTCAAAACTAAACAGAAGAGTAAATGTTACAGCTGATAGTAATAAAACTACTAAAATCCAAGAAATTATTTTTTTCTTATTTATGGGTTTATTTTCTGGTTTTTTATTGTTTGATTCTATATTGATGTCAGTTAATTGTTCTTCATTGTCAAGCATGCTTAACCTCCATATACAAAAAAATGGTGCCCCAACCAAGAATCGAACTTGGATTTAAGCATTACCATTGCTTCGTTTTACCATTAAACTAAAAGGGCGCATAAAGATTATAACATAAATGTTTTATTTTGCAATTGAAATAAAAATAAGAGAAAACTATTTGTAATATTTTTTATAAATAAACAAAATTAATTATTTGTTATAAAAATAAACAAAATATGGTTTTAAATGCCTTAATGATGTTGAAAAAGAAGTCTAAGAGTTTTATAATAATATAGAAATCTCATATCAAGGAGGAAATTATGAGTCAAGATAAAAAAAGAATGGCAGTCGATGGTAATTATGCTGCTGCATATGCTGCCTACGCTTTTACAGAGGTAGCTGGTATCTACCCTATTACTCCGTCATCACCTATGGCAGAGTATACTGATGAATGGGCTGCTCAAGGTAAGAAAAATTTATTTGGTATGCCTGTTAAAATCGTTGAAATGCAATCTGAGGGAGGTGCCGCTGGTACAGTTCATGGTTCATTACAAGCTGGTGCTTTAACTACTACATATACTGCATCTCAAGGTTTATTATTAAAAATTCCTAATATGTACAAGATAGCTGGTGAATGTTTACCAGGTGTAATTCATGTTTCTGCTCGTGCTTTAGCTGCACAATCTTTATCAATTTTTGGTGATCACCAAGATGTTATGGCTTGCCGTCAAACTGGTTTTGCAATGTTATGTTCATCTTCAGTTCAAGAAGTAATGGATTTAGCAGGTGTTGCACACTTATCTGCAATTAAGGCAAGTATTCCATTCTTACATTTCTTTGATGGTTTTAGAACTTCTCATGAAGTTAATACTATTGAAGCTATTGATTACTCAGTATTTGATAAGTTATTAGATAAAGAAGCAGTTGCTAATTTTAGACATAATGCATTAAATCCTGCATTCCCTAAAACTCGTGGTACTGCTCAAAATGATGATGTTTATTTCCAAACAAGACAATTACAAGCTTTACAATATGCTAAAGTTCCTGCAATTGTTAAAGATTATATGGAAAAAATTAGTGAAGCAACAGGTCGTCATTATGCTCCTTATGTATATTATGGTGCTAAAGATGCCACAGATGTAATTGTTGCTATGGGTTCAGTAACTCAAACAGCTCAAGAAGTAGTTGATTATTTAACAGCTAAAGGTGAAAAAGTTGGTTTAATGATTGTTCATTTATACCGTCCATTTGCTAAAGAATACTTCTTAGAAGCTATGCCAAAAACAGTTAAGAGAATCGCTGTTTTAGATAGAACAATTGAACAAGGTTCTGTTGGCGAACCATTATACTTAGATGTACGTTCATTATATTATGGTGTAAAAAATGCTCCATTAATTATTGGTGGTATTTATGGTTTATCAAGTAAAGATACTACACCAGATATGGTTTATGCTGTTTATAAGAATTTAGCAAGCAAAGATCCTAAGAATCAATTCACATTAGGTATTAATGATGATTTAGGTCATACATCTCTTGATTATTCTGAACATATTGATACAGCTGATAAAGATACAACTGAATTATTATTCTTCGGTTTAGGTTCTGATGGTACTGTTGGTGCATGTAAGAATATTTCTAAAATTGTTGGTGACTATACTGATTTATATGCTCAATCATATGCAGCATATGACTCTAAGAAATCAGGTGGTTCTACTCGTTTACATTTAAGATTCGGTAAGAACCCAATTAGATCTACATATTTAGTAAACAACCCTCACTTTGTATCATGTTCATTAGATGCATACTTAAAGAAATTTGATATGATTGTTGGTTTACGTGAAGGTGGAACATTCTTATTAAATACTGTAACAGATAAAGATCATATTGAAGAATTATTACCTAATTCATATAAGAAGATTTTAGCTGAAAGACATGCTAAATTATATATCATTAATGCTTATCAAGCTGCTCGTGAATGTGGTTTCCGTCCAGGTTTAGGTGTTAATACAGTTATGCAATCTGCATTCTTCAAATTAAATCAAAATGTAATGCCTTATGATGAAGCATGTGTTCATATGAAAGAATTTGCTACTAAGACATACATGAAGAAAGGTGAAGATGTAGTTAAACAAAATCATTTAGCTATCGATTTAGGTGGTTCACGTTTAGTTGAAGTAGAAGTTAAACCTGAATGGGCTAAATTACCTGTTGATAAGGCTGAAAAAGCTGACAATTCTAAACCTAAATTTGTTAGAGAAATTGCTGAAGTTATTGATTCAATTAAAGGTGATTCATTACCAGTATCAGTATTCAAAGATTACTTAGATGGCCATATGCCTCAAGGTACTGCAGCTTATGAAAAACGTGGTGTAGCTACAGACGTACCAGCATGGAACCCAGCTGCATGTATTCAATGTAATCAATGTGCATTTGCATGTCCTCATGCTTGTATTCGTCCATTCTTATTAGATGAAAAAGAAGTTGCTGCTGCTCCAAGTAATGCTCAATTATTAGATGCTACAGGATTTAAAGGTTATAAATATGCAATCTCAGTTTCAGTACTTGATTGTACAGGTTGTGGTGTATGTTTAACAGTTTGTCCTGGTAAACCACAAAAGAATGCTGATGGTACTGTTACTAAAGTTAAAGCTTTAACTAGTCATCCAATTGCTGCTGCTCGTGAAAATGGTGAAGTTGAATTAGCTGATTATTACTATAATCATGTAACTTATAAATCAGAAGTTGCAGGTACTAAGAATGCTAAGAATGTTCAATTCTCTAAACCATTATTTGAATTCAGTGGTGCTTGTGGTGGTTGCGGTGAAACTCCATATGTTAAAGCAGTATCACAATTATTTGGTAATAGAATGATGGTAGCTAATGCTACAGGTTGTTCATCAATTTATTCTGGTTCATATCCATCAAGTCCATATACAACAGACGCAAATGGTCGTGGTCCAGCTTGGGCTAACTCATTATTTGAAGATAATGCTGAATTTGGTTTCGGTATGGAAGTTGCTTATACAACAATGCGTGATCGTTTACAAACAATTATGGTAAACCATTATGCTGATATGCCAGCTGAATTAAAAGCATTATGTGAAGATTGGGTTGCTCACAGAGAAGAAGGTTCATATACTTTAGAAATCGCTCCTAAATTAGAAGCTGAATTAAATAAAGTAGATGCTCCTTATGCTAAAGAAATTTTAGATTTAAAACAATACTTTGTTAAATCATCTCAATGGATTATTGGTGGTGATGGTTGGGCTTATGATATCGGTTATGGAGGCTTAGACCATGTAATCGCTAATAACCAAGATGTTAATATCTTAGTATTAGATACAGAAGTTTATTCAAATACTGGTGGTCAAGCATCTAAATCAAGTCGTTTTGGTGCTATTGCTAAATTCGCTGCTGCTGGTAAACCAACTAAGAAGAAAGACTTAGCTTCAATTGCTATGAGTTATGGTCATGTATATGTTGCTCAAATTTGTCATGGTTATAACCAAAATCAAGTAATTAAAGCTTTACAAGAAGCTGAAGCTTATCATGGTCCTTCAATTGTAATTGCTTATGCTCCATGTATTGCTCATAATATTAAGAAAGGTTTATATATGAGTCAAAACGAAGCTAAATTAGCTACAGAATGTGGTTATTGGCCAACATTCAGATATAATCCTGATTTAGCTAAAGAAGGTAAGAATCCATTCACATTAGATTCTAAAGAACCAGATTGGGATAAATATGAAGCATTCCTATTAAATGAAGGTCGTTATGCTCAATTAACTAAGATTAATCCAGATCATGCTAAAGAATTATTAGAATGCAATAAAGAAGATGCAATGCGTCGTTATGCAAGATATAAGAAAATGGCAGAAGATCCACATTATGAAGGTTAATTAAATAAATATTTGAGGGTCTTCTAGACCCTCATTTTATTTTTTAAAGGAGAAAATAAAATGTTAAAGAAAATATCTATTTCATTAATTATATTATTCACGGCCATTATTGTTTTTATTGCACCAAAAGTTGAAGCAGCAGATGATTATGCAGAATTTAGGGCTACGGCTGCTGCATTAGGATTCAGTGTAAGTAATGATTATTATCCTTATCGTATGTTAAACGATACATTTAATGTTCAAGAAAGGACCTATACAATTAAGGATAAATTACAATATTATACAAGAGTTGATGATGTATTATTAAAAAACAAAGATGCAAACATTTATGCATTAATCTATAGAGTCCTTGTTTCACCTCACAATGGTCGTGATTGGGGATTTATAGGTATAGGTTCATATGGTGGGGAATGGCTCAACCATCAAGTAAAAGTTTATGCTCAACTACCAGAAGGTTGTACAATGATTCAATATGTTCCGAAAAATGAAGAAAGTTCTTCTGGTGGAACATTTAGTGTGGGCTTATCTCCAAGTGGACCATCTATATCTTACACTATGAGTTTTAATAGTTCCGATTTAAGTGTATATTCTAATTCAAATTCTGCTACAGATTATTATGAAGCTATTTATCAATTTAACCATGGTTCTTTTTATGATTTAGCAAGTAGCTATGTAAGAGGTGAAGTATTCTATTATGGTGCGGTATTATTTACGTGCGATTATAGTCCAAATCCTCAAATAACACATGAAATTCAATATTATGATGCTTGTGCTAATAATATTGATACTTTAGAAATATATGGGAATTATGGTATTGTATAGTTATGATTGAATTAAAAAATATAAATAAAAGTTTTGGGGAAAATATAATATTTAAAGATGTAAATTATATATTTAAAGATAGGGGATTATATTTAATATTAGGTCCTTCTGGTTCTGGTAAAACGACACTATTAAATCTTATTTCTAATATTGAAAAAACAGACATTGGTGATATTTGTATTGATTTAAAAAGTGTAAAAGTAATTAATGATATATTTTCTAATACGCTATCTTATGTAACCCAAAATAATAATTTAGTTAGTGGACTTACTGTTAAAGAAAATATTAATTTAATAAGTGAAGTAGATGAAAACTTATTAGAAAAAGTTAAATTAAAACATTTATTAAATACTAAAGTTGACAATTTATCTAATGGAGAAAGACAAAGATTGGTTTTAATAATGGCTTATTTAAAAGATAATCCAATTATTTTAATAGATGAACCTACAGCCGCATTAGATAAAGAAAATGCTCATATAATTAGCAACTTAATTAAATCTATTTCTAAAAATAAATTAGTAATAGTAACAAGTCATAATGAAGATTTATTTAAACAAATATGTGATTATTTATTAATAATTAAAGATAATAAATTAATAGAAGAAAAAACTAATAATGAAACTAATAATATTGATGATCTATTAGATATTAATAATAAAGTTAAAAATAATTTTAATATTAAATATTCTTTAAATGTATTAAAAAGAAATATTTTTAAATTTAGTATATTTACTTTATTAATTACATTATTTACCTTACTATTATTTATCGTTGTTAATATTAAGTTTTTTTCTTTAACAACCCCAACCATTAATTATTTAAAAGATAAGAATTATGACTATTTGCCAATAGCTAGATATATAGATAATGATGGTAAAGAAGTAGAAATAAATTATGGTTCTATGTTATATGATGATTATCTTGATAGTGTTTGGTATATAGACATTAATATAAATAATTTACCTACTAGGATATATTTAAATAACAATAAAGTTAATTATCTAACCGATTTTGCTTATAATAATTTAAGTAAAAGTATAATAGATGGGAATGTTACTTTAAATTTAAGTATTAAATCTAATAACTTTCAAGTAAAATTTAAACCAGATACAATTATTAAAGTAGATGGTAAATTAGAAGATTATTTAAATAAAGTAGAATTGTCTAGTTTAGATAGGGATAATCTTTTAGGTAGATATAATTATATTAATTTAGATAGAGAATTATTTGTCAACAGTTTATATGAAACTTATAATTTATATATTCCTTTAGTTGAAAAGAAAAATTTAGATAGTCAAATATTTTTAACAATTCATTATTGTATTTATAATAATGAGCCTTTAATTGCTGGGGAAAAAGAAGAATATATGGCTTCAGATCAAGTAATTATTTCTAAAGCTTTATATGATTATTTATTTGATGAACCATTTGAAAAAAATATGATTTATGATTTTAGAATACCAGAGCGTAAGACTAATCCAATATATCAAGAAATACCAGATTTGAGTTATTCTCCTTTTGATCATGGTATGAGAATTATTGGTATTGTTGATAGTAATGAATACGAAGTATATTGTGATTACTTTACTTTAAATAGTATTGCTAGTCAATACTCATTTTATATGGTTTCTGGTTATGCTATTTCAAATAATATTGATAATATTAAAAAGATATATGAGTTAGGAGATTATATTAATTATAATAATATGATGTCGTTAAAGACGGTTAATAATATATTAGCTAGTGATGATGTTAAATTTATTGACAATACTGTTTTAATCATAAGTATATTAGCTAGTATAGCTTTAATTATGTTATTTATATCTTTAATGATTAAAAGTGAGAGAAGGAATTTAGTGACTCTTAAAGTGTTTGGCTTTAAAACAAAGAATATAATTAGAAATTATGTATCTATATTTTTATTTTCATTGTTAATAAGTTTAATATTAACATTAATAATTGATATTTTTATAACAAATATGATAAATTCAATGTTGATTAAAATTGTTTCTGACATAGGGGTAACATATTTTAATATTAATTATTTAGCTAATATTGGCTTTTATTTAATAATTGTAATTACAATTTCTATTATTACTTGTTTATATCTTAATTATATTATTAAAAGAAAAGCTTCTTATATTATAAAAAATAATTAATTATTTATTTAAAAAGGTGGTTTTAAACCACCTTATTTTATATAATATTAGAGAGGTGAAAACATGTTAATTAAATATGAAATATTAAAAGAAACATTAGAAAAAATATTATTAAGTAGAAATGTTTTAAAAGAGGATGCTAAAAGTTTAGCGGAGATATTTGCTAATAACAGTTTAGATGGTGTTTATTCTCACGGAGCTAATAGATTTCCTCGTCTAATTGAATATATGGATAAAGGTGAAGTAAATCCTACAACTAAGCCAAATATTGAGCTTGAAATTGGTTCACTTTGCAAAATGAATGGCAACCTTGGAATTGGACCTTTAAATGCTAAAATAGCAATGGATAAGGCCTGTGATTTAGCTAAAGTTCATGGGATTGGCCTTGTTATGTTAGGTAATACAAATCATTGGATGCGTGGTGGAACTTATGGTCTTGAGGCTGCAAATAAAGGTATGATTGGTATCTGTTTTTCTAATACAACAGCTAATATGCCAGTTTGGGGTGGAATGGACCCGAAATTAGGAAATAATCCATTAGTTATTAGTGTACCTAGATCTAATGGTAAACATGTTGTTTGTGATATGGCAATTAGTCAATATTCATATGGTAAAGTTGAGCAAACTCGTCTTTTGGGTAAACAATTACCATACCCAGGTGGTTTTGATTCTAATGGCAATTTAACTTGTGATCCAACAGAGCTTGAAAAAACAAAAAGATTTTTACCAATAGGTTATTGGAAAGGTTCTGGCTTATCTTTAGTTTTAGATATGATGGCTACTATACTAACTGGTGGTAATAGTGTAGCTGATATTACTAAATTAGGTGATGAAGTTGGTTTATCACAGATATTTATTGCTATTGACCCAAGTAAAGTTAATAGTAGTGACAAAACAAATAACTTTGTTGAAAAGATAATAGCGGATATCAAATCATCAATTCCAGTTAAGGAAAATGGTGAAGTTTATTACCCGGGTGAATTAAGTGCTAAAACAAGAGAAGAAAATTTAGAGAAAGGGATTCCTGTAGTTGACGAAGTATGGGCAAAGATTCAATCTTTAATCAAATAGATTTAATTATTTTTGATATGGATGGTCTCATGTTTGATACTGAGGTCTTAGCAGAAAAAATTTGGGCTAAAATTTTAGCTAGTCATAGTTTAGTGTTTAATAAAGAGTTTTTAGATAGCATTAAAGGTAGAAATATTGCTGATTCTAAAGTTTTATTTGAAAAATATTATGATACGAATATTTCTTTTTTAGATTTAAAAGAAGAAAGAAATGAAATGCTAGAGTATGAATTAAGACATAATGGGGTTCCAATAAAAAAAGGACTTATTGAAGCTTTGAATTATTTAAAATCATTAAATAAAAAAATAGCTTTAGCATCATCAAGTTCAAAACAACTAATATTAGATAATTTAAAAGATACTAATTTAACAGCCTATTTTGACTATATAGTTAGCGGTGAGGATTTTAAACAATCTAAACCAAACCCAGAAATATTTTTAAATTGTAGTAAACACTTTAATTTGCAACCTGAAAGATGTTTAGTATTAGAAGATAGCAAATCAGGTATTGAGGCAGCAATAAATGCTAATATGCAGGCAGTATGGGTTCCAGACTTAGTAAGGTTTGATATTCCAAGTAAGGTTATTAAAATTAAAGATTTAACTGAAGTTTTAACGTTATGATTTATTTAAAATATTTTAAGTTTCCTTCAACATTAGAAATAGATAAGTACATAGCTCATGTAAATTATACTTTATATCCTTGGAATATTTTCTTTAACAATTTATTTACGGAAATGAGTTTTACTGACCTTACTATTTTATATGGTAATAATGGTAGTGGTAAAACAACAGTTTTAAATATTGTTGCATCTAAACTTAAGGCTAAGTTTTTTAATGAACTAACTGATGATAGCTTTTATGATGAAAAAAGTAATCTATATCATCCCTTTTGTGACTTTGTTAAAAAATGTGAGTATAGTTTTAGTTATAATGACAATGGTAATTTAAGAAAACCAAAAAATATTATTTTAATTACTAGTAATGATATATTTAAGATTATTAGAGAAAGAGATGAATCTAATAATCAGCGAGTTAAAGAATATGAGTTTTATAAAGCTAAAAGAAGAGAAATTTTATCTAGAGGTAATCCTTTTAAAACTTCTGCTGATTATGAAACTCTAAAAGAATATCTAGAGATAAAAAAGATTACTCAAAACAAATACTTAGAAAGAAATGTTAGGCCTAAAAAGACTGTCTTGTCAAATGGCCAAGAAGCATTAAGTATTTATGATGATTTGATTGAAGAAGATTCAATCTATTTATTAGATGAACCAGAAAATTGTCTTTCTAGTAAATATCAATTAGAATTAGTTGAATTAATTAAGAAGGCTAGTAGATATTACGGGTGCCAATTTATAATTTCTACCCATTCACCTTTAATATTAGGTATGGATAAAATATTAGGTATGGATAAAACTAGGGTTTATAATTTAGATGAAAGTCCAGTTAATATTAGTAATTGGTATGAGTTAGAAAACGTTAAAGTTTATTATGAATTTTTCAGAAAAAATAAAGATAAGTTTAAATAAGAGGAGTAGAAAATGATTTTTAAAAATATACCAGAAATTAAATATGAAGGACCTAAAAGTAAGAATCCATTAGCTTTTAAGTTTTATGATTCAGATAAGATAGTATTAGGCAAAAAAATGAGTGAACATTTAGAGTTTGCTTTAAGTTGGTGGCATACATTAGGAGCTAATGGTGTTGATATGTTTGGTCAAGGAACAGCAGACAAATCATTAGGCAAAGAATTAAATACTATGGAACACGCTAAAGCCAAAGTTGATGCTGGTTTTGAATTTATGCAAAAACTAGGAATTAAATATTTTTGTTTCCATGATGTTGATTTAGTGCCAGAAGATGCTGATATTAATGTAACTAATCAAAGATTAGATGAAATATCAGATTATATTTTAGAAAAAATGCAAGGAACAGATATTAAATGCTTATGGGGAACAGCTAATATGTTTTCTAATCCCCGTTTTATGAATGGTGCTGGTTCAACTAATGATGTTGAAGTTTATGCCTTTGCTGCTGCTCAAATAAAAAAAGCCTTAGATATTACAGTTAAATTAGGTGGACGTGGTTATGTTTTCTGGGGTGGTAGAGAAGGTTATGAAACTTTACTTAACACTGATGTTAAATTTGAACTTGATAATATCGCTAGATTAATGCACATGGCAGTTGATTATGGCCGTAAGATTGGCTTTAAGGATTTTTATATCGAACCAAAACCAAAAGAACCAATGAAACACCAATATGATTATGATGCCGCTACCGCTATTGGCTTTTTAAAACAATATGGTCTAGATAAAGATTTTAAATTAAATATCGAAGCTAATCACGCTACTTTAGCTGGTCATACTTTTGAACATGATTTAAGAATAGCAAGTATTAATGGAATGTTAGGTTCAATTGATGCAAACCAAGGTGATCCGCATTTGGGTTGGGATACAGATGAATTCCCATTTGATGTTTATAGTGCTACATATTGTATGTTAGAAGTTTTAAAAAATGGTGGTCTAACTGGTGGCTTCAATTTTGATGCTAAAACTAGAAGACCTTCTAATACTTGGGAAGATACATTTGAAGCTTATATTTTAGGTATGGATACTTTTGCCTTAGGTTTATTAAATGCTGAAAAGATAATTAAAGATGGTAGAATAGAAGAATTTATAAAACAAAAATATGCTTCATTTAATTCTACAACTGTAGGTAAAAAAGTTTTAAATAATGAAATTAATTTAGAAGAATTAGCTAGTTATGCTGCAAATAAAAAATATTGTGATAAACCATGTTCTGGAAAACAAGAATATCTAGAGAGCATTATTAATCAAATTTTATTTGGTAATTAATATGTATTTAGGACTAGATTTAGGAACTAGCGCTTTAAAAGCTTTAATTAGTAATGATTTAGGTAATGTTGTTGCTTCAGCTAGTGCTAGTTATGATATTTCATATGTAGATAATAATGGTACAGAACAAAATCCAAGCGTATGGCTTGATGCCTTAGATGAAGTATTAAGAGAATTAAAAGGATATTTAGGAGAAGTTAAGGCCTTAGCTATTTCTGGGCAAATGCATGGTTTAGTTATCTTAGACAAAGAAGATAAAGTAATTAGACCTTGTATTTTATGGAATGATAATAGAACTATAGAAGAAAATGATGAATTAAATCAAAATAAGGAAAAAATTTATAACTTAACTAATAATATTAGTTATGCTGGTTTTACTTTACCTAAATTAAAATGGTTAGCAAAACATGAAAAAGACAATTTTAATAAGATCAGTAAAATAATGTTACCTAAGGATTATTTAGTTTATTATTTGACAGGTAAGTTTGTGTCAGATTATACAGACATGGCAGGTTCTTTATTATTAGATGTAAAAAATAGATGTTACAGTAAAGAGATGCTTGAAATAGCTAATATTAAAATTAATCAATTGCCAAGGCTTCTAGAAAGTTATGAAGTTGTGGGGATAGTTAAAGATGACATAGCCCTAAAATATGCCTTTAATAAGACAAAAATTATTGCTGGTGGTGCTGACAATGCTTTGGCTGCTCTTGGCACAAATACTTTAGAAGAAGGAACATGTAATATTAGTTTAGGGACTAGTGGTACTATATTAATACCTGTTAAAGAAGCTAAGCAATTAAGTAGTTATGGTCTTCATGTTTTTTCACATATTCAAGGTACATATATAATGGGCTGTATCTTAAGTGCGGCTAGTTGTAGAAAGTGGTTTTTAGAAGATGTTTTAAAAACTACTAACTATTTAGAAAATGAAACGGAAATGTTGCACGCAGATGCTAAGGAGCTTTATTTTTTACCATATCTTCAGGGAGAGCGTAGTCCACATAATGACCCTTTAGCTAAGGGTGCATTTATCGGATTGAGTGCTACGACTTCTAGAGGTGATATGTCTAAGGCTATTCTTGAAGGAGTTAGTTTTGCTTTAAGAGATTGTTTAGAAATCGTTAGACAAGAAGGAATAGGGATAAATAATTTAACTGTTTGTGGTGGTGGTTCTAAATCAAAACTATGGTGTCAAATTTTAGCAGATGTTTTTAATTTGGAAGTAAAAACTTTAGTTAATGAACAAGGACCAGCCTATGGGGCAATTATTTTAGCTATGATTGGTGATAAAAAAATAACTTTTGCAGGTGTTAAAACTTTAGTTAAATATGGTGATGTTTATAAACCTCAAAATATTAACTATTATAATATTAAATATCAGTATTATAAAAAATTATATCCAACTTTAAAAAAGATATTTTCTTAAAAAATACTTGCAAAAATATTTTAATTTGTTAGAATTAGTTGGTAATGAGGGAGTAGTATGCCTTTTAGGTGATTGGTCTACATAATGGTTAACCAGGCTCAATCTTAAAATACGAGACTTATGCTTTTTTAAGCATAGGTCTTTTTTTAATGTTTAGGAGGAAAATATGAATTTTAATTTTTATTTAAAAAGTATATTATTTGGTTGTGGCTTAGCTGCTGATGCATGTGCGGTTTCGATGGCTAATGGGCTTGAAGAAAATAAAATGCGAAAAAGAAAAATGCTTTTAATAGCTTTTATGTTTGGCTTTTTCCAAGCTGGTATGCCACTTATAGGTTATTTTGTAGGCCATTCCTTTATAAAATATATTGAAGCATATATTCCATGGATTGCATTAATATTATTAAGCATATTAGGTATTAAAATGATAAGAGATGGCTTAAAGAAAAAGGATGAACAAGAAGAAATAAAAACATTGACATTTAAGACTATATTTATTCAGGCTATTGCTACATCTATTGATGCATTATCTGTCGGACTTACTTTTTCTAATTACAGTAATTTAGAAGCAATTATTTGTTGTTTAATTATAGCTATAGTAACTTTCATCTTATGTTTGATTTGCATTTTTATTGGTAAAAAGTTTGGCACTAAATTTGAAAACAAGGCTGTTATTTTTGGTGGTATTATTTTAATATTTATTGGTTTAGAAATATTTATTTCTAGTTTTATAGGTTAAGAAATTGTGTTAAAATAATCATATATTTAGGAGAGATATTTATGGACAAACAAGCTTTATTTACAAAATTATTAAAAAGTGAATTAATAGTGGCAATGGGATGCACAGAACCTATTGCTATTAGTTTAGCAGCAGCTAAATTAAAAGAAGTTTTAGGTATAAATCCAACTCATGTTGATGCTTATATTTGTGGAAATATTATAAAAAATGCTAAAAGCGTTACAGTGCCTAATACTAATGGTTTAAAAGGTATTGAAGCCGCTATTGTAGCCGGTTTAGTAGCAGGAAACCCTAGTTTAGAGCTTGAAATATTAAGCAAATTAAATGAAAGTAATATTGAAGAAATAAATGAACTTTTAGCTAAGAAAATTGTAAATGTTAAATTAGCTACCTCTTGTAAAACTTTATATATAAGATTAGTGGGTAAATATTTAGATGATGAAGTAGAAGTAATCTTAGAAGATTTTCACAATAATATTACTCATGTCAGAAAAAACAAGCAAAATATTATTGATAAAGCTTTAACTTTAGAACAAAAACAAAAAGAATATGAAGAATTAAATGTGTCTGATATCCTAGATTTTGCGAGTAATTGTGATTTAACGGATTTAAAAGACACATTAAAAAGACAATTAGATTATAATTATGCAATAGCGATTGAGGGTTTATCTGGTAAATATGGTGCCTCAATAGGTAAAATATTATTAGAATCTAGTCATTCTATAAGAGAAAAAGCTAAAGCCTATGCCGCCGCGGCCTCAGATGCTAGAATGGCAGGTTGTGATATGCCAGTTGTAATAATTTCTGGTAGTGGTAATCAAGGTATTACGACTTCAGTCCCTTTAGTTGTTTATGCTAAAGAATATAATATACCAGAAGATAAATTATTAAGATCTTTAATTGTTAGTGATTTAATAGCTTTAGAAGAGAAAAAAGATATCGGTAGACTTTCAGCTTTCTGCGGGGCTATAAGTGCCGGAGCAGCCGCAGTTGCTGGAATCATGTATATGTTAGGTAATGGTAAAGAAGCCGTATGTCACACAATTGTTAATGCCTTGGCTATTAGTTCAGGAATTATTTGTGATGGGGCTAAATCTTCTTGTGCTGCTAAGATTTCTTTAGCTTTAGAAGCAGGTTTTATTGGTGGAGATATGTATTTAAAACACAAGGAATTTAAAGCTGGGGAAGGTATTGTTACTAAGGGCGTTGATAACACTATTAAAAATGTAGGCAGACTCGCAAGTAAAGGTATGAAAGAAACGGATGTTGAAATATTAAATATTATGTTAGAAGATTAAAAAATCCCTCGATTGAGGGATTATTTTTTATAAATTTTTTAAACATTCATCATAATCAGGTTCATTAGTAACTTCTTTAACGTATTCAATATAAGTTACCTTGTTATTTTCATCTACAACAATAACACTTCTTGTAAGTAAACCCAATTCTTCAATATAGGTACCAGTTACTTTACTAAAACTATGGTTTTTGTAATCAGATAAAGTAGATACATTATTTACGCCTTTAGCTCCACACCATCTACTTTGAGCAAATGGTAAATCCATACTAATTGCATAAACATTATAATCTAATTTACCCATCTTGTTATTAAATGTCCTAACTTCTAAATCACATACAGGAGTGTCTAAAGAAGGAACTGTTAAAAATACTTTTTTACCAGGTAAGTCTTTTAAACTAACTTCGTTAAGATTATTATCTACAACTTTGAAATCTTCTAAACAGTCACCAATATTTAAAGTTTTACCAATTAATGTTATTTTATTGCCTTGAAATGTAATGTTCATAATATAAAAAACCTCCAAACTAACTATATAATAGCATAAGTTTAGAGGTTATGTAAAATTATTTGCTTTCTTTATTTTTTAAAGAATCTCTAATTTCTCTTAATAATAAAACTTCTTCACTAGGTTTTGGTTCAGGTGCCGGAGCTTTTTGTTCTTCTTCCTTTCTTAATAGAGCTTTACGTTTCTTGTTTAAAGTTGTGAAAACCTTTAAAATTATAAATAAAATTAAAGCAATTAAGAAGAAATTAATAACAGCATTAATTAAGATTCCCCAATTGATAACATTAACTACATCAGCATCATAAGTAGTTCCCCAATAAGAAATTGTATTAACAGTAGCTTCAGTTACAGCAGCTTTTTTAGGATTTAAAACAGTTACTAAACCATCTAAACCAGCAGGAACGGCCATTGTAACTATAGGCATTAAGATGTTATTTACTATAGCATTTACAATAGCTGTAAAAGCAGTAGCAACTACAACACCGACAGCCATATCAATAACATTACCTCTAGTTATAAACTTTTTAAATTCTTGCCAAAAATTTTTCATTTGTGTTTCCCCACTTTCTAATATCTTAGGCAGTAATAATACTATATTTTAATAGCTATTTCAACACTTTAATGAATTAAGCTATTATAAATGGTAATTATTTCATCTAGTATATAAGTATATTCAAAATTTTTAGGAAATATAATATTTATTTGTCTAGACATATTGAAATTAGCTATTGGCCTAACTTGTAAACTATTATGTTTAATTTCGTGATAACAAGCACTTTTAGGCAGAATAGAAATACCTCTATTATGGGCTACTAAATCTTTTATAGTTGCAATATTATCTAATTCTAAAATAATATTTAAATCATTTAAAGACAAGTTAGCATTACTTAGATTAGTTTCAAATAAAGTAGTAGTTTGACTATTTGGTAAACGCAATATTAAATTTTCATTTTTTAAATCATTAATATTAATGATTGTATTTTTAGATAAAGGATTATCATTAGACATAACTACAACTAAACTATCAGTATCTAAAAGTAAGGAATTATATTTTTTAGAAGGTATAACACCTTCAACAATAGCTAAGTCAATTTCATAAGATTGTAACTTATCATAAAGATTTTTTATAGTATTAGAAATAATTTTTATTCTAGTACCTTTATTTTTAGCACAATAAGTGGCTAAAACATCAGCTATCACATTAGATTCAGAAGTATGAGAAACACCAATAATTAAACTTTTCTTATGTTTCTTTTCATCATCTATTTTCATTTCTAATTCTTTGTATAAAGAAGCTATTCTTTTAGCATATTTGACTAAAACTTGGCCTTCTTCCGTAAGTTTTAACTCTTTATTAGCTTTATTGAAGATTTTAATATTGTATTCTTCCTCTAATGCTTTGATGTGTTGACTAGCAGCAGGTTGGGTTAAACCTAGTTCGTTAGCCGCATTTGTAAAGTTTTTAACTTCACAAATTTTTAATAAAGTTGTAAATTTTTGATCAAGCATAATATACCTCATTATAAATTTTTCTTATGGAATAATAAAAAATCATTAGTTTATTTTATTTTTATAGTTGTTATAATGATAGCACGATAAGTAATAATTGTAAAGAAATGAGGACAAATTATGAATTTATATAAATTATATGAAAATAAAGGTGGTTCAACAATTTTAATTGCTTTAGCAATAATATTTCTAGCCGGCTTTTTATTATCGAGAATAACAAAATTATTAAAATTACCTAATGTTACAGCATATATTTTAGCTGGGGTTTTAATAGGACCCTGTGTTTTGGATTTAATACCACATAATGTAATTGATAATATGAGTTTTTTAAGTGATTTAGCTCTAGGTTTTATAGCTTTTGGCGTAGGTAGGTTTTTTAAAAAAGAAGTATTAAAGAAAACGGGAATGAAGGTTATTTTTATTACTCTATGTGAAGCGTTATTAGCCGGAAGTTTAGTAACAGTAGTTTCTTATTTCTTATTTCCTAATTTAGGGTTTAATTTTGCAATACTTTTAGGAGCTATAGCTACAGCAACAGCTCCCGCATCAACAATGATGACCATTAATCAATATAAAGCTAAAGGAGAATTTGTCAATACATTATTGCAAGTTGTAGCTTTAGATGATGTTGTATGTCTGCTTGTCTATAGTGTAGCTACAGCTATTGTTAGCAGCAATACCAGTGGTTATATTGAAATTTTAAGTATTATCTTACCAATTCTTTATAATTTTTGTTTTATGATTGTTGGCTTTATAACTGGTTTATTATTGCCTAGTTTAATGAAAGGAAGAAGTAAAAATTCTCAATTAATTGTAGTCGTTGGTTTAATTTGCGTTATAGCCGGAAGTGCTAGTTTATTTGATATTTCTCCGCTTCTTTCATGTATGATTTTTGGAGCTGCCTATATTAATAAAACGGATGATGAAAAAATTTTTGCTGAAGTTGATGCGTTTAGCCCTCCTATTATGTTACCATTTTTTGTAATGTCTGGTATGAATATGGATATTTCGGCGTTTAAAACAATTGGTTTAGTTGGTATAGTTTATTTTATGGTTAGATTAATTGGTAAGTATTTTGGAACTTATTTAAGTGCTAAGGCAACTCATAGTTCTAAAGAAATTAAAAAATATTTAGGCTTTGCTTTAGCTCCTCAAGCTGGGGTGGCAATTGGTTTAGCTTTTTTAGGTGAAAGAATGCTACCGCCGGAAATAGGTAATACTTTTTTAACAGTAATATTATGTTCATCTGTATTGTATGAATTAATGGGTCCAATACTTGCAAAATATGCTTTATTTAAGAGCAAATCTATTAATTTGAATTTAAATATGAAAGAAGAAGTCCCTAACATTATAGTTAATGAAAAAGAAATAACTACTTCAAGAAAAAATTTAGAAATAATAAATAAAGAAGTGAGGAAATAGCAATGTTTTATGTTTTTGATAATACTAAAATTATTGGAAAATTTGAACTTAGAATAAGGGAAAAAATTATAGAAATTAAACCTAGATTACAGGTTGATAGAATGCTTTTTCGTAAAAATATGAACTATACTAAATATAGGATAGTTCAAATGAAATACTATTTTGTTTATGATGGTTCTTTTCACTTTTATCAAGAAAAAATGGAGCCATTTTGTAATAAAAATTTTAATGAAGAAAGTTTTAAGGGAAAACTTTTACGTGAAATTGATTTATATTTAGAAAATAATGATTTAGATAAAGAAGATATTAAGATTATTATAAAATAATTAAAGCTGTTTTAATGATTGAATGCTAGTTATCATCAATGATAACGTCTTTTAATCTATATAATCTACTGCAAACATTTATGATATTTAAATAAGAAGATTATATCCTCTTTATTTTCTATATTCTTAATAAATTCATTAAAGTTCTTTTTTACTAACATTTAAAATAAATGAGTTTCTTACTAAGATTAGTCAATAAACCTATTATGTAGTTGCTAACAGCAGAATTTACATTTACAATTAATCTATTTAGCAGTGACAATAAAAAAAATTTACAAAAGGTAGAATTAATGATATACTACAATTGCAATGTACATTTGACACGTTATTTTTAGTACTTATATACTAAAAAATGATTAAGCCAAAATTTTTAAAATGTTGGCTGTAAATATTACCTAAAAAAATTTTTTAACTTTTTTACCTAATTCTGAGTTTTTGTAGTATTTCTTATCTAACCCTAAACTAAATGTTTCATTTAAAGCTGTACATACTTGTTGAAGCTGTATAACATGATTCATAAAATAAATTATCTCTATTAGATACAGTCATATTTTTTAATGTTGAAAGTATTTCATTAATTGTAAAATGATATCCTTTTTCTTCTAATAAATTTTCTAATAATCTATAAATTAATAAAGCAGTATAAGATATCATAAAATGAGCTGTAATTCTATTATCTAATCTATGATAAATAGGTCTTGTTTCAAAGTTGTTTTTTAATATTTTAAAATAATTTTTAATTTTATATCTTTGTGAGTTTATTTCGAGTATATTTTTAATATCATCATCTTATCTTGTAAAATGTAGTGTATGCAATGAAGTGATTGGAACGGAAGTGCATAAATTCGTGTTTAATATTAAATTAGATACTAATGTTTGTTCACGTTGTGGTTACATAGGTTCTAAAATGGAGGAGATAATACATGGCAGAAAAATTTAGTGATTTGATTAATAGAGTTAAGAAAAAACTATTTATTAATCGTTATTTAAAAATATTTAATGTTTCAGATAATTGTAATAAAGAAACATATGAAAAGATATATGAATTAAATGATAATAATTTGATTATTAAAAGTATTATGGATATTAAAGTAAAAAGTTATAATTATTATTTAAAGGAATTTATATTAAGTTTTACTTTTCTTATTTATAATATTTTAAGTGTTACTTTTTTTAATAAAATATTGTTTGGAACATCTATTTTTAATTATTTTTTAGTATTAGTTTTGTTTATATTATTACCTTTAATATTTTTAACTAAAGAAGTAATAGATAAGAAAATAGATTTTAATATTATAGTAGTATGTATTATTATGGTAATTATAAATACTGTTAATTTATTAATAGTTGGTAATAAATTTCAAGAATTAAATGCAAGTTTAAAAGAAACTTATATATATGATATTTATATTTATCCTTTTAATATTAACTATTATTTAAAAGGTGATTTAGTTGGCAAAGCTATTAATTTTAATTTTATTTTTAGTATATTAATTTTTATTTTTAATATATATTTATTGATAATAGGTAAAAAGAAAAATTATGAATTAAAACGTTATAATAATACATATTCATATACTTTATTTATTAGTATTTTATTAACATTAATAAGTATTTTAGATATATTATTTAATTATAAATCTTTAATAATAGTTTTATTAACTATTGTAATTATATATGATCTTATTAGTTTTAGAAGAAGAAATTTAGTTGATTTATTTATTATATTTTGTGCATTAGGAATGTTATTTTATTTATTTGTTAGATATTTAAATGTTTTAGGTGGAGCAGGGTATCATTTAGAATATAAAAATATATTTTTGTTTGTAGTAGAAGAAACATGTTATGATCATGAAGGAATTCTAATTTATAGTCGTTATACTTGTGATTTTTCTATTTTATTTTCTTTTTTAAGTTTTGTTATTAGTTTACCAATATATATTTATAAAAGAGGACAAATTAAAGAAATAAGAAGAACTTTTATAAATTAAAAATATCATTATAAATTTTATTTGCAAATGTATTAGTTTTGTGATATATTTTATGAGCAATAAGAAAGACAGTTCGTGACCATCCTGTCTATAAATAAAACTAGGGAAATAGCGCCTAGTGCGCTTTTTTCTTTTTGTATGGTACAGAAAGAGGTACAAAATGAAAAGAATAAAAAATGAAATTATTGAATTTAAATTATTATTAAAAGAAGTTCCTACTATTTTAATAATAGGGTTTATTGCGGCTATTATAGTAATGAATATATTAGCTAATAAGAGTATTAACCTTGGAGTTTCTTGGTTAGCTTTAGATTGTGGTATCATAGTTTCTTGGGTTACATTTTTAATAATGGATGTCGTAGTTAAACATTTTGGTCCGAAGGCAGCTACAGAAATTTCTATTTTAGCTATTGTTTGTAGTTTAGTTATATCATTAATCTTTTATTTAGCTAGTTTAATTCCTGGAACTTGGGGTGAATCTTATGTTAGTGGTAGTGAAGATATTATTAATGGAGCTTTAAA
This sequence comes from uncultured Acholeplasmatales bacterium, assembly GCA_944324705.1. Taxonomy (GTDB): domain Bacteria; phylum Bacillota_I; class Bacilli_A; order Acholeplasmatales; family Anaeroplasmataceae; genus CALUXS01. Next base: position 58,740 of record CALUXI010000006.1, read on the forward strand.
TAATACAATTGGTTCAACTTGGTATGTTATATTAGGTAGTGCTACAGCGTTTATTGTTTCTTCTATTGTTAATAACTTCTCTAATTATGGAATAGGTTTATTATTTAAGAAGAATCCTAATTCTAAATTGGCATATTTTTCACGTTCTTATATATCTACATGTCTTGGTCAATTCGTTGATAATTTGACATTTGCTTTAATAGTTAGTCATTTTTTCTTTGGTTGGTCAATGTTACAATGTATAACTTGTTCATTAACGGGTATGGTAGTAGAATTATTATGTGAAGCAATATTTTCTTATTTTGGTTATAAAATAACTAAACGTTGGGAAAAGGAAAATATTGGTTTAGCTTATTTTGGTTTTAAAAATAATTTAAGGAGTAGTTAAATGAAAGTATTAATTACAGGAACTAGTCAAGGAATAGGTAAGGCTATAGCTTTGAAGTTCTTAGAAAACAATCATGAAGTTATTGGTTTTGATATTTTACCTAGTTCAATTGAAAATAAGAATTATAAACATTATCTAATTGATATCTTTAAAGATGAATTAATTGATTTAGGAGAAATTAATATTTTAATTAATAATGCTGGTGTTCAAAATAGCTCGGATGACATTGATATTAATCTTAAAGGAACTATTAGAATAACAGAAAAATATGGCTTTAATAAAGGAATTAAAAGTGTTTTATTCATTGCCTCATCTAGTGCGCACAACGGGGCTGAATTTCCACTTTATGCTGCTAGTAAAGGTGGTATTTTAGCCTATATGAAAAATGTAGCTATGCGTCTAGCCCCATATAAAGCTACATCTAATAGTTTATCTCCAGGTGGGGTAATAACTGAATTAAATCAACACATTTTAGATGATCCTAAATTATGGCAAGCTGTCTTAAATGAAACTATTTTGGACAAATGGGCTAACGTTGAAGAAATAGCCGAATGGGCGTATTTTGTAACGGTAGTTAATAAATCAATGACAGCAGAAGATATCTTAATTGATAATGGGGAAATGGCTAAATTTAATTTTGTTTGGTAAAAAATAATACCTCCTATTATATTTACAAGGAGGTTTTTTTTAATTTCAGAAGGTAATAACAAGCAGGTCATTCTTTTAGTCAATAAAGGTAAAGAAGGGTGGAACTGTAGGTCATTGTTTTCTGTTGCTTTATTTAGGTCACCTAAATCGAAAGTATTTGTTCTTCAATCAACTATGAGGTGTTTGAGAAGTATTACAGAAATTCAGCAAACGGCTAGAGCTTATTTGTCAAAAGATAATTATAATATTTTAGATGAAGAGTTGGAGAAAAACTTTAATCTTAATATCAACACTGTAACAACTGCTGGTGGTGTACCTAAAAAAGAATACCATATTAAAATTGTTGAACCAGTTATCAATATAAGTTTATCTGAGATTAAGAAAAATTATACAATCAAAAAAAGTAGTAATGATTTGGAAAAATTTAACTTAAGCTTAGATAAAATGGATATATCAAAATATAATCTACTAAAACGATTAAAGAAGGTTTAGACGAAAGAAGAATTGCTAGAGTCGAAAGATTCGTTAGCGAAGGAATATTAAGTATTCTAAATACAAAATAATTTATGAAGTCACTAGATATTTTAAACGAGTATGGTAATGTATTGGATATTGAAGAATTATTAGAAAATTCTGGTCAATTTGATGAAATAGAAGAGTTAATTTCTAACTATAATGATATATTGTACGATGTTTTGATACCTGCAATATTTAATTATTTATATAAAATAGAAGAAAAAGTAAAAACTGTTAAAAAAGAAGTTCCTTTAATTAAATACCCTAGTGGTTATGATTACTTTGTCTCTAGAAGTGCTGATAATTTAACTATTCAAAAGGATGAAAATATAATTAAAAAGTATTCTGCTAAGAGTTTTCACACTGATAGATATTGTTTTGATTCTAAGCCAGAAGAACAACTCTTTATGGATTTGATAGCTGACCAGAATGTAGAAAAAATATATTTTACAGGTATGTTTACAGGTAAAGAAAATGGTTTATCTGTGCAATATATTGACCCAGAATCTAATTTTATTAGAACGTATTATCCAGACTTTTTAGTCTACTATAAAAATGTAATGATTGAAGTTATTGAAGTTAAAGGTGATAATATGATTGACGATAAAGAAGTTAAAGCTAAGGGTGTAGCAATGGCTGAAGCTACTCATTATAGTGATAAAATGGAATATAAATTAGTTAAGTCGAGTGAAATTATGCACAAAAATTACCGTGAATGTGATAAAAAAACAAGATAAATAAGCCTGGTGTTTTTCGCCAGGCTTTTTGATGCTTTAATCTCTAGAAGGAAATATATAAAATAAAACATAACTATTTAAAATTTATGAATAAAAATAAATTTTGTTTCCTTATAAAAAAACCAAAATGAATTGCTTTGTTATCAAAAAATATGTATAATAGTAGGTAGAAAGGTAGTGATTATTATGTTAATAAGTGATAACAAATTAGTATCTATCACAGAAATTAATCGTAATTTTTCTAAGATTGCTAAAAGTACTAAAGAATCTAATGAACCTATTATTATCATGAAAAATAATAAACCAGATATGGTTTTAATTGATTATGAATTATTTAAAAAGATGGTTAGCCTATATAATAAAGAAAATGCTATTAAAACTGCTAATGATATAATGGATGAGTATGTAGATGTATTTAAGGAACTAGCTAAATGATATTTATTAATAAGGACTTAATATTATTAGAAGTATGAAAAGTTTTTTTGATAGAGAAGATTTATCATATAGACTTAGATAAAATAGTTAGAATGTCTTATTCGTTAGTAATGAATCATCCATTCATAGATGGCAATAAGAGAATTGGTTTTTTTGTTTTAGTATATCTTTTAAGACAAATAAATTTAAAACTATCTTTAGATAATGATTCAATTATAAATTTATTTTTAAGTTTAGCAGCAAGCCAAATATCTTATGATGACTTTAAGAATAATATAATGAGTAATGTTGTATACACTACGTTGTAATATTGTTATAAAGAAAAACCAGCTTTTTTATAGTGAACCCCATAAGTTGGACTAGTAGAAAATACTAGAAACACAGGAGGGGAATTTTTAATAGTTGGATTTGATAGCTTAAATTTTATTCAAAATAGTCGAAAAGCTGATGTTTTAAAGAAACGTCTAAAATAAGAAGCTATTTAACTATAATTTAGTTGTAAAAGTTAATACTTTTAAATCGCAACTTTTTCTATTTGTGACTTATTAATATATAACTTTATAGATTAAGACTTGAGATTTATTTTTGTTTTTATTTCCTTTCCTCACTTTTAATTTCTCCTTATGTGCTTAAGCCTTAATTTATAAACATTGTATGGAAGTGAAAACATGAATCTATGGCTTTTACATATACCAGTAGCAGCTTTTTTAGGTGCATTAATGGGTAGCATTACTAATAAAATATATAATAAAAAAGTAGAGGTTAAAAAAGTCCTCTAATAATTAATTAATTAATAAGTTAAGGTTTGTTATTTCAGCATCGAATCTTAACTTTTTGTTGAATTAATTGGTTAAAAGGAATATATTGGAAATCCAATATAGTAAAAAACCAGCTTTTAGGACTGGTTTTAGTATCTTATTATGGCATCCCCTGCTAGAATCGAACTAGCGACTAGACCTTAGGAGGGTCTCGTTATATCCACTTAACTAAGAGGACAAGCACATAAATTATAATACATTAAGTTAAAAATTACAATTTTAAATTATTTCTAATAATAAATTGGCTAACATTGTTATTAAAGGTAAAGAAACTATAGAAAATAGTGTTGATTGACAAACTGCTAAAATGCCATCTTCGGTATTTAAATTATTTTTTTGAGAAAATATTACAACATTACAGCCGGCTGGGGCACTTGAGGCAATTATTATTGTTAATAAAACAGTTTTATCAACTGGAAATAACAAGAATAAAAACATAGTAATTAAAGGCACTATAAATAATCTAATTAAAGAGAATAAGTAAATTTTAGGTTTAATAAAAATATTTTTTAATGGTGTTTGCGCTAAATAAATGCCCATTACAATCATAGCTAGTGGTGTATTTAAAGCTTGGATGCCATCGATAGGGGTAGTTATTATTTCTGGTAAATTAAAGTTACAAAAATATAAAATAATACCAAGTATTAAAGCAATTAAGGCAGGACTTAATAAAATGTTTTTTATTTTTATAATAGATTTATTTTTAGTTAATATATATTGACCATAAGTAAATTGTAAAACCGCCATTAAAGCATTCATACCTGTAATATAAATTACAGCATTATCACCAAGTACAGCAGATATTAAAGGGATTCCCATAAACCCACAATTAGAGAATGCAGTAGCGAAGTTAAGAGCCCCATTTTTAGTTTTATATACAATAAAACCAACTAAAATAGCTATTAGTAATGATAGAGCTCCTAAAGCAAATGACCATAACATATTAATTGTTGTCTCATCTGTTCTAGGTATTAAGAAAGCTTTAACTACAACTATGGGTATAACTATATATACTAAAATATTACCAATAGCTTTAGAACCAGCATCATTTATTAGTTTTGTCTTATACAACACAAATCCTATTATCATATAAATAAGCATTATTGCACATTGCATTAAAACAACTAATGAAAGTTCCACATTAATCACCTAAAGTATTTTATCACTTGGTGATTTTTATAACAACAAATTTTATAAAAGAATAGTCATATAAACAGGTAAATAAATAATATTATTGCGAACATTAAGATTAGATGTATGAATGACATAAGCTTGATGTAGCTCATTGTTATATTTATTTATATATTTATTCAATGATGTTAATGTGTAATTTTTACCTGATTTAACTTCGATTATATCTATATTATGTCGGGTTGTTATTTTAGACTTAGGTATTAAAAAATCAATCTCCATTTTTTTACTTGTATCAATATTAGAAGGATTAGAATAAAAATATAATTTATGCCCATTAGCTGTTAACATTTGTGAAACCATATTTTCTAAAAACATACCATTATTAAATTCTAATTTATCAAATAATATTTTTGTATATAGTTCCTCTTTATTAATAGTATTGATATCAAAAGTATGGCTTAAAAGAAGACCAGTATCCCCCATATAACATTTCAAAGCAGTTCGCTTAGTGTTCATTTTAAAGCCTAAATTTGGTTCACAAGTATTATAACAAATATTAACTATCATAGCATCGTTAAGCCATAAGAAAGCATCTTCATAATTTCTAAACCTTGCATTTTTATTTAAAGAAGAAAGTTTAAATTTTCTTTCGTGTTTTTGAAGTTGAGAAGGAATTTCATCAAATATATTAATTACTTTTATTTCATATCCTCTAGCAAATTTAACGATATCATTACGATATAGATTTAAAATATCTCTTTTTATATCATCCACTTTATTAAAATTAGAAGATTTAACAAATTCGTTTACAGCTTGTGGCATACCCCCTATTAATAAATATTTTCGGAAAATAGTCATAATTTTACGATGATTAGCCTCTTCTAGTGGTATCAATTTATTAAAACAGTGCCTAATCAAAGGAATAGTAGTTTCATCACCTAAAGCCCACAAAAACTCTTCAAAATCTAAAGGATACATAGTAATTTTATGTTCTTCAGAAGGAATCAAAATATTTTCTACATTCATCTTGATAGACATTAATGATCCTGTTTCTAAATAATCATATCTACCATCTTCAACTAAATATTTAATAGCACTACGAGCTCTAGGATATAATTGTATTTCATCAAATATAATTAAAGTGTTTCTTTCATACAAAATTTTATTATAATATTGAGCTAAGAAGAGGAAAAAAGTATCTAAATCATCTAAATAATTATCAAATAAATCTAATATTTTTTTATTAACTTTATTAAAATCAATTAAAATATAGCTTTTATATTCATTTTTAGCAAATTCTTCTGCTATATATGATTTACCTACTCGCCTAGCTCCCTCTATTAATAAGGCGCAATCACCATTTCTTTCTTTCCATTTTAATAATTCATCATATATTTTTCTTTTCATTTTAATCCTCCTTACACGAAATCAAAACTTTTTATGAGCTATTTTAGCACGAAATCAAAACTTTTTAAACAGCAAAATTACACGAAATCAAAACTTTTTATAAATTAATCAAATTTATTATTGATTTTGAATAAATAAAATTAAGAAAGGGTTTTTAAACAAATATTAATGTTATTAAGATATTTTCTATAAAATCAATATTCTTAATAAAGTATAGTTTTACAATGTTTTTCATTTACACATATACGGCGTTTCTAAAAAAGATAAAAAAAGTAAAAAAACTAGTTATTTTTTTGTTGACTTGCTAATTTTAAATAGTATAATACGCTTGATTGTGAAAAAGTAATAGTTATTTATTTACTTTTAGAAAGGAGAAAATTATGCCAACTATAGAACAATTAGTACGTAAAGGAAGACAAGATAAGGTAACAAAGTCTAAATCACCTTCATTAGGTATTAGCTTTAATACTTTAGAAAAGAAATATAAGAATTTACCATCACCTCAAAAAAGAGGAGTATGTACTCGTGTTACTACTATGACACCTAAAAAACCTAACTCAGCATTACGTAAATATGCCCGTGTTAGATTAACAAATGGCGTTGAAGTAACAGCTTATATTCCAGGTATCGGTCACAGTTTACAAGAACACAGCACAGTATTAATTCGTGGTGGACGTGTAAAAGATTTACCTGGTGTTCGTTATCATATTATTCGTGGTGCCTTAGATACAACCGGTGTTGCAAATCGTATGCAAGGCCGTTCTAAATATGGTGCTAAGAGACCAAAGAAAAAATAATTAAACAATAATATATTAGAATAAAAGGAGGAAAAGAAGATGCCTCGTAAGGGTCATATCGCAAAAAGAGACGTGCTTCCTGATCCAATATATAATTCAAAAGTTGTTACAAGAGCAATTAACGCAATTATGTTAGAAGGTAAAAAAGGAACAGCACAAACAATATTCTATAACGCTTTAGAACGCGTTAAAAATCAAACTGGTTCTGATGCTCTTGAAATTTTCAATAAAGCTTTAGAAAATATTATGCCAGTTTTAGAAGTAAAAAGCCGTCGTATTGGTGGTCAAAACTATCAAGTACCTATCGAAGTTCGTCCTGAACGTCGTCAAACTTTAGCTTTAAGATGGTTAGTTCGTTATGCTAGACTTAGAAACGACAAAACTATGGAAGAAAAATTAGCTAAAGAAATTATTGATGCAGCTAATGGTACAGGTGGCGCATTCAAGAAAAAAGAAGATACACATAGAATGGCTGAAGCTAATAAAGCTTTTGCACATTATCGTTGGTAATTTTATATCAGGAGAGATTAAACTATGCCAAGACAATATTCATTAGAAAAGACTCGTAACATAGGTATTATGGCTCATATTGATGCTGGTAAAACTACAACTACTGAACGTATTTTATTCCATACTAAGAAGATTCACAAGATTGGGGAAACTCATGATGGTGCTTCAACAATGGACTGGATGGTTCAAGAACAAGAACGTGGTATTACTATTACATCAGCAGCTACAACAGCAATATGGCATGATTACCGTGTTAATATTATTGATACTCCAGGACACGTAGACTTCACTGTTGAAGTTCAACGTTCATTAAGAGTATTAGATGGTGCTGTTACAGTACTTGATGGTCAAGCTGGTGTTGAACCACAAACTGAAACTGTATGGCGTCAAGCTACAGATTATGATGTACCTCGTATCGTATTTGTTAACAAAATGGATAAAATCGGTGCTGATTTTGCTTATTCTGTTGGTACAATTCATGATCGTTTAGGTGCATGCGCAGCGGCTATTCAATGGCCAATTGGTGCTGAAGATAACTTCAAAGGTCAAATCGACTTAATCACTATGAAGGCATATGTCTATGATGGTGGTCAAACTGAAGATTATAAAGAAGTAGAAATTCCTGCAGATTTATTAGATATAGCTAAAGAAAAGAGAGATTTATTGTTAGATACTATTTCTCAATTTGATGATGAATTAGCTATGATGTATCTAGAAGGAGAAGAAATTCCAGTTGAAAAGATTAAAGAAGTAATTCGTAAAGCTACTTTATCTGTTGATTTCTTCCCTGTATTATGCGGTTCTGCTTTCAAAAATATGGGTGTTAAGAAAGTATTAGATGCTGTTATCGATTACTTACCTAGTCCACTTGATGTTAAAGATGTAGTAGCTCACAAAGAAGATGGTGAAACATTTACTTTAAAATCAGATGATGATGGTGAATTTGCTGCTTTAGCATTTAAAGTTGTAACAGATCCATTCATTGGTAAATTAACATATTTCCGTGTTTATTCTGGTAAATGTCAATCAGGTTCTTATGTAAAAAATACTACAAAAGGTATTAAAGAAAGACTTGGACGTATTATGCAAATGCATGCTAATCACCGTGAAGAAATTAAAGAAGTATATTCTGGTGATATTGCTGCTGCAGTTGGCTTTAAAAATACAACAACTGGTGATACTTTAACTGATGAAAAAGGCGATTTCATTTTAGAAAAAATGGTATTCCCTGAACCAGTTATTAGTGTTGCTGTTGAACCAAAAACTAAAGCAGATCAAGAAAAAATGACTGCTGCATTAGTAAAACTTGCTGAAGAAGATCCTACATTTAAAACATATACTGATTCTGAAACTGGTCAAACTATCATCGCTGGTATGGGTGAATTACACTTAGATATTATCGTTGATAGAATGAAGAGAGAATTCAATGTTGTTGCTAATGTTGGTGCTCCTCAAGTAAGTTACCGTGAAACAATTACTCAAGCTGGTGATTGTGAAGGTAAATTTATCCGTCAATCTGGTGGTCGTGGTCAATATGGTCATGTTTGGATTAAATTTGAACCAAATCCAGAAAAAGGATATGAATTTGTTGACAATATCGTTGGTGGTATTATTCCTCGTGAATATATCCCTGTTGTAGATAAAGGTTTACAAGAAGCTCTTCCTAATGGTATCTTAGCTGGTTATCCATTAATTGATATTAAAGCTACTTTATTTGATGGTTCTTACCATGAAGTCGATTCATCTGAAATGGCATTCAAAGTAGCAGCATCTCTAGCATTAAAAGCAGCTAAAGAAAAATGTAAACCAGTATTATTAGAACCAATTATGGAAGTAGACGTTACTGTTCCTGAAGAATATATTGGTAACGTTATTGGTGACTTAACAAGTCGTCGTGGTCGTTTAGATTCACAAGAAAAACGTGGTAATGGTATTAAATTGAGAGCATATGTTCCATTAGCTGAAATGTTTGGCTATGCTACAAGCTTACGTTCAAACTCTCAAGGCCGTGGAAACTTCACAATGCAAACTCACCATTATGAAGCTTGTCCAAAAGCTATTCAAGAAGAAATCATTAAAGCTAGAGGATAAATTTAGGGTTTTGCTTGATTTTACCTATCCTATAATGTAAAATATTATAGGTAAAAAAGAAAGGAAAAAAATTTTAAGGAGAAAATAATTATGGCAAAGGAAAAATATGTACGTACAAAACCACATGTAAACATAGGTACTATTGGTCACGTTGACCATGGTAAAACTACTTTAACAGCAGCTATTACTAACGTATTAGCTAAAAAAGGTTTAGCTCAAGCTAAAGCTTATGATGCAATTGATGCTGCACCAGAAGAAAAAGAACGTGGTATTACTATTAACTCAGCTCACGTTGAGTATGAAACTGAAAAACGTCACTATGCGCACGTTGACTGCCCAGGACATGCCGACTATGTAAAGAACATGATCACTGGTGCTGCTCAAATGGATGGTGCTATCTTAGTTATTGCTGCTACTGATGGCCCTATGGCACAAACTCGTGAACACATCTTACTTGCTCGTCAAGTTGGTGTACCTAGAATCGTTGTATTCTTAAATAAATGCGATATGGTTGATGATGAAGAATTAATCGACTTAGTAGAAATGGATACTCGTGAATTATTAAATGAGTATGGTTTCCCTGGTGATGACACTCCAATCGTTCGTGGTTCAGCATTAGGTGCTTTAAACGGCGATCCAAAATGGGTAGCTAAAGTTGAAGAATTAATGGACATCGTTGATGACTATATTCCAACTCCAGTTCGTGAAACTGATAAACCATTCTTAATGCCAATCGAAGACGTATTCACAATCACTGGTCGTGGTACAGTTGTTACTGGCCGTGTTGAACGTGGTACAGTTAAAGTTGGTGACACTGTTGAAATCGTTGGTATTCATGATACTCAAACTACAGTTGTTACTGGTGTAGAAATGTTCCGTAAATTATTAGACCAAGCTGAAGCTGGTGACAATATCGGTGTATTATTACGTGGTATTGCTCGTGAACAAGTACAACGTGGTCAAGTATTATCTAAACCAAAATCAGTTCACCCACATAAAAAATTCAAAGCTCAAGTTTACGTATTAACTAAAGAAGAAGGTGGCCGTCATACAGCATTCTTCTCAGGTTATCGTCCTCAATTCTATTTCCGTACTACTGATGTTACTGGTATTATTACACTTGAACCAGGTGTAGAAATGGTAATGCCTGGTGACAACACAGTTATGACAGTAGAATTAATTCACCCAATCGCTATTGAAAATGGTACTAAATTCTCAATTCGTGAAGGTGGCCGTACTGTTGGTGCTGGTTCAGTTACTGAAATTATTGAATAATTAAAATTACAAGAAGGCTTTAAGCCTTCTTTTTTTTGAACATTTTAAATAATTATGTATCTTATTTTTGAGGTGCAAATTATGGAAGAAGAAAAGTTCAAAAAACGAAAAAAATATTATTTAATAAATGTATTTACAGGTTTTATTATAACATTAGTATTTATATCGGCTATATTAGTTTTTCCTTTTATTGGTGAATCGCTAAGTTTCCCTAGAAAAGGTACAATGTTGCCTTACGGTTATTTGGCATATTTAGTTACTATTCCTTTTATAGCAATATTAATATATTCAGTGCTAATTAAAAACAAATTATCCCGTAATAAAGTTTATAATGGAATGAGTGTTTTTTTAAATGTTATGCTATTTTATACCGGAATAGGTTGTCTTCTAGCAAGTATTGGTTTAATAATAGGAGAAAATTTATCATCTAATAATGGGCAAGACATTTTATCAATAGTTAAAATTACATTACCTATTGGAATATCATGTTTAATATTATTTATCGCAAAAGTAGTAATTCATAAATTAGCTAAACCATATAGAAAATTTAATAATTTGACTAATAAGACTTACAAATTAGCTAAAAATTTAAGCAATAATCAAAGCAATCAATATATAGAACAAATAAATGCTGCCTATAATAATTATGATTTTAATGAAATAAATAGGGTCTATATTGAAATTGATAAAGCTATTGATAGCTCTGAAAAGACAAGTAAAGAAGAATTACAATCTAAAAGTTATTATGATGATCATGCCATTCCGGCTTTCTTTGCTAAAATTGGTAGAGGTTTATTATTACTTATTACATTAGGTATTGCTTATCCTTTTGTATTATGTATGAAAATTGCTAGAGAAGTAAAACATACTAAGTATGATGGATATGAAATGTATTTTGATGGTAATGGTGGGCAACTAATTGGTAAATGGATAATTTGGATACTATTATGTATTCCTACTCTTGGAATTTATGCTTTCTTTATTCCTAATAGAATTAAAAAATGGGTGGCCAAACACACACATTTTAAGGGTGTTCAAAGTGATGAAAGTGGTAATTATACGGGTATTTTTATTGTTGAATTATTACTCAAGATTGGTTGTTTAATTCTTACATTAATCACTCTATTTATAATGGTTCCTTTTGTTTCATGCTGGAAATATGCCTATAAAATTAATCACACTATATATGATGGTAAAAAATTAAAATTTAAAGGTAATGGGGCTCAGTTAATTGGTAAATGGATATTATGGTTATTACTATGTATTCCAACTTTTGGTATATTCATTTTCTTTTTACCTGGTCGTATTAAAAGATGGAGAATCAGCAAAACACATTATAGTGAAACGTTAGAGTCAATTAAAGAAGAAAAAGTAAAAACAAAAATAAAAGAAAATGCTTTAATAAAGCCAATTTTCTATCAAAAACCATTATTATATGGACTAAGTTTTATTAGTATAGGAATTCCAATCATAGTATTTTTGATTGCCTTTAATATAAATAATAGTTATTGGAAAGATTTAAAATCTTTAAATAAATTTGCTAAAATTGCTAGTTCAAATGCCGCCTATGAATTAAGGAAAAATTTCCCTGATTATATTGATGAAGAAGATAAATATTATTATGATTATGACGATGTTAAAGTTATTATTTATAAAAAAATTAGTCGTTATGAATATGTAGTTGGAGATACTCCAATTGAAGATAAGGAAATAAAAAAAGTTGAATTATTAAAAAAATATAATGCATTTAATAATAATATTCCTATTAAAGTGTTATACGAAGATGGTTCAGCTATGTATGACTATAATTGTGATATAGTAAGTAGTACTAACTTTAATGTTAATGAACAGACTGAATTAAAATTAATAGATAGCTTCGATTATGTTTATGAAATAAGTACTACAGTAGAAGATAGTCAATATGATAATTCAAAAAATATAAATAATATAGAATATAATATTATTAAAGAAAATAATGATTATTATACTATTTTAATTGAAGGAAGCGGAACATGTGATTTATCTAATATTAGTCAAATCTCTATATATCAAAACGAATTAGAATATGAAGATGATATTTATTATAAGTTAAAAATATCAGAAGGTATCACAAATATTGAAAAGTCTTCTAATTTTAGTATTGACTATTATGCTATAGAATTACCATCAACTCTTAAAGCTATAGGTAATTATGCATTTGATGATTCTAAAATATTAAATGACATAATTTTACCAGAAGGTCTTGAAAGTATAGGTAATTATGCTTTTTCAAATTGTAATCTATCAAGTCTAATTCTGCCAAAAACATTAATTAATCTAGGAGACTATTGTTTTAGTTATAACAATTTAACAAATTTAATAATACCTGATAGTGTTAATAGTATTGGTGAATATATTTTAAGAGATAATTTAAATTTAAAAGAACTAGCTCTGCCATATTTAGGTAGTAATAAAAATAATCCTAAGACTTTAAAATATTTAACTTATTCACCAATTGCATTAGAGAAGCTAACTATTAATTCTGGTACTATTATAAATTCATCTATTTACAATTATTCTGATTTATATTATATAGAATTAGGTGAAGATGTTGACATCATTGAAGATTACGGGTTATGTAATGCCAAAAATTTAAAAATAGTGAAAGTTAATGGAGATATTAAAGAATTAGGATCACATATTATAGATAATACTCAAGTTGAAGAATTAGTATTTAATAATATAGGTAGTATTGATGATAGTGCTTTTGTAAATAGTAACTTAAAATCATTAATTATTAATGGCAATGTAGATTCTATAGGTAAATATATTTTAGATGGTGTGAAATTAGACACCTTAAAAATCCCTTATTTTGGAAGTAATATTAATGATAGTGAAAATGCATATTTAAGATATTTCTATAATGGTAATAATGAATTAACTTTGTATCTTAAAGAGATTAAAATTAAGAATATATATTTAACCAAAGCTAAGTATTTAGCTGATAGGGCTATACTTGAAACTGAAGGCTTAGAAAATGTTTATTTACCTAGTACATTAGAGAAACTAAATGGTTCAATTACTGCTAATCCTAGTAATAAACATAATGTTTATTATGCTGGAACTTTAGATAATTACTTAAATTTAGAATTAAAAGATAGTATATTTTCTAATAATTATAAGTTTTATATATTAGAAGACAATGAATATCAAGAATTGACAGGAGAAGTAACAATTCCTGAAGGTTATGAAGAATTGCCAAAGCATTCTTTTGCTGATTCAAGTATTACTAAAATAAATTTACCATCAACATTAAAAGTAATTGGTATGTATGCCTTATCTAATACAGATCTTACCTCTATAACTTTACCTGAAGGTTTAGAAGTAATTGAAAATAATGCCTTTTCTAATAATAAAAAATTAAAAACAATTAGCTTGCCTAGCACAATAACTACTATAAATTATGGAGCATTTAGATCTTGTTCATTTGAAACATTCTATTTGCCATATATTGAAAATGTTAACGAGCAGTTATTTGATTCATCTAATATAGGTATCTTAACAATTTCAGGTGCGTATAAAACTTTACCTAACATTTTAAGTTATATTGATAATGTTCAAAAATTAGTATTAGAGACAGGAATAGAGATAATTGATGAAAAAGCATTAGAATATTCACAAATAGAAGAAATTGTTTTACCTGATACTTTGACAACAATAAAAGCTAATGCATTTTATAATTCTAACATTTCAAGAATTGAATTACCAAATACTTTAAAAGAAATAGGAAAAAGTGCATTTGAATCATTTGAAACAGATAATTTAACTATACCAAATCAAGTTAAAATAATTAAAGAAAGAACATTTGACAATGCTAATATTAATAATATTATATTAGAAGGTGTAGAAGAAATAGGAGATTTTGCTTTTTATAATGCCAATATTACAAGTATTTCATTGCCAAATACATTAAAAGTAATTGGTTCTTATGTATTTGAAGGAACTAATTTATCAAGTTTAATTATTCCTAATAGTGTAGAAAGAATAGATGGTAATTTAATAGATTCAAATGATGAAATTAATGATTTAACATTACCGTTTATTGGTTATGACAAAGATAATAAAACAACTTTAAAAACATTGTTATTTGGTGATGCCTATGTTTATAACTATAGATTAAACAGTTTAACTTTAACTGAAGAAACTATATTAAAAGCAGATGCAGTTCGTGATTTTGAAATTAAATATTTAGTATTACCAGAAACATTAATTGAAATAGACAAAGATGCCTTTTTTGATAGTAAAGTTGAATATATTTTATATAGTGGTATAGAGGATCAAAATAATTTATTTAAGGATTATAATAATGTATATTTTTATAGTGATACTTATCAAGAAGGTAATTATTGGCACTATGTCGATGATGAAATAGTTATATGGACTAAAGAGGCTTTGTAGCCTCTTTTTAAATGTTTTAATTATGGTAGAATAAAAAAGATTTGGTGTTAGTTTTTATGGAAAAGTTATTTAAATTAAATGAATATTTTAAAAAGAATAAATTATTATATTATTTTTTAGATGGTAAAATTAAAGAAGAAGGATTATTGCAAGAAGATTTTTTAAAAGATAATGGCATAAGACAAAGCATATCTAGAAAAGGTAATTGTTACGATAATTGTGTAATAGAAATATTCTTTGGAACTATGAAGAATGAAATGTTTTATGGTCATGAATATGAATTTGAAACACTTGAAGATTTAGAAAAAACAATGCACGAATATATAAGTTATTACAATAATCAAAGAATTGTGACAAAATTAAATGGATTGACACCTATAACATATAGACATCAATCCATAAACAATGTAATAATTAAATTAATTTTATTTAGTCCAACTTTAAGGGTTTACCATATTAGGTCGTTTTATTTATTGTATCTATTATTAAATTAATAGCTTTTAAATCATCATCTAAACTAGAATTATTTAAATTAGGTAAATGAATAAATAAACTATTTTTAGTATAATTAAGAGCGGTAAAGTAAGCTAAATTACAAAGGTATGTTCCGGCAGATAGAGATAAATTAGCTTTTATGTTATTATTTTCTAATATAGTAATTAAATTATTAATGTCAATATTAGTAATTAAACCATCTGGTAAATTTGGATGGTAAATCTGACCCTTAATTAATAAATTATCATTATCTGGAATATTAGCTCCAATATAATTAATACCTATTAATTCTAAACTAATATTAGTTCTATTATCAGCTAAACCTAATAAGATAATTAAATCAGGTTTTATTTCATCTATTTTATTAGCTAAGATAAGAGGAGTATTTTTATAGCTAACAGGTAATAGACAGGTGTTATATTTGTTTTTGAGTTTTTCTAAAACCAACATTGAAGGGTTGATTTGATTATTATTAAAAGGTTCAAAACCAGTTATTAAAATTTTCAATTGTTATTCACCTCAAATTAATTATAACATATTTAAAAAAGTTTATTAATATAAATATAATTTTATTTGGAGGAATTGAAAATGAAAGTTAAAGATTTAGATTTTACATTATATAATGGAATAAAAATTCCAGCTGTTGGGTTTGGAACTTGGCAAGTTAAAGATGGTGATGAAGCTTATAATAGTGTTAAATGGGCGTTAGAGGCTGGTTATAGACATATTGATACAGCTTATGTTTATGAAAACGAAGATAGTGTATGTAAAGCCATTAAAGATAGTAAAATAAAAAGGGAAGAATTATTTATTACAACTAAATTACCATCAGATATTAAGACTTATGATGGAGCTATTGAGTATTTTAATAAATCATTAGAATTATTAGGTTTAGATTATATTGATTTATATTTAATACATGCTCCTTGGCCTTGGTCAAATGTGGGTCAAAATTGTGATGAAGGTAATATTTTAGCTTGGAAAGCTATGATTGATTTATATAATGAAGGTAAGATTAGAAGTATTGGCGTATCTAATTTTAGTATTAAAGATATTGAAAATATTGTTAAAGCTACTAACTTTAAGCCTATGGTAAATCAAATTAGATATTTTATTGGTAATACACAAAAAGCTTTAACTAAATATTGTCAAGATAATGATATTTTAATTGAAGCATATAGTCCTTTTGCGACAGGTGAGTTATTAGATAATACAAAATTAAAAGAAATGGCAGATAAATATAATACTACCATTCCTAAAATTTGTTTAAGATTTTGCCTACAAAATGATACTTTACCTCTACCTAAATCAGTTCATAAAGAAAGAATATATGACAATTTAGAATTTAATTTTATTATAAGTGATGAAGATATGGCTTATTTAAATAGTCTAGATAAACTAGCTTCTACTAGACTTTTAAGATACTAAAACTCCTTTGGGAGTTTTTTATTTTTCCAAATTAGTTAAGATTGGTTTTAATTCAATTAATTGAATTTCAAGAGGAGTTAAAGTAGTATTAATACTTATAGGATAACTAGATATTATTTTCTTATATAAAGTTGGAATAGCGCGATTTTTTATATATTTAGTTTCTTCATCAGTCAAGTAAGAAGAACTACCCATATTTGAATATAAATCGTAAACACTGCCATTATCTTGATTATAAATACGTTTAGTTAGTTCATAATCTCCTCTAGCAAAATTTAGGTTTAATTGAATATTTAATTTCTTTTTGTTAGGGAAAACATTATAACGGTTTTCGTAGTTAGTATTGATACCAACTTCTTCAGCATAAGTGTTAGAATAGTGGATGTAGTTAAAAAGAAGAATTATTATCTTCTTATTACGGGGAGTAATAATATAATTTTTACCACGTTCTATTAGTCTATCCCCTAATTTATTTAGAAATAAAAAGGCAAAATAAGCTGGTTTTTTAAATCCATTTTTAGTAAACATACCTAAACCACCATGAAATAATTCTTTAGGTAAAGTTAATTAAAGGTTTACCAATAAAAATAACTATACACCTAAAGCCATAGCTAATTCACTGTCTTCTTTAGATATATTGCAAAGCTTCCAATTAGCTTTAGTAGTATCTGTTGTATATTTAATAATATCAGTCATTCTATCTATAATGTCATTGTACGTATGTTTTTTGAACAACCCTTTTTCCTCTAATAAATTTAATCCTTCAATATCATGAGTTATTTCAAATGGTTCTTCAATTACTTCTCCTACAACCG
>CALUXI010000007.1 GCA_944324705.1 uncultured Acholeplasmatales bacterium
AATTATAAAACCCTAATTTTTTGCCTTAGTTAAGGCTAAATTAGGGTTTTCTTTTAATTGAACTGTTGAAAACGGGACTATATTTTTCACAATTTTTCAAGCATAATATTAGGGGGGTAATAATCCCCCTAACTTATATCTTAGTAAAAAATCTTCTTTTTTTAATTTTAGCTTTTTCAATAGCATCAACATATATCTTGCAAATATTATCAGCAAATATATCTTCATCAAATTTTAGAACTGTATTATAAGTAGTATTTTTCATTTTTCTTAAAATACTAAAATCCTCACTAAATTTTATCAATAAATTAGTTAATTCACATTCATCATTAAAGTAAAAACCATTTTCAGCCTCTACAACGATGTCTGATAACACTTCATCTTGCTTAACGACTATTGGTGTACCACAAGCTAAAGATTCAATATAGGTTAACCCTTGAGTTTCAGTTGTTGATGCGTTTAGAAAACAATCAGCAAGTTGATAATAAGGGACAATATCTTGCCACTTGACAAAACCAGTAAATTTAATTTTTTCTTTGGCTTCTAGACTTGTGGCTAAACTTTTTAAATTTTCAAGAGATGGACCTGAACCTACTATTAGCAAAGTTAAATTAGGATTCTTCTTATATGCTTCATTAAATGATCTAATTAAAACATCAATTGACTTTTCCTCAGATACTCTACCTAATGATAAACAAACTAAGTCTTTGTCTGAAATCCCTAATTTTTTTCTCAAATCATTTAAGGCAGTATCACTAATTTTTTTCTTCACTAAAAATTTTAAATCAAGGCCGGTAGGAACAACTCTAACATCACCATTTATATAATATTTAGAAATCATACTAAGGGTTTTGCGTGAAGGAACAATTTTAATAATTGCTCGTTTATTAATTGGGGCAATTAGTATTTTAGCCAAACTAGCTAAAAAGCCTTTGTGAAAATGGTTATCAATCGTTTTAGATACATATTGCAAATAATCTTCATATAAAGTATGTAAAGTATAAACCATTGGTATTTTATATTTTCTAGCTGCTAAAATAGCAAGTCTTCCCATTGAAAACTCTGTTTGCAAATGCAAAACATCTAAATTATACTTTTTAATAATGTGAACACTAAAATACGTTTTTAAAGATAAACGATATGAGTTAATTTTTTTAATTGGGACCGTAAAACCTTTAAAATAAATAATATTTGGGGAAACTAATTTATCTGGAGTTTCAGGATCAATTGTAAAAATAAAAACATCGTGACCATTTTCCTTAAGTTTCTTCTCCAATGTCATTACTGATGTCACTACCCCGCTTATGTTCGGGTAATATGCATCGGTTATTATTCCGATTCTCATCTTTTTTAATCCCTCTTTCCATAATTAGATAAATAATAAGTCCATATATCATAACTAAATAATAGGTGGCAAAACGCCAAATGAGCATGAGTGATAAACTTAAGCCATCATTCAAAGCCAATCCTACAAATATAGCACTAAAAGCAAATTCAGCACCACCACTAGAACCAGGCGTAGGAAGCCAAACCACCATAGTTAAAGCAAAACACGTCATAGCTATAACATAAAATATTTCATTATATGAAACATCAAGTCCTAAAGCTTTGATACCAAAAAAAGGAATCATATAAAATATAGCCAAGGCTATAATCTTAAGCAGTGTTGATAATAAAACTGTCTTCCATTTCTTAGAAATTTCTTTAAAAGCTGCCTGAGTATCTATAACATATTGATCAAAGGAAGGTATTATATTATTAATTTTATTAAAAAGTTTAAAATGGCCTAACCAAGCCAAAAACTTGTGCAATATTACACCTGTTTTTTTTGATATCGCAACTAATAATAAAAATATTAAAACAATAAAATTTATAACAAAACCAATAAATGCTAAATAAATAAAATTAGAGATCGTATCTTTTATTCTATTAAAGTATAAAGCAATTGATAACACTGAAAATATATTAATAACTATTTGATAAATAATAAAATTTATCATAATTATTGATGTACTTTTAGATACTTTAATGCCTACTTTACTCATCGAATATACCTGAAATGGTTGCCCACCACTTGAAAATGGAGTAATACCATTAAAGAAAAATTCAGTAGCACTAATTTGATATTCTCTTACTAATTTAACTTCAGGCGCTTCTTTTTTCATTATTAAAGCTAATGACAATGGCCACAATATTAGATATATAATCAATAAACCAACAATAATTAATAAATATTTAATATCGACATTTTTTAAATTAATAATAATCTCTTCAATATCGCCAAAGCTTGTTATCATAATAGCAATGAAGATAATCAAAGAAATTAAAATAATTAAATTAGCAATTAATTTTTTTTTATTTTTCATGACTACATTTCATCTACGTAAGAAATACCAAGTAATCTTAAACCTTCGTTTAAGACTATTCTAATGGCATTAATTAAAGCAAAATTAGTATTACGAACTAATTCATCTTCAGCATTTATTTTTTCCTGAGCATAAAATTTATTGAAAGTTGCACATAAATTCAATAAGTATTTTGCAATATGGCTAGGGGCATTATCTTCCATAGCCTTATTTAAAATAGTAGGGAAATTAGCTAATAATCTAACTATTTCATAATAAATATCTTTATTAAATAAATCTAAGTTAAATTCTAAATTATATTCTTTATTTTTTAAAATAGAAGCAATTCTAACTCCACTATATAGTAAATAAGGACCTGTATTACCCTCAAATTTAACACAAGAATTTAAATCAAATTCAATATCTAACTCTCTTTGATTTTTTAAATCATTGAATAATACACTAGCTATACCAACTTTTTTTGCTACTTCTTCTTTGTTTTCTAATTCTTTATTTTTATTATCAATTTCTAATTTTGCTAAATCAATAGCTTTCATCAATACATCATATAATTTAACTACTCCACCTTGACGAGTAGACATTTTTTTACCGTTTGTTAAATAAAGACCAAAACCAATATGATAAATATTATCTGCGAAATCATATCCTAGCATTCTAACTATTTCTTTTATTTGTTCAAAATGAAGTTTTTGCTCATTTCCAACAACGTACAATATTTTATTAAATTTATATTCATTTTTGCGATAAAATAAAGCTGCTAAATCACGTGTAATATATAAACTACCACCATCACTTCGCTTAATTAATGCAGGTGGCATATTATTTTTAAAACGAACAATTAAAGCTTTATTATCAATTTCTGTCAATTTTTTCTCTTCAAGTTCGTTAACTATACCATCCATTTTATCATTATAAAAAGCCTCACCATTATATGAATCAAAAGTTACCCCCAATAAATCATAAATTTGTTTACTTTCTTTTAATGATTCTTCTCTAATATAACTCCATAATGCTAGATATTCTTTATCCCCTAATTCACATTTTCTAAATGCTTGTCTTGCTTCTTCATCTAGTTCAGGATTTAATTTTGCTTCTTCATGAAATTTTACATATAAATTAGTCATTTCATTAATCGGATCTTTAGCAATCTTTTCTTTATCGCCCCATTTTAAATAGGCTACAATCATCTTACCAAATTGAGTACCCCAATCACCTAAATAATTAATCGCTATTGTTTTATACCCTAACTTTTGATAAATCAATTTCAAACTATTACCAATTATCGTAGATCTTAAATGCCCAATACTGAATGATTTTGCAATGTTAGGACTCGAATAGTCAAGACAAACTACTTCACCATTAATTTTATTAGTACCATAATTACTGCCATCATTTAGTATCTTAATTAGAATTTCTTTAGACATTTCCTCTTTAGATAATACTAAATTAACGAAACCTCCAATTATATTAACCTTTTTTACTTCCTTTACATTATCTATAATATAATTGCCTACTTCTTTAGCTACTTCAGGAAGTGGACAACGTTTAATTTTAACAATAGGGAAAACTGGTACAGCTAAGTCTCCCATTTTTAAATCCTTTGGTTCTTCAACATTTAAATTGATTCCATATTTATTTTCTAAAATCTTTTTTATTTTCTCTTTAATTTCATTAATCATATTTAACCTCCAAAACTATAAAAAGGAAGATTTGCATCTTCCTAATTAAATACTTTCTTTGTATGCACCAAAAACTTGATTTACTAAAGATTCAAAACTATTAGTGTCATCAGCATCAGCATCAGATGCATAATCCTTTAATAAAGAACCATCATTAAAAGCCCAAAAACTTAAAGTAGTATCTAAATCTACACCTTTTAAAGCTTCTTCCCTATTAGCTATATCATCTTTAAAGTCTCTTGAATTTTTTGTTTCATCACTAGCTTGATAAACTTCAGTAGAATCTAACCAATAAACATTTGTGATGTCATATTTAGTAGCATAAGTTTGAATTAAACTCATTTTACTTGCCGCATTAGTATCACTAGGTGAAGCGTAAAATACAAATACATAATCGCCATTATTTACTAAATTACTTAGACGATTTTCATCAATTTCAGAAAAATTAGTTTCTTTAGTTAAACTTGCATCTGGCCATTTAGCAATTAATCTTTCTACTTTAGTTGGTAAACTCAAAACTATAGTAACAATAATAATTGCTAACAAACCTAATAATAAGAAAGTTAATTCTTTAGTCCATTTAAATTTATATTTAGTTCTTCTTAAACTTCTAACTGCCATTTATTAACACTCCTTAAGGAAAATATTTCTTATTGATTATAGCATTATCTTAAGTTATTTTCAATATTTCATTTGGTTTTTTTCACTATTTCTTATATTTAAAAAAATAGTTTTTAACTTATATAAGTTATTTAATTAATCTTATTGTGAAAACGTTTTTAACATGCTATAATTAACTATGTATAAAGAAAGGATTTTTTAATATGAACGTTTTAATATGTGCAAGTGAAGGTTCTCCCTTTATTAAAACTGGTGGTTTAGCTGATGTAATTGGAGCTTTGCCTAAAGCTTTAAAAAAGGAAGGTGTCGATGTAAGGGTTATTATGCCTTACTATAAAAAAATAAAAGAAAAAAATATAGCATCTTATTGTGGCTATGCCTACGTAAGGATTGCTGATCATAATGAGTATTTAGGTGTATTTCAAACTGTAACTGATGATATTACTTATTATTTTATTGACAGTGATCGCTACTTCAACCGTGACACTATATATGGATATGGTGATGATGGTGAACGTTTTGCTTTCTTTGACTTTGCTGTCTTAGAAGCTATAAAAGTAGTTAATTTCTACCCTGATATTATTCACAATAATGATTGGCAAACAGGTCTTATACCTTATATTTTAAAGGCCAATTATAATTATTATCCTGAATATAGGAAAATTAAAACTTTATATTCTATTCATAATATTCAATATCAAGGAATATTCCCTAAAGATTTATTAAATATCTTATTTATGCCTTATTCTAATAGTTTAGAATTTAATAACTGTGTTAATTTTATGAAAACAGCTATCATGGAATCTGATATAATAAATACTGTAAGTCCAACTTACAAGGATGAGGTATTAACTGACTATTATGGATATGAAATGAATAAAGTTTTAGAATTAAGAAAATTTGATTTTTACGGTATTATAAATGGTCTTGATGTAGACAAATATAACCCAGCTACTGACAAAAACTTATATAAAAATTATGATACTAATTCTTTTGTAGAAGGCAAACAATATAATAAAGAGCAATTAGCTAAAGATTATAATATTGCGGATGCTTCTGCACCATTATTTGGTTTAGTATCACGTCTAGCTGATCAAAAAGGCATTGATTTATTTATGCCTATTCTAGAAGATGTTTTATATTATAGTAATGCAAACTTCTTCTTTTTAGGTAGCGGTGAAAAAACATATGAAGATTACTTTAATTATTTAGCTAGCAAATATCCAGGTCGCTTTATTTGCTATATTGGTTATAGTGATCCACTAGCTCAAAAAATTTATGCTGCTAGTGATATCTTCTTAATGCCATCTAAATTTGAACCTTGTGGTTTAGGTCAAATGATTGCTATGCGCTATGGTACTTTACCTTTAGTTAGGGAAACCGGGGGTTTAAAAGACACTGTCATCCCTTACAATGAATATACTGGTGAAGGCACTGGTTTTAGCTTTACTAATTATAATGCTCATAATTTTAAAGACGTCATGTTTTTAGCTATGAAAACATATGAAAACAAAGATGTATGGAATTCTCTTATTAAGAGAGCTATGGAACAGGATTTCAGCTGGAATGCTTCGGCTAGATCATATATAAATTTATATAAAAAATTAATTTACTAGGAGGTTATTTATGGAAACTTTAGCTTTAATTTTAGCAGGGGGACGAGGCTCTAGATTAGATATATTATCTGAAAAAAGATCTAAACCAGCAGTACCTTTTGCTGGCAAATTCAGAATTATAGATTTTGCCCTTTCAAACTGTACCAATTCTGGAATATTTCAAATTGGTATATTAACTCAATATTTACCACTTTCATTAAACGAACATATTGGTGTAGGTAAACCTTGGGACCTAGACAGAAGAGACTCTTTTGTCACTTTATTGCAACCAAACAATTCATGGTATGAGGGAACAGCTGATGCTGTTAGAAAAAACATTGAGTTCGTTAAACGTTATGCTTCTAAATATGTATTAATATTGTCAGGCGATCATATCTATAAAATGGATTATCGTAAAATGATTGAACAACACAAAATGACTGGAGCTGATGTAACAATTGCCGCTAAAATTGTTCCAATAGAGGAAGCTAGCCGTTTTGGTATTTTAGAAACAAATGATGAATTACAAGTAACAAAATTCCAAGAAAAACCAAAACAACCAAAATCTAATAAGGCTTCTATGGGTATTTATGTATTTAGCACTGATGCTTTAATTAAACAATTAGAAGCTCACCCAGACATTGTCGATTTAGACTTTGGTAATCATATTATTCCAGATATGATTGATAAAAATAAGGTATATGCCTATGAATATTATGACTATTGGAAAGATGTAGGAACTTATGATTCTTATCTTGAAGCAAACCTAGAGTTATGTAGTGATGATTGTTCATTAGACTTATACGATACTAAATGGAAAATTTATACTAAATCAGAAGACTTACCACCAGTAAAAGTTGGAGATAAGGCAAGTATTAAAGATTCTTTAGTATCTCATGGTGATCAAATTTATGGTAAAGTTGATCATAGTGTTCTATCTCCAGGTGTACGTATTGAGGAAGGTTCAGTAGTTAAGAATTCAGTAATTTTAAATGATGTGCACATTGGTAAAAACGTTCATATTGAAAATGCCATCATTGATAAAGATGCTGTAATTGGCGATAATTGTGTAATTGGTACAGGTAATGACTATACAGCTAATAAAGCAAAACCAAAGGTATTAAGTTCAGGTATTAACGTTATTGGTAAACGTATTGTATTACCAGAGAATACAATTATTGAAAGAAATGTAAGAATCCCTTCTTCTGCTACTAAGAAAGTTATTGAATCACAACACTTACATAGTGGCGAATCTTTAGAATAATTTTTTAATAAATTAATTTTACTGCAGGCAAAACCTGCAGTTTTTATTTCCTAAAAAAAATAGCTGTATAACAGCTATCTTTTACTACCTACAAAGAATAAAGCCAAAGTTCCAGGACCTGAATGTGCACCAATAACTGGACCGATACAATTAATTAAAATATCCTTTACTTCTACTCTTTTTTTAACTTCACGAGCCACAAATTCAGCATCTTCAAGACAAGCACCATGACCAATCATAATCATTTGTGGTTCATCTTTATTTATTGTTTCTTCTAATTTACCAACTAAAGCTAATAAACTTCTTTTACGACCAAATACTTTTTTCATAGCAACTAAATGTCCGGCATCATCAACATGTAAGACTGGTTTAATATTTAAAGTGTCGGCAACAAAAGCTGCTGCATTAGAAACCCTACCACCACGACGTAAAGTCTCTAAATCTCTAACCGTAAACCAATGACATAAATGTGGTCTTAATTCCAGCAACATTTTATAATTTTCTTCAATGTCTAAACCTTTTTTCTTATTTTCAACTGCATAATATACAAATAATCCTTCACCTAAAGATGCGCATAAAGAATCTATAATTACAATCTTACGTTCTTTAAATTCTTCTTGTAATTCTTCACAAGCTAAACGCATTGAATTATATGTTCCTGATAAGCCAGATGAAAAACCAATCCCTAAAATATCTAAGCCTTTTTCTAAATATGGACGATATACATTAATAATATCATACATTGTAAGTTGAGCTGTCTTAGCAATTTTCCCATCTATTTCAGCTTGATAAAATTCACTATTTTTAAGTTCTCTTTCATCTAAATAATTACGATATTCCTTACCATCTAAACTAAATTGCATAGGAATAACTTCAACTTGATTTTCTTTAACAAATGAGTCTGGTAAATCTGTAGTTGAGTCGGTAATAATTACATAATCTCTCATTTTCTTCTACCTCTCTTACTATCTTTATTTTTTAATGTTTTAGCTAATGCTTCAATTTGTAATGCTCGTTTCTTATTATGACCAGGTTTAACTTTTTTAGCCTTAGGTATCATTTTACTTGCTATTGCATGATAATCAGTCATAGTCTTTTTACGACTAGATCTAATGTTTCTTCCTCGATAAGGAACTAATTCATCACCTACTATATCATAATATGCAGGTTTAATTCCCTTTTTAGCTAGCATATTTAAATAATTATCGTCTAGTTTATCATATAAGGCATAACAAATACCATCTTGATTCATTCTAGCCGTTCTTCCTGAACGATGAATATAGAATTCAAAATCATAAGGCAAGTCATAAGATATAACATGACTAACTCCTTTAAAATCGATTCCCCTAGCCAAAATATCACTAGTAATTATATATTGATATTTAAGCTCATTAATCTCTCTTAGTATTCGTTTTCTTTCTCTAATATTTAAATCTGAACTAATCATACAACAATTATAGTTTTTACCTACCAAATCATTATAAATTAAAGGAATATTTTCTTTTTTATTAATAAAAATTAAACATAAATACGGATTAATGACCCTAAGTAAATTATTCAAAACTTCTAATCTAGCTTTATACCTAACTGGAATCCATATATGACTAATCTTAGTTTCTAATAAATCATTAAAATTAATATAATTTGCATAAGATGCTACTTTTTTAATTAATTGTTCTAAATCTTTCCTAATAGTTGCTGATACAAATACTTTTTTAGCTTTTTCTAACGTTAATAATAATTCATCTAATTCTTCCTTAAATCCATTATCTAAAGCCATATCAGCCTCATCAATAACAACATAAGGTGTATTATGAATTTTTAATGCATTTTGTTTAATAGCTAAATCAAAAATTTTTCCAATTGTTCCTACTACAATCTTAGGTTGTTTTTTACTTAATCTTTTAACTTCTTCTAAACTAGCTAAATTTGAATCATATAATCTTAAATCAATATTAGTGTTTTTGATTAATTGTTTTATAACTAAGTAAGTTTGATAAGCTAATTCATTAGTCGGTAAAATAATTAATAAATCCAAACCACTATTCTTAGTTTCATCTAAATTATTTAGTATTGGTAATAAATAAGCCAATGTTTTGCCAGAACCAGTTTTAGCAGTTAAAATAATATTTTTACTTTTATTAAATTCTTCTAATACCTTAATTTGAATAGGCATCAAACTAGTAATATTATTTTTATTTAAATTAGTAATTAAATAGTTCTTTTGTAAATATTTTTGCATAATTTAAACACCTTTCTAATTTTAGCTTATTTACTTTTGTTTTGCAAGTCTTAACATATAATTAGACATCTTATTTAACTTATGTTAAAATTTTTTTGAGGTGAAACAAATGATTACTTTAATTAATCCCCAAGGTTATTGTATGGGGGTAAAAAGAGCCATTAAAATAGTTGATGAAACATTAAAAAAAGACGTCAGTAAACCAATTTATTTAGTTGGCAAATTGATTCATAATGATTATGTCATAAAAAATTATGAAAAATTAGGTTTAATTACCTTAGATGAAAATAATAAAGAAAAAGAAATAGATCAAATTAATACAGGAACATTAATATTTCAAGCTCACGGAACTAATCCAAAAATTATTGAAAAAGCTAAAGCAAAAGGTTTAAATGTTATTGATGCTACTTGTCCTTATGTTAAATTGATTCATAATAATATAATTCAATACCTTAAAAAGAATTATGATATTATCTATATTGGTAAAAATAAGCATTCTGAAAGTGAAGCTGTATTAAGTTTAAGTGATAGAATTCATTTTGTTACTAATATCAATGATTTAAATGAATTAAAAATTACTAATCAAAATATCTACGTAACTAATCAAACCACATTATCTTCTCTTGACTTAAAGGATTTATTAGATTTAATTAAAGAAAAATATATAAATGCTACAATAGACAATAAAATTTGCCTTGCTACCCTTGAAAGACAGGAAGCCATAATTAATTCAAATTATGATTTAATAATTGTTGTAGGTGATAGTTTGTCAAGCAATAGTAAAAGATTATATGAATTAGCTAAAGAAAAAACTGACGCTATTTTTGTCAGTTCTTTAAATGATTTAAAAAAGTATAATTTAACTACATATAGCAATATTGGTATTACAAGTGGAGCATCTACTCCCCACATATTAGTAAAGGAAATTTATGATTATCTAATCAAATAAAGTCTTTTTTTCTCTAGCATAATATAATGCTTTGTTGCCATACTTTTCTTTAAAATTAACCATAATATCATTAATAACTTCTTCTTTTTCACTCTTGTTTAAAGCATTAAATAAATTATATTCTTCTTCAACGATTAAGTTTTTATTAATTAAGTTATTAAAGCCAACTCCTAAAAGTCTTAATGCTTCATTATGATAATTGTCTTCTAATAAATCTGATACTACATTAAATATTTCATTATAATCATCAGTATAATTAGTTAAAGTTTTAGATCTAGTAATTGTATTAAAATCTATATTTCTTAATGTTATTGTAACTGTTTTAGTTAAATACTTTTCCTTTTTCAATCTTTTATAAATATCTTTTGTTAGTACACTCAATTCATATAAAGCCTCTTCTTCTCCTACTATTCTTCGATCATAGGTAGACATTGTAGATATTGATAAATTATCTTCTTTATGTAAAGGTAAGATAGTATTTCTTGAATGAGCGTTAAATTTATCTACTACTTCATTATAGCGTTCTATACTAAGTATTTCTAATACTTTATTTTTATTATCAGGATTTAAAAAATCTCCTATTGTTAAAATACCTATTTCTTCTAATTTAGGGTATGTTTTTTTTCCAATTCCAAATATATCTTTTACCGATTTAGGATATAACATTTTTTTTACATCTTTATTTCTTAAAACAGTTAAACCTAATGGTTTTTGTAAATCTGAGGCCATTTTAGCTAAAAATAGAGTTGTAGCTATTCCGATTGAACAAGGTAAATGATAATTTGTTAAAAGTCGAGTTTGAATTTCTTTAGCTATTACTAAAGGATGTCGTGTTTTAGCTAATTCTGTTACATCAATATATGCCTCATCAATTGAACCTATTTCTATTAAGTTACTATATTCTTTTAATAATTCAATAAATTTATAGTGATACTTTAAATAATAATCATATGGTAAACTTATAACATTTAAAGTTTTTAATTTTTTAAAAGCTATTGCTAGTGGCATACCACTATGTATTCCGTATTTGCGTGCTTCATAAGAACAAGTTGAAATAACACCATAGTTTGAGTTTTCCCGACCAATTGCGAAGGCTGTGTTTCTTAGGGCAGGATTATAAATTTCAGCAACTGCACAAAAAAAAGCATTAAAATCAATATGAAAAATAATATGTACACCGTTTTTCATATTTAACCCTTCCTTTTTTACTAAATTTAATGTATAATTAATTTGTTAACATTATAGCATATTTTTTAAATGAGGTGAAGTTATGACTAAAAATCAAAATAAAGACAAAAAACAAAAAAATTTTGTTAATCCTGCTCAAAAACCTTGGGGTAAAGTTTTAATTGCTATTTTAGCTGTTTCTTTTATTGTTGCTACTTTAGCTTTAGTTATATTTTTTATCATTAGTACTGCTAGAACTGTTTAATATTCGCAAAAGCGAATATTTTTATTATTAGGAGATATTATGATTAAATTATGTACAATAGACTTAGATGGAACTTTATTTGATAAAGATAAAAATATATCTGAAGAGAATATTAAAGCTATTAAAGAAGCTAGAGAACTAGGGTGCAAAATAGTAATAGCTTCTGGTAGACCATTTTGTGGTGTCTTACCTGTTTTATTGAAATTAGGATTAACTACAAATGATGATTATGTCATTTGTTATAATGGAGCTAAAATATTAAATGTTGGTTTAAATAAAGAAATATATATGTGCACATTAAATCAAAATGATTTTAATAAGATATATGAACAAAGTTTATTATTTAATTCAAACTGTCACGCTTTTACTACTAAAGAAGAACTAGTTATTTCTAAACCTAATCCTTATTCTGATGTTGAAATTAGAATTAATGGTCTAAAACCTCATTATCCTGATTTTAAAACTTTAAATAATGAATATTTAAAAGTTATGATTATTGATGATCCCAAAAAACTTGATTATATTGAAAGTAATATAAATCCTAATTGTTTTAATGACTATTCAATGGTTAGAAGTTCAAATATTTTTTTAGAATTTTTAAATAAAAGCACTGATAAGGGTCAAGCTTTAGAACGTTTAAGTGCATATCTAAATATATCTCTTACGGAAACTATGGCCATTGGTGATGCTGGTAATGATTTTAATATGATTCTAAAAGCTGG
Organism: uncultured Acholeplasmatales bacterium; assembly: GCA_944324705.1. Lineage (GTDB taxonomy): Bacteria > Bacillota_I > Bacilli_A > Acholeplasmatales > Anaeroplasmataceae > CALUXS01. The sequence continues at coordinate 12,871 of CALUXI010000007.1, forward strand.
GGTTGGTGTCGCAATGGCTAATGCTTTTCCTTATGTTAAAAAAGCCGCTAAATTCATTACTTTAGATAATGAAAATAGTGGCGTAGCTTACGCAATTAATAAATTTATATTAAGTTAATTTTAATAATTCTTTAGCATTTAAGATGGCGCCATTTGTTATATTATTGCCAGAAATCATTCTTGCAATCACCTTAATTCGTTCATTTAAATCTAATTCTTTAATGAAGGCATAAGTTTGGCCTTCTTTTTCTTCTTTATAGATTAAATATTCACTATTACCACATGCTGCTACACTAGCTATATGCGTAATACAAATCACTTGATTTAACTTTGCTATTTCTTTTATTTTATTACCTATTTTTAAGGCAGCCTCACCAGAAACACCAGTATCTATTTCATCAAATACCATCAATGAATAATTATTGTGCTTAGCTTCAATAGCTTTAAATGCTAGCATTAATCTACTTAATTCCCCACCACTAGCTACTTTATTTAATTCCTTTAATGGTTCCCCCACATTAAAGCTTACTAAGAACTTTATTCTGTCTAATCCATCTTCATATAGTTCAGTTATTTTAGCAAATTCAATTTTAAATTCTAATTTAGTTAATTCTAAATCATACGTGTGTTGTTTAATTTCTTTTTCCAACTCTAAAGCTTTTTTATATCTTAAATCATGTAATATCTTACCATACTTAAAGCAAATATCTTTTTTATTATCTAATTCTTTTTTAACACTTTCTACTAAACTATCATAATTAGTTATTTTTTCTATTTCATAACTAATATTTTCATAATATTCAATTAATTCATTAACAGACTTATTATATTTTTCTTTAATTTTTTCTATCTCATAACTTCTACTTTGTAAGTCATCTAATCTATCTTTGTCATAATCTAAACTACTAATTTCTTTATAAATATTACTTTTTATTTCCTCTATTTGATAATATAAATCATTCAAAGAACTAGCCATGTTTTCATATTTTTGATCTAAATAACTAATATTATCTAGATTTTTACTAGCTTCATACAAGTTATCTAAAACATTATTATTTTCTAAACTTTCATAACTGTTTTTTAAAGAGTTAAATAAATTGTCAAAGTTTCTTAAGATAGCTATTTCTTTATTAATAATCATATCTTCATCTTTAATTAAATTTAATTCACTTAATTCTTTTTGTTCATATTTTAAGAAATCTAATTTATCTAAACTATTTCTTTGACTATTCATCAAATCATTATATTTTGCTAATATTTCTTTATAATCATTGTAAGCAAATAAATAATCATTCTTAGCATTGATAATATTATTATCATTATCAATTAATTTTAAATAATTTTCTTCATTATATAATTTAAAGGTATCCTGTTGTTCATGAATATTAAATAATAAACTAGCAATATCTTTTAATTCAGCAAGTGATAAATTTCTATCGTTTAATTTAATAATATTTTTATTTAAACTTAGTTCTCTAACTAAAGTTAAAGTATTAGTTCCTTTAATATCTAAAGTGCTTAAATATGCAGTTAATTTTGGATTGTTATTAGTAAAAATGGCCTTAATAAAGGCTTTTTTCTCATTATGTCTAATTAAACTTGAATCAGCCCTAGCTCCATTCAATAGTAACAAACTATCAATCATTAGACTTTTACCTGCACCAGTGTCACCAGATATTATATTTAAGCCTTCTTTAAAAGTTACGTCTATATCCTTTATAATAGCAATATTATTAATAATCAATTCCTTAAGCATATTCTCACCAGCCTCATTTAATAATAGACAAAAAATTATATTTTTTTATTTCCATTTTCTTTACTTTAGCTAAATATTCTTGATTCCCATCCCCACCTTTAATAGGCGATTTAATTATAGAAATGATATTCATCCCTTTACTATTTAAATATTTTTCCACATTTTCTAATACTTCTAAGTGTTTCTTACTATCTTTTAAAATTCCATTTTTTAATTTAATTTTACCAACTTCAAATTGAGGTTTAATTAATAATATTAAATAATTATTTTCATTTAAATAATAATCCAATGCTGGCAAAATATTATTAACACTTATAAAAGAGCAGTCCATTAGTACTATATCAATAGGTTCTTTAAATTTTATTAGTGATAATATATTAGTGTTTTCATAAACTTTCACTTTACTATTATTTCTTAAAGTTAAATCTAGTTGATTAGTCCCAACATCAACAGCATAAACTAGTTTAGCACCATATTGCAACGCACAATCAGTAAATCCTCCCGTTGAAGATCCTATATCTAAAACAACTTTATCTTTAAAGTCTAATTCAAATTCAGTTATAGCTGCTTCTAATTTAAGTCCTCCTCGAGAAACATATTTTAAAACTAACTCATCAATGATTTCGATTGTTTGATCTTCTATTTCTAAAGCTGGTTTATAAATTATTTTACCAGCTACTTTAATTGCTCCATTTTTAATAGCATTTAAGGCTTTATTTCTAGTATCAAAATATTTATTTTCTACTAAATATTTATCTAATCTCATATAATCTTTTCATTTCCTTTAAAATGTTTTGATCAGAAAATCCATATAAGTCTAACATTTCTTCAATAGAACCATGAGGTATTACATCGTCAACATCAAAATTAATTTTACTTAAATTAGGATAATTTAATTCTAAAAATTTATCATATAAAGAGCCTGAACAAATAACTTCCTCAATAATTAAAGTTTTTAAATTTAAATTCTTTAAATAATCAAACATTGTATAATCAATAGGTTTTATAAGTCTTGCATTAACTAACATTAAATCTAAATCATTGCTGATAATTAATTTTAACAATCTATTTAAAATCGGCCCATGGGCTATTACTATTCCTTTTTTACCTTCATGCATTATATCCCACTTTAAAGGTGTTTCCTTAACTTCTAATGTATTAAAATCACAAATAGTATTTCGTCTTGGATATCTAATAACAATAGGCTTATTAATATTTAAAGCTGTTTTGAATAAACCAACAACTTCATTTGCACTTGCAGGTTCACAAATCATTATATTAGGCATTGAACTAAACATAGCAATATCATAAATACCTTGATGCGTTGAGCCATCATGACCGACAATCCCAGCTCTATCTAAACCTATAATTACCGGAATATTTGGTCTAGCAATATCATTTAAAAAGTAATCATAAGCGCGTTGGGAAAATGTAGAATACATCAAAACAATACTCCTTTTACCACCTAAAACTAAGCCAGAAGCCATTACAGCTGCATGTTCTTCAGCTATACCAACATCTATTAAATGCTCAGGATATAGTTTAGAAAACTTTTCTAATTGTGCTCCTACTTTAGTAGCCGGAGTTATCACATAAAATTCTTCTTTTTCTCTTAAACGACATAAAGCTTCACAAACAATTTCAGAATAGGAATGAATATTAGGTCGTTTTATTTTAAGTGGTTTGCCGGTTTTAGGATTAAATGGTTCAACCCCATGATAAATTCCAATATCATCATCTTCAGCCAATTTATATCCTTTACCTTTTTCAGTTATTACATGTAAAATTACAGGACCTTCTAAGTCCTTAATTCTTTCTAAGGCCTTAGTTATACTCTTAATATTATTTCCATCAACCGGTCCATAATAATCAAATCCAAGATCTTCAAAAATATTATCATGTTGTATATAACCTTTAATGGCTCTTTTTAAATGATGAAAACTATTAGTTATAAATTTAGGTAAACTATTATTTAAAACTTTTTTTGATTTAATAAGCACCTTTTTACTTCTTAACTTATCAAACACCTTATTTAATGAACCAACACTTTTAGAAATCCCCATTTTATTATCATTCAAAATAATAATGGGATGATATTCTTTTAAAGTACCTAAATAGTTTAATGCTTCAAAACTAATTCCATTAACAATTGAAGAATCTCCAATAACTGCAATTAATTTATGTTTATTGCTTTTTCCTCCAGCAATCAAATAACCAGCTAAAGCTGATATTGATGTTGAAGAATGTCCACTTTCCCAAACGTCATAAGGAGATTCTTTATAAGAAATATAACCACTTAAACCATCTTTTTGTCTTAAAGTAGAAAAATCCTTAGCTCTACCAGTCAATATCTTATGAACATAACATTGGTGTCCTACATCATAAATAAACTTATCATTTTGATAATCAAAAACACTATATAAGGCAATAACCAGTTCAACAATACCTAAATTACTAGCTAAATGACCACCAGTTTTTGCAATATTATTTATTAAAAATGTTCTAATATCGGTAGCTAATTGTTCTTTTTCTTTATACTTTAAATTAGCTAAAAAACTAGGATCTGTAATATTAGTAATATCAAACATATAAGTACCTCCTTATAGATTTTCTTCAAATTCTTGTTGATTGTTATCCTCTTTAAAATCTTCTAAACCAAGTTCAGTCATTTTTTTAACTACTAAATTGTTTTGATTATTTAAATCATCATAACAAGCTTTAGTTAGTTCTAAACCTAAAGTGTAATACTTTACTAAATCTTCTAAAGAAATATTTTGATCTTCTAATTTATTAACTATATCTTCTAAAGATTTTAAATTTTCTTCAAAACTAGGCATTTTTTACCTCCACTACTTTACTAATTATTTTACCATCTTTAACATTTGTCTCTATAATATCATTAATTTTTACATCCTTAATAGTTTTAATATATTTATCGTTTATACTAGCTATACTAAAACCTTTAGACATAATATTTAAAGGATTTAAACTATCTAGTTTAGAACTTAAAAGTAAATATTTTTGCCTTTTTAAATTATATAAACTATTATATTTTAAAATTAGGTCATTATTCAATTTTTTTACATATTCAAATCTATTAGTTATTTCCTTATTAACATTAACTTTATGTAATTTTAAATCTAATAAAGCTAATTTATTTTTACATTCTTCTAGTCTCTTACTAAACAAAAGTTTTAATTGTTTATTTAAATTAAATAAATTAGCTTTTTGTTTAATAATTTTATTTGTTGGCAAAGCATTCTTAACTCTTGTCTCTAAATGCATTATTCTCAAAGTTAAATCATCTAACTTTTGCTTATATGATTTAGTAAGAATTTGTTTTAAACTACTAACTTCCCTATATAAACTTTCACGTTCTGGGGTAACAAAAGTACCTGCTGCAGTTGGAGTTGGAGAACGCATATCTGAAACATAATCACTAATTGTAAAATCAGTTTCATGTCCTACTGCTGATATTAGGGGTATCTTGCTTTGATAAATAGCATTTGCGACTACCTCTTCATTAAAAGGCCATAAATCCTCCATTGAACCACCACCTCTAGCTAATATTATAACATCAGCTAGGGCATCTTGATTGACTCTATTAATTTGTCTAGCAATAAGATTAGCTGCGCCCTCACCTTGAACTTTAGTAGGATAAACAATAATTTGTAGATTATTATATCTATGATTTATTGTTTTAATAATATCTCTAATAACTGCTCCAGTTGGTGAAGTTATTACAGCAATTGTCTGACAAAAACGAGGAATTGGTTTTTTATGTTCTATACTAAAATACCCTTTTTGATTCAATTCTTTTTTTAATTTTTCAAATTGTAAAAATAATTCACCAAGACCAGCATCCTTCATGCGTGACACATATATTTGATATGTACCACTAACAGGATACGTTGAAACTCTACCTCTTAAATAAACCTTAACCCCATTTTTAGGTACAAAGTTTAAAGTGCTAGCATCTCTTTGAAACATAATACAATTAATTTGAGTATAATCATCTTTTAATGCAAAATATAAATGTCCTGAAGAGTGAGCTTTAAAGCTTGTAATTTGACCTTCTAATAAAATATTTTGCAAAAATTCATCATTATCAAAACGATATTTTAAATAATTGTTAAGGGCAGTTACTGTCAAATATTTTGACTGTTCCATGTTATACCTCTAAGTATTTTGCGATATTATCTAATAATTTATTATTAAAACTTACTGTATTTTCAGTATCAGTTTGAGTATATATTTTAGTAATATCTAAAGCTTCATTAATAATTATAGCTTTAGGTGTTTTAGAATACTTTAACTCATATGTAGCAAATAATAAAATAGCTAAATCAACTAGGTTTAAACGATTTATCGTATATTTTTTTAAATTAATTTTAATAATTTCCTCTAATTCATCTTTCTTTTCTAACACATTTGTTACTAAAACACTTAATTCTTCATCTGTTATTTCTTTTTCTCTTAATATTGTTAGTAAATCATCTTCTCTTAATAATACTTCATAAATAATTTTTATTGCTTCAACTCTCAAATTTCTTCTATCCATAATCTCATTCCTTTAAAAACTTCATTATATCATCAACAATCTTTTGATAGTTTTCACTATTTAACATTAAATGTGATATATCATCATAAATAATTAATTCTTTTTTGCTAATTGCAATATCATACAAATATTTAACTGAGCCATATGGAACTAATTGATCTAATTTACCCCATATAATTAAAACTGGCACACTTATTGTTATTAATTCCTTATTACATTTTTTAACAATTTTAATAAATGTTTGTAAATTATGAGGAGTATAGTTAGGTAATAACTCTTTAAACATAATCTTAAGTGACTCTTTATCATTATAAGTTAAAATATTTAATTCTTCTTTTTTATAATCTAAATCTTCTCTTATTTTACTTTCTTTTTTTACCTTTTTAATAAATTGTAGGCGATTATGTAGTAAAGAAAAATTTAAATATTTATTAGCTGGAGCTAATAAAACTAACTTTCTAATATTTCTTACACTTTGTAAATAAGTGGCCAAAGCACCACCCATAGAAAAGCCAATACAATCAATTTCATCATATTCTAAAGTTAAATTATCATAAGTTTCAAGTATTGTTTTAAATGTATCATTGACATTAAATAATTTATATTTTGGCGGTATAGTGTGACCGGGAATAGTACATAAACAAACCTTATCATATTTACTTTCTAAATAAGGAACTAAATTTTTAAAATCATCAATATTAGTTAAAAAACCATGTATTAAAATTACAGCTTCCATAAAACCTCATTGAACAAGAAAAGCAATCAAATTAGTAATTCCTAGGAATAAAATATACATAATAATATATTTATAATTTAAAACTAATTTATGTTTTTTGAAATACACAAATATGCAATAACTTAAAATCAAAACTAAATTAATTGCTAAAGCAAAATAACCAATTTCATAATTAGCTAACAATAAAACTAAAAACAAATAAATTGGACATAAAATTTTATAAGCAAAAATACTATCTGTTTTACTACCTATCAATTCCGGCTTTAATCTATTAACTCTATAAATTGTTAGGAAATGTAAAAAAATAGCTACCCCTAAAATAATAAAAATATTAAAATAATTATCAAACCCTTGACCAAATTGAGATATAGCAAACTGAGTAAAATATTTAGTCATATGATTAATTGATCCAATAAAACTAATTTTCGACCAACTCAAAAAAGTTTCATATTGACGTAGGCCAAAATAAATAACAAACATAACTACAGCTGGTAAAGCTAAGTACGCAACTGATAAAACTATGGCATCTATTATGCGATAGACCCTTGAAGCAATAAAACTTTGGAACAAATAGACTGCTATAAATAATACGTTTGATAAGCCTAAATAAATAAATAAACTAGGGTAATAAAGAGGAATATTTTTAACATATAAAACTAAAATTCCTATTGATATAGCTAAAGTATAAACAATTAAGTTACTTATAATATGAAAATAAGTGGATGTCCGATATATATTTCCTCTTGAATCCGGCAGTGAAAAATAAATATTAGCAATATTTTGAAAATAATATTGTTTAAAATCCCAAATAGGAAGTATATATGCAATAATAAAATAAATTATCGTTGGAATATATATAATTTCTAACAACATTGTAACTTTAGTTTTACTAATAAATAAATTTAACATTGGTGAGACCGCAATAAATAATATCATCAATATAACATAAAAAAACTTATACCTATTAAAAATATATTTTAAATAATTTAGATTCATCTTAATACCTCCATCTGATATACAACCCAATCTTCAAATGAAATAGTATTAATTTCTAAAAACAAATTTTCCCTAAAAATATATTTAATATCGTCAATTGATGAATAAATATCTAAATTAATAAAATCACTAGTTTCCTCTTTTTTTAGAATATATAAACTATCTAACTTATAATTAACATTAGGTTTTTTTATTACATAGACGCGATAAATCGGATCCTTTTTAACTGTTTTATTATTCAAAGTAATTAACTTACCATCTTCTAAGTAACCAATAGCATCACAAATATTAGATAATTCTCTTAAACTATGACTTGTTAGAACAACATTAACATTTTTCCTAGTTACCAATTTTTTCAATTCAGATTTAAAAATTCTTTTACATATTGGATCAAGCCCATCAAATGTTTCATCAAGTAAAAGCAATTTAGGCCCGATAGCTAAAGCAATTGCCAAGAAAACTCTTTTTAATTTACCTTTTGATAAATACATTAAAGGGTCATTTATTTTTAATGAAAATAAATCTAATAGATGCATAAAATAATTATAATCTATTTTATAAAATGAATAATAAAAATTTAAAACTTGCTTAACTGTTGAACTAGGCTCAAAAAAAGGATAGTCAGATATAAAAACAATATCTTTCTTGGCTAAATAATTTTCATAAATAGTTTCAGTTCCAAGTAATATTGTACCAGAATCAGGTTTTAATATTCCGCTACATAGTCTTAAAAGAGTCGTTTTACCTACACCATTAACTCCGACAATACCAAAAACTGAATTAGATTTAACTGTAAAACTGCAATCATCAATAACTAGACGCCCATTTAAATATTTATTAACATGCAATACATCTAACATTTAAAGTTCACCTAGCCCTTCTATCATTTAATTATACCATAATTTAGCAATATTAAAAGAAAAAACTAAGAAATTAATCTTAGTTACGTTCTTAATTATTAATACTCTTTTTCTTATAGTCTTGAAACATAAATATGCCAATAAATAGTACTATAATTCCGGAAATTAACCAAATGGTAAATGTATCACTACCATTAAAATCATAACCATAGTCATCAAAAACTTGGCTTGGATCAACTAATTGACTTATCCACATATCAAGTAAAGATGCAAAAGCATAAATTGCATTTATAACACCTAAAATAATAACTAAAACAGCTTTTTTCATTAGGCCTTTACCTCACTATTTTGAACTTTCTTATTTGCAAAGAAGAAATCACTTCTTCTTACATATATTACAATAACACAAGCTAAACATAATATAGTAGATGGAAGCATATAAACACCATTATACAAAATTGAGTATGCTAAAGGTCCGCCCCAGATTTCTTGAGGCCAGAAAAAATATCCTGCTAAAACATGACATAGATATTTACCAAGTCCTCCAGCCACGCAAGCAAGGCTTAATATTATTAAGTTATATCTAGTTTCACTCTTTAATAAATATTTGAAAAAGCCTGCAAATAAGCCACAAATTGCATAAGCTAAAGTATAATCTAATAGAATTTGGAACATAACTTTATACCAATCACTACTAATAGCATAAACTCCACCTAACATTTGTAGAATACCAGTTACAAGCCCAGCTAAAAAACCAACAACAGGTCCTCTTCTTACAGCTAGGATAATAATCGGTAACATTGCAATACCAACACTACCGCCATTAGCAAAGAATGGGATAGCATCAAAAATAACACCTTGTAATAAATCTAATACAAAGGCAAGTGCAGCCATAATAGCCGCTTCGGCGACAGTACGCACTAATTCATCATTTTTATTCATTTTTTTCTCCTCTTTTAAAATAAAAAATGTCCGTTTAGGACAATGCTAAAAAGGATATGATAAAAAATCTTCCCTTCGCTAGCATTACCTAGATCAGGTCAATGGGTCGACATTAGTCCTCTCAGCTTTTAGGCTCCCCAAGACGTGTTGTATTATATCATAATCAATTATAAAAAAAAAGACATTTAAACCTTTTTATGTTCTTTCTCCATAATTTCATTTTGCCACCATAACTTAATTTTTAATCCACTTAGCATATAGTTTTGTTTCTACATAAGTATGAGTACTTATTTATTCATTATAAAACTACTTATATTCTTCTGTTTAACCCTCATCAGGTTCCTCATAATATATATAACTACCACTTGTATTATCACTATTAAAATCCCACTCATTTATACATTCAGCTTCTTTATACCATCCGGCAAATGTATAACCTCTCTAGTTGGTTTTGGTGGTATATATTCAATTAAATCATTATCATAATTATCTACCCAATAATAACCATCATTATGTGCTTCTTCATAATTATAAATATATGAACACAATGTCTAATTTTATGGAATTGTGTTTTTTTGCTTTAAATAGTAAAAAAGCCTTCATAAATTTGAAGACTTTAATACATATATAATATTAAAATTGTAAATTATAATCATTTTTTGAAAATATAATTAAACCTGTACCATTAAACTTTATAGTAGCCTTTTTTGCTTCTATTTCATTTGAAATGCATAGATTATCAAATTTATTAAAATGATAATAGTTTAAATTATACTTAAACCCTTTTAAATCAATTATACTATTTTCAGCAGCAAAAAAAGAAATATATTTATAATCTAAATAAGTTAATTTATCAATCTCTAAATAATTTGGTAATTTAAAAACTAAGGATTCATCATCTTGAAATAGAATATTATCATATTTTAAGACTATATTTAAATTAGCTAATAAATGTTCAATTCTCTTACCTTTAATACCACCATGAATAATAATTTTGCTTGCAGTATTAAACATTTTAATAGCATACTCAGTATCTGTTTCATCCTTTATTGGATTTAATTTTATAACATTTTTAATTTCTTTTTTAACCTTTAAATATTCTAAATCACTAATAGAATCAAAATCACCTAAAGCATAATCTAATTTTATCGCATTGTTAAGAGCTATTATAGTTCCTTTATCAATCCCAACCTTAATACTATTAGGTAATAATTTTAGATTAGTTTCACAAAATGGCAAAATAAATTCATATATCATTTTAAATATACCACAGTAGCCCCATTAAGGCCCTCTCCCTCGCCACCATAGCGATAGCTTTTAACATTTGGGTTTTGTTTAAGAACCTCCCAAACTCTTTGTCTAACTACCCCAGTTCCAAAGCCATGAATAATATTTACACATTCATAATTTGCTAAGGTAGCTTTATCTATGAAGTCTTCAACTAAATTTTTAACTTCTTCGTATCTTTTACCGCGTAAATCGAGTTTAATGCTAGCTCCTGAAATACTGTTGTATCCCGTTAATTTTGGTTTTTTAACAACTTTAGTTTCTTTAACCTCTGTTTTTAATAAATCTTTTTTCTTAAAATCCATAGTAAATTGACCAAAGTTAACTTTATAACGGTCTTTATTAATTGCTAATATTTTTCCAACTTTATCATAAGGAATAATCTTAACAAAATCCCCAACTTTAAAATCCTCATTAAATAAAGTACTATTAATATCTTCAGTTTCTAGATTATTAACTTTATTTTTTAAATTAGCTAAAATATGTTCTTTAATTTCAGCTTCTTTTTTCATTTCTTTTAATTCATTCAATATATTGAAAGCTTCTTCTTTAGCTTTACTGATTATATTATCGGCTTCTTTTTTTGCTTTTTGTAATAAATTATTTCTTTCTTTTTCTAAATATAGTTTTTCTTTATTAACTTCTTTTAAAGCTTCTTCTAATTTTAAATTATTTTGCTCATATTCATCCAATTTTTCTTGTAAGCCTTGCATTTTGCTTTCATAGTTTAAAACACCCTGATTAATTGGTCCAGCATCAATAATATTTTTAGCATCTACAATAATATCCTGATTTAATCCTAAATTAGAAGCTATGTCTAAAGCATTTGATGAACCAGGAATACCTAGTAAAATCTTATATGTTGGTTTTAAAGTGATTGTATTAAATTCAACACTTGCATTAACAATTCCTTCATTTTGGTAAGCAAAATTTTTAAGATCCGTATAATGAGTAGTAATGATAGCTTTAGCATTATTATTTTTTAAATGCTTGATTAAAGCTATAGCTAAAGCACTACCTTCTTTAGGATCCGTACCAGAACCTAATTCATCTAATAAAATCAAACTAGAATTTAAATCATTGGCTAAAATTTTAATAACTTTAGTAATATGGCTACTAAAAGTAGACAGGCTTTCTTCAATACTTTGTTCATCTCCAATGTCAGCCAAAATATTTTTAAAAACAAAATATGTACTATCTTTTTTACTATTAGGAAAAATACCAGCTTGAACCATTAAACTTAATAAACCTACCGTCTTTAATGTAACAGTTTTACCACCTGTATTAGGGCCAGTGATAATAATTACATTATCTTTATTTTGCATTCTTATGCTAATAGGGACTACTTTGTCTTTATTAATTAGAGGATGACAAACATTTTGTAAATTAAAACTATAATCATTACTAATTTTAGGTTTAGGATTTTCTTTAGAAAAAACAGCTTTAGCAAATATCAAATCTAACTTTATTATTAAATTATAGTTATTTAATAATTGTTCACTATTTGCTGATATTAATAAACTCAATTCTTCTAAAATCTTTTTTATCTCTTTAAATTCTTCTTCTCTTAAATTATCAAGTTCATTACCAATTACGAATGTATCAGCTGGTTCAATGTAACAAGTAGTATTAGAACTTGATACATCATGAACTATACCTTTAAAAGAATTTTTATATTCTATTTTAACTGGCAAACACATTCTATTATCTCTAATAACAATTAGTAGTTCATTTAATTTATTAACATTTTCTTGCATTAAGAGATTTAAAGTTTGTCTTAATCTATTTTCAGCTAAATTAATCTTACGCCTAATTTGCATTAAGTTTTTTGAAGCTTGATCAAAAATTTTACCTTCTGGAGAAACAGCAAAACTTAATAAATTTTTTAATTTACTCAAATTAATAAATTTTAAATTGTATTTATTTAAAGAACTATAATCTTCTTTACTCTCATTAAAAATATTATTTAAATATTTATTTATTTCAAGACTACTATTGATTAAAGCTAAGACATCAAGTATTTCCTCGACTTCTAAAACCCCACCTTTAGAGGTTCTTAAAATAGCTTCGTTGACTTGATTAAAATTACTAATTGGTAACGGACCATATTTAACTATAATTTTAATCGCCTCATCTGTTTCATCTAATAACTCTAAAACATCCTCTTTAGTTGAGGCAATATCTAAATTATTTAAATTTTCCTTAGTAGCCTTTAAAAAACAATAATCTTTAATCATATTTAAAACTTTATCAAATTCTAAAGTTTTAGTATCAAACATTTTATCTACCTTCTATAAAATTATGATTAATAACAAGTCCTTCATATGTTATAAAATGAATACCATAAATAGCATCTTCAGCTTGAACAAAAGCTAACTCAGATTCATTTAAATAATACAATAAGCTTCTTGTATTTGGATAAATTAAACATAATTTATAAACTTGTTTTTTATCATTATGACAATTTAAATTAACAAAATCAACCACATTAGGCCAAAATCTAATCTTATCATCATTAATATCGACTTTATATTGCCATAAATATGCACTATTTATTGATGTTTCATAACAATTATAGTTATAAATAACTTTAACATAATAAATAGATGTCAGTGTTTCAATATAATAATCATATGGTTTATTCTTAGCTTTTTCAAAAATATTGTTAGTTGTCTTATGTTCTTCTAAAATATTTTTGAATAATGTTTCAACTTTCTTTTTACTACCATAATAACGTAAAAATCTCATTACAGCATAGATAATCAAAAACAATAAAATTAAACCAATCAAAACAATTATAAAATAAACTATTCGCAAGACTTAACCTCCCCAATTTGACCAGTTCTAACCCCATTATCAATTATTTCTTGTACTTCTTCACCTAAATTAAATGTATTTTCCTTTTCATACACTTCTTTAGGAATCGGCTTATGAATAATTATTTTAACTTTTGTTTTATGCCATGGATAATTCTTACTAATTTTACTGCTACCTATAATACTAATAGGGCTAACTACTGCTTGAGCCTTTGTAGCTAATTTAAAAGATCCAGCCTTAAAACCTACCATAGTTTCATATTCCCTAGTCTTAACTCCACCTTCTGGGAATATTATCATATTGTAACCACCCTTAACTAATTTGATAGCCCTTAAGATAGCTTTAACCCCTTCTCTTTCATTTTCTCTATCTAAAGGAACGACTTCAAAGTTTTTCATAATATTTTTTAAAATAGGTATGCTTGCTAATTCTTTTTTTGCTACTGCTGACATTACTTTTTTATAGGCTAAATATACTAAAATGACATCACAATTAGATTTATGATTCCCATAAACCACAAATGTTTCATTAGGTATGTTTTCTTTCCCTACAACCTCTAGTTTAATTCTTAAAATTATTCTTACAAAATTAAGTAATTGATATAATATGCGATGTGAGATTTTGTTGTCATATCGCGTTTTTCCAACAATAAATATAAATAAAAATACTAGTAAAATAACAAATATTAAACTTGATATAAACCCTAAGAAAACATATAGAATAATATACCATAAACTGCCTAAAGCCAATAATGACCACAGATAACTAAATAAGGCAGTAAAAGCTAAAATAAATATAATGACAGACATTATTTATTACCTCTTTCATAAATTAAATAAGTAACTTTAGCAGTTTCATTTTTATTTATTAATTTAAAACTATTTAAATCAAATTTAGGAAAATATGTATCACCCTCATAATTTCCTTTTATTAAAGATATATATAATTTATCTGCATAAGGTAAAGCTAATTTATAAATTGTAGCCCCACCAACAACAAATAAATCTTCCTTATTATCTTTTAAAAAAGTAACTACATCATTAACTCTTATAGCATCTAAAAAATCTATATCATTTAAAGTAGCAACATAAATTTTACCATATGGTAATGGTCTATCTTTATAATATCCTTTTAAAGAATAATATGTATTTTCCCCCATCAATACAGTTTGACCCTTAGTTTTTTCTTTATAATATAATAAATCCTCTTTAACATGCCAAGGAATTTTATTATCTTTACCAATTAACCAAGTTTCACTCATTGCCCAAATTAAATTTATCATACTGCTACCTTCCCCTTTATACCTTTATAAGGATTATAATTAACTAATTCAAAATCTTCGTATTTAAAATCAAAAATAGAATTAACATTTGGATTAATTAACATTTTAGGTAATTCTCTTGGAGTTCTCTTTAATTGTCTATTTACTTGTTCTAAATGATTCAAATAAATATGAGCATCACCAATTGTATGAACAAACGTTCCTGGTTTTAATCCACATACTTGGGCAATCATCATTGTAAATAAACTATAGGAAGCAATATTAAAAGGAATACCTAAAAATACATCCCCAGATCTTTGATATAATTGACAAGATAACTTACCATCATTGACATAAAATTGCATCAAAGTATGACATGGAGGTAAAGCCATATTCCCTACTTCCTTTGGATTCCAAGCTGAAATAATTAATCTTCTTGAATTAGGATTAGTTTTAATATCATGTATTAAATTACTTAATTGATCAACCCCATCAAAGTTACGCCATTGTTTACCATAAACAGGACCCAAATCTCCCCAAGCTTCAGCAAATGCCTCATCATTTTTAATTTTTTCAGCAAATTCTTCTATTGTTTCCCCTTGATAAGCATTGCTCTTTTGATATTTAGCAAATGGCCAATCATTCCAAATTCTTACATCATTTAAAACTAAAGGTCTAATATTAGTTGAACCAGATATGAACCATAATAATTCATGAATTATACTTTTTAAATGAACTTTTTTAGTAGTAAGTAACGGGAATCCATCTTCCAAATTAAATTTCATTTGATAGCCAAAAATAGAGATTGTTCCTGTACCAGTCCTATCATCTTTTTTCTCACCATTTTCTAAGATATATTTAACTAAATCCAAATATTGTTTCATTTCTTTTTCCTTTCTCTTAAACTATCGTTTCTTTTAGTTAAGAACATTTTATTAATATCTTTGTTTAATTTTTTAATATAAGTAAAAACATAATTATCATTAAAGGCCATGTTATTAAGTAGCCAAGCTATAGCCATATTAACATAATACGTATCTATTTTTACCATATCTATTAACTTATATATTCTATCATATAAATCAGGCTTTTTACATTGAAATATTAAAATACTTACAGCAAGTCTTACATAATACTCTTTATTAGAATTAATTAGTTCTTCTAAATACGTAAAATATTCTTGCGGTTCCTTACCTATAGCTATTAGATTACTAGCTAGACTATCAGTAATACCCCATGAATCAATATGTGGTAAAATAAAATTTAAATAATTTATAATTGAGTTTTTATCCTTAACTTTTTTAAGTAACATAGAGGCCAACAACAAAGTTTCCATACTATTAAATTCAATATTAGAAAAAAAGTTTAAATCAAGATTTTTACTATATTTTCGCAATTCAGGCATTCTAACACCTAAAATTTTATAATTAGTTTTGTACAATTTTTTTACAAACTGCTGGTATTTAAAATCACTTAATTTAGCTAAATCATAATTCAAATTATTAGTATAGGAATCTTTGTAATAATATGTATAAGTTAAAAAATCACCGTAATTTTCTTTTGCATACGATTCAAATTTAAAACCTAATTTTTGATATAAACTAATTGCTTTAACATTACATTCATCTACTATCAAGCCAAAACCTATTGTTTTATCTTTGAATTCATTTAACATATTTTTAATTAAATATGAGCCAACTCCCTTGCTAAGGTATGAATCGGCAACCATTAAACGACTAAAAGTATATAACTTCTTATAACAAAAAGTATCAGCACTATATTCTGTTTCACTTAAATGACAAGCAGCATAACCAATTATTTTATCATTATCTTTAATAATTTTACCATATCCATTTCTTATATCATCTTCTATTAAAGTATCAGTTGGATAATCCCCTAACCAAATAGCTAAATTTTCTTTTATTACTCTTGACTTAACTTCATTTTTTAAGTTAATTATTTCTTTTAAATCATCTAAACTAGCATTTAAATATAACATAAAATCACCAGAAATATTTTAACATAAAACACCTATTTTTTCATTAAAGCAATTAAATTAAAAAATATTAAAAAAATATCTTGTATATCTATTTGTTTTTGTTATAATTTAGGCACTAAAATCTTTTGTGGATTTTTATAGCAATTTGCTTTTTTCGCCACATAGCATTAAGCTATGGGCTTTTTTTATGGAGGTAAACATGGAAAGTCAAAACATCTTTAAATTATTATTAAAATTAGGATTACCTATGGTAATTTCTATGTTATTTAATAGCTTATATAATATCGTAGATAGTCTATTTATAGCTCAACTTGGTGATGATGCCTTAAATGCCATCAGTTTAATATATCCGATGCAAAACTTAATAACTGCGGTTGCAGTCGGATTTGGGGTTGGTATTAGTTCTACCATATCTTATTATTTTGGTGCTAAAATCCAAAGTGAAATGAATAATTCTGCGTCACTTGGACTTTTATATAGCTTAATTCATTCAATTATTTTAACAATAATTTGTTTAGTCGGAGCACAGGCGTTTTTAAGTTTATTCACAGACAATACTAATGTTTTAAATTTGGGTCATGAATATGCAGTAGTTGCTTTTGCATTTACCATTCCTAATGTTTTAGGTATAACATTTGAAAAAATATTTCAAGGTATAGGTAAAATGAAATTAACTATGATTGCTCTAATAGCAGGTTGTATCTTTAATATTATATTTGATCCAATTCTAATTTTTGGCTATGGACCATTCCCCGAAATGGGTATGACTGGTGCTGCTCTAGCAACAGGACTTGGTCAAACTTTATCATTAATAATTTATGTAATATATTATATTATTGCCAAAAAAGAAATAAAATTGAATAATTATAAATTAAACTTAACCAATACTAAAAAACTATATTTAGTCGGTATACCAGCTACCTTAAATTTAGCACTACCATCAGTACTAATATCAGCACTTAATGGCATATTAAAGCCATTTAATGAAGATTACATAACTATACTTGGCATATATTATAAACTACAAACTTTCATCTATTTACCAGCTAATGGTTTCGTTCAAGGTATGAGACCAATTGTAGGCTATAATTATGGTGCTAAAAGAATAAATAAGGTAAATGAATGTTTTAAATATACCTTCCTTCTAACACTCATAATCATGCTTATAGGAACTATTTTAAGTTTAACTATTCCTAATCAAATATTAGGCTTATTTAGTGAAAGTGAAAATATAATAAACTTAGGTTCTACAGCTTTAAGAATTATATCTATTGGATTTATAATTTCCGCTATTTCTATTACCTGTTGTGGTGGACTTGAAGGCTTATCAAAAGGACTAACAAGCCTAATAATTTCTCTTCTTAGATATATAATAATTATTATTCCTTTAGCTTTAATTTTAGTCATTCCTTTTGAAGCAAATGGTGTTTTTATAGCTTTCCCTATTACTGAGTTTATTACTGCCTTTATATCAATCATTTTATATTTTCTGACAATTAAAAAAATTAATAAAGATACTATAATAAATAACTAAACCTGTCTTAGGCATAATACCTACATTAACTAGGTGTTGTGCCTATTTTATCCAAATGAAAATAATCTAAGAATATTACTATAAGTTTATGCTTATTCTTTTTGTTTTATTCAGCAATCTAAAAATGTGAATTCAAAAATATTTATACTTCTTTACAAAATTTAAGTAAAATAAAAAAAGCTATAAAAGCCCATAAGATTTTCATACACCTCAAAACCTAGGTTTTTATACAACATCTTTTTTTACAGCCCTTTTTTGAATAACCTATTAAATAATGTCCATCCGTTTTTCCCGATTCCACATCTTCAAGTGTAAAACCATCCCATATATAAAACTATTCACCATAAGTCATTGTTTCATAATCTTCTTTTGTTAAATCTTCCCAATTATCAATTTTTTCTTATTCTGAGTAAAAATAGAAAATTAAAAAAGCTCTTAATAGAGCCATAATTCGAACATTGGTGGACTAGAGGGGGCTTGAACCCCTGTATATAAAGCAATATTATTTGCTTTCTACGTATGTAGTTTATTTTAGATTTAAGTAAAGTTAGTAAATAAACAAAAATGCTTTACCGATCTAGATTAAATTCGTAATATTTCTCCTAGATTAAGAAATATTATATAACCTATTTGTATGATTCATATTAATTGTCATAGGTTACAATTAATATATAGCTTCTATTATATTAGCAAGCTAATTGAACGCTCATATTGTTATTACGAGCAAATAAATGTGTGTTTGCGTTTATTCAAACCTCGACGATTTTTACTTGTCGTTAACAAGACACGCTTACAAACTTTCTCACTTCATAGCGAATCCAAAAACTAGCCCATTTTATTGCCTTTAAATTAGGCAACAGTATTTTACAATTTTAATTTTCTTTTTACAAGTACTTTTTAATATTTATAATTTTTTAAGGCTCTAGCTGCCTTTCTTTTTTGATCCTCTTCTTTTAAAGATTCCCTTTTGTCATATAATTTTTTACCACGGCATAAGCCTATTTCAATTTTTAATAAAGCATCATTGAAATAAGCCCTTAAAGGAACAAGGGTTAAACCTTCTAATTTAATTTTAGTACCTAATTTAATGATTTCTTTTTTATGTAATAGTAACTCTCTAGTTCTTCTTTCATCGTGATTAAAAATATTACCTTTTTCATATTTACCAATGAACATATTAAGGATTTCAACTTTATTATTCCTTATTATTACATAGGCATCATTAATATTAATACTACCTGTTCTAACTGATTTTATTTCTGTTCCTTTAAGTTTAATTCCCGCTTCATATTTTTCTAAAATGAAATATTCAAAAGAGGCTTTTCGATTAGTTGCTACTACTTTCAATCTTTTTCTCCTCCAAATAATCTTCTTTTAACATAAAATCAATTTTTTTAGTCATTCTATCAGAAGCTATAACGACAATTTCAACAAAATCGCCTATATGAAATATTTTTTTAGTTCCTATTAATTCTAGTTTATTTTCATCAAAAGTATAATAACCATGCATATTTTTAGTATGGATTAAACCCTCAACTCCATTTTCAATTGTAACAAATAAGCCAAAATTAGTAATTGATGAAACAACACCTGAATGAAATTCATTTAAATGACTTTCCATATACCAAGCATATAACATGTCATTAACTTCTCGTTCACATTCAATAGAATTACGTTCTTTAATAGATGTTTTTAGGCCTATTTCAGCTAAATTATTACTATAATAGCGATATGCCTTTTCATAATGATTTGGATGTAATATTAATTCTTTAATAATCCTATGAACAATTAAATCTGGATATCTTCTAATTGGTGATGTAAAATGACAATAATTTTTCAATGCTAAACCATAGTGTCCAATATTTTCATTAGAATATTTAGCTTTAGCCATTGATCTTAATAATAATTGATTCAAAATTTGACCTTGTGGCATATCATCTAAAGATTTCAAAATTTTTTGAATTTGTTTAGGATTCATAATATTTTTATTCTTTTTATCAGTATTACCAATGAAACTTAAAAAATTATTCAATTTATCTTCATTAGGTTTATCATGTACTCTATATAAAAATGGTAAGTCTAAACGGGTCATATATTTAGCTATTTCTTCATTAGCTAAAATCATAAAATCTTCAATTAATTTTTCAGCATCATATCTAGTTCTTTCAATTATTTGTTTTGGTGAACCATCAGAATTAAGAATAAAACTATATTCAGGTATATCAAAATCCAAACTACCTTCAGCCTCTCGTTTATTTCTAACAATATTATGTAATTCGTTTGCTAAAAGCAACATATCATAAATGTCACTATATGTATTTTTTAATTCTAAATTACCATTTAAAATTAAATTTACCTTATTATATGTCATTCTATGTCTTGATTTAATAACACCTTCAACTATTTCAGAATCTATTACTTGACCTTTTTGATTAATATGCATAATACACGCTAACACTAATCTTTCTTCACCTTCATTTAAAGAACAAATTCCATTAGACAATTCTCTTGGTAACATAGGAATTACCCTGTCAGCTAAATAAACACTAGTTCCTCTATGATAGGCTTCATTATCAAGTGGAGTATTAAATAAAACATAATGACTAACATCAGCTATATAAACCCCAAGTAAATAATTACCATTACTTTCTTTTTTAACATATATAGCATCATCAAAATCCTTTGAGTCATCACCATCGATAGTTATAATAGGTAGGTCTGTAAAATCTTGTCTCTTATTTTTTTCCTCTGTTAAAACATGATCTGGAATATTTTTTATCTCATCTTTTACTTCGCTTGGAAAATCAAGAGCAAAACCATAAGTAGCGGCAATTGTAGAGATTTCAATCCCCGGATCATCTTTATAACCTATAATTTCCTCTAGTTTAGCTGTTATTTTGTTATTCTTACCATAAATTAAACTTACTCTAGCAATAGCCTTATTCATACTTTCTCTTAGATTATTACCTACTAATGTATAAGAATATTTATTATCAAAAGAAATTATTTTATACACTAAACCAGATTTTTTTTGCAATATTTCAATGTTTCCTACTAAACTTAATTTAGTGTGTTCAACAACCTCAGTAATATAGGCTCTAAAACGATTAGTATAGTCTTTATATATAATAAATAATACAATATCACCATCTTTAGCACTATTAAAATTATCACTAGACACATAATAATCTTCACTATCATCTTCTGTAACTGGGGTTATAAAACCAAATTTTTCATTGGTTTCTTCTAATTTACCTTTTCTAAGTAAATAGTATTCATCTTCCAATTTAAATACTTTTTTCTCTTTAATCAATGAAGTTAAATAAAATTTAGTACTATCTTTATTAATCTTAAGTTTTTTAGCTAATTTATTAATTTTATAAGATTTACTTTCTAATAATTCTAAAATTCGTTCTTCCACAATTTCACCTCCTAATAAAAAAGAGATACCGAAGTATCTCAAAAATTACGTTGTATGTAAAACAACAGAAACTATTACTAAAGCTATAAATAAGCAAGCTATAACAATAGTTGAGCGTTGTAAAAATAATTCCGCTCCTCTAGCTTTTTGATCTTTAAATAAATCGGTTTTACTACCATTAAAAGCATCATTTATATCATCTTTAGAAGTTTGTAGCATTACAACTACAATCATTAATATAGAAGCAATTAAAACAAAATAATCAGCAACATTCATGTTTTCACCATCCAAACCTGAAATTTCATACAATTATAGCATAATTTTATTAAGATAACAAGTATTAACGTACTACATCTAAAATTAATTTTACATCTACTGGTTCTTTGCTATACCTATATGCAGATTCTAGTATTCTATAAGCCTCATCTTTATTCTTACCATTATGATAAATAGTTGCCAAAGTTTCGCCAGCATTTACATATTCGCCAACTTTTTTATTTAGAACAACACCGACACTATAATCAATTTCACTATCTAAAGTTTCTCTACCAGCTCCAAGTAACATTGAAGCATGACCAACAACATAAGAATCAATATGACTAATATAGCCACTTTCACTAGCTTTTAATTCTACTTCCTCTCCTAAATCAAATAACTCAGGATGATAAATATAATCAACATTTCCTCCTTGAGCAGCTACTAATTCAACAAACTTAGCAATAGCCTGACCATTTTTAATTTGTTCAAGTAATAATGTTCTTCCTTCAATTTCACTCTTAACAAGTCCAGCATCAATTAATAAATATGAACCTAAAGTTAAACATAATTCAGTTAAGTCCTTTGGTCCTCTGCCATTTAATGTATTAATAGCTTCTATTACTTCTAAAGAATTACCAACTGCATATCCTAATGGTTCATCCATGTTTGTTAAAACACATGTCATCTTTTTGTTGGCCTTAGTACCAATATTTTTCATTAAAGTAGCTAATTTCAAAGCATCCGCTAGATTTGACATAAAAGCTCCACTACCAACTTTAACATCTAATATAATAGCATCTGAACCAGCAGCTAATTTCTTAGACATGATACTTGAAGCAATTAAAGGAATTGAAGGAACGGTACCTGTTACATCTCTTAAAGCATACATTTTCTTATCTGCTTTATCTATTTCTTCAGTTTGACCAATAATAGCAATATTAATATGTTCAACTTGATCAATAAAATCTTCAATGTCCATGCTAATATTAAAACCTCTAATGGCCTCTAATTTATCTAATGTACCACCTGTATGACCTAATCCTCTGCCACTCATCTTAGCAAACTTAATCCCTAAACTAGCAACCAATGGGGCTAAGACTAAAGAAGTTTTATCTCCAACACCACCAGTAGAATGTTTATCTACTTTAAAACCCTTAATTCTACTTAAATCAATAACTTTACCACTATTTAACATAGCCATAGTTAAATGGTAAGTTTCTTCATCTGTCATATTTCTAAAGTAAGTAGCCATTAAAAATGCACTCATTTGATAATCTGGTATTTCCCCAAGTGTATAACCATTAATCATAAATTCTATTTCATCTTTAGTTAAAGCTAAACCATCTCTCTTTTTAATTATAATATCAACAGCATTCATATATTCCTTTCCGTTAATGGGACTAATTGATAATTATTAGATTTTTTTAATAAAAAACAAGACATCCCACTATCATTTTTTATTATTTTTACCAAATTATTATCTGAAAAAAGCAAAGCTGTATCATCTTCCAACGCATAAGCATCTAAAGCATACTTTTTTACTTCTTGATTAAAAATATCAATACCAGGTTTTTGATAATGAGGGCAGACTACAATATTTAATTTCCCAATACCATCTACCATTTTAAAATTATAATAAATACCATCATCAATAAAAACATCTTTATCGCCAAAACCAAAGCTTGCTAACATAATAGCTCCAGCCGATATTCCAACTATCAATTTAATATTATCTAAATAGGCTAATATGTTATATTCTTTAACCAACTTAACTAATAAATTAGAATTACCACCAGCAAAATATAACACTTCAGCAGCCTTTATTTTAGATAAATAATCACCATTTAAATCAGTTATTGTCAAAATAGGAATATCTTTATTTATTTTCTTTTTAAATAAATTATAACTATTAGCATAATTATTACTAGCTAAAGCACAATACAATATTTTATCACTATATTTTAATATTTCTTTTTCTATTGAATCATTTGAATTATTAATATTCAAACCACCACAAATTAAATAGTTCATACTTTAACCTTGGCATAATAAATCGGACCTAAAAGTGACTTTTTTTCTTCATATTCAGTCATAATATTGAATATATTAGTTTTATGTAAATCTAAACTTACATCAATAACTGATAAATTAGCTTCTTCATATTGTTCAAGAGAAAAATTAAACAACTCCAAATTATCGGTTTTTTGAATTATTAAACCATCTTTCACTAATAAATTTTTATATTTGTTTAAAAAATTAACATGTGTTAATCTTCTCTTAGCTTGTCTATTTTTAGGCCAGGGGTCAGAAAAATTAAGATAAATAGTATTAATTTTATTTCTAGGCAAATAATCATAAATATCATTAAAATCACCTAAAATAAAAATTAAATTAGTAGGTTTTTCTTCACTATCTTCATATTTCTTAATCGCTCGTAATAAAACACTATCATATTTTTCTAAAGCTATAAAACCAATATCAGGATAGGTTTTAGCCATATTTAAAATAAATTGTCCTTTACCACAACCTATTTCTAAATGAATAGGTTTATTATCTTTAAAATAATTAGAAAGTAAATCATTTAAATTAGTTATTACTAGCCCTTCTTTTTCTTTTAGGTAATCTAAAGCTCCCTTAACTTTTCTTAAACGCATTTTTATTTACCTAATTCATAAATGGCTTTAGCGTATATGGCTATATCCATAACAAAATTGTCAACATTGTAGTATTCATTAGCTATATGACAAACATCCGGGCTACCAGGTCTTTGTGGACCAAAGGCAACACAGTTTTTAATAAACTTTGCATAAGTTCCCCCACCAATTGTAAATGGTTGACTATGATAATCTCCCGTAACAGATGAATAAGCATCCATTAATTTAGTTACTAATAATGAATCTTTTTTCACATAATGAATATCACCATAACTAATATTTTTATATTGATATCTATAAGGTTTTAAAGATGTTTCTAAAGCCTTATTAATAACATTTTTATAATTATCTTTAGGAATACGTAAATCTAAACCAATTGTTAAAATATTATTCTCTAATTTAAAAATACCACAATTTAAAGTCAATTCGCCCATATCATCATCTTTAACATTAATATTAAGTTTATTAGCATATGGATCAAATAATAAGTACTCATTTACATATTTAGCAAGTTTAGAATTAGTATTTAATGCTAAAAATTTTAACAGGATAAATGCCGCATTTAAGCCATTTTGTGGGCACATGGCATGACTAGATTTACCATAAGCAATATAGTCTTCACCAACTATTTCTCCTTCATAACCATTTTCTTTTAAATAAGCTAAATATTTATCTTTTAAGTCAACACTTAAACTCATCTTA
Organism: uncultured Acholeplasmatales bacterium; assembly: GCA_944324705.1. Taxonomy (GTDB): domain Bacteria; phylum Bacillota_I; class Bacilli_A; order Acholeplasmatales; family Anaeroplasmataceae; genus CALUXS01. The sequence goes on from CALUXI010000007.1 coordinate 38,655, forward strand.
GCTAAAGACGGAACTATATTAAAACGAGTACCAGATTCAAATGTTTTTAATATTTTTTCATCATCATTTAAATATAAATAATAGTTAGCATGAGCTTTTTCACCATATATAACCGGGAACTCGGCATCAGGAGAAAAACCAATAGTTGGCATATCTTCATTTTTAAAATAATGTTCTAGACAACGCGAACCACTTTCCTCATCACAGCCCATAATTAATCTTACTTTTTTTGATAAGTTAATATGGTTATCCTTTAATAATTTCAAAGCAAATAAACTAGCTACTAAAGGTCCTTTATCATCTAATACTCCTCTTCCATACATTAGATTATTATAAATAGTTAATTTAAAAGGATTAGTATCCCATTTTTGATTAGTTACCGGAACAACATCTAAATGTGCTAATACCCCAATTAACTCTCCGTCACTAGGACCATATTCAATATGACCAGCATAATTAAATACATTTTTAGCTAAAAAACCATAATGACGAGCCTTATCTAAAATATAGTTTAAAGCATCTTTATTACTATCACCAAAAGGAGCATCACTATTTGGATTATACTCATCTAAAACACTAGGAAAGCTAATCAATTTAGCTAAGGTTTCAAGTGCTTCATCTTTATATTCTAAAGCTAGTTTTTTAAAATCTATCATCATTCCACCTCTTTGCCAATCTTTAATTCTTCAATTAGATTAGAAATTTTTAAACATGCTGCCGCTTCATCTTTTCCTTTAAATATAAGCTCAATAACTTCACCCATATATATACCTAAAGATAAAACTCCAATAATTGATTTAAAATCAATAACAGTATCTCTAATATTAAGACTTATTTCTGATTCAAATTTATCAGCTTCTGTAACTAAGATTGTAGCAGGACGTGAATGCATCCCACTTTCAGCTGTGATTAAAAATTTTTTTATTACCATCCCTTTTACCTCTTTTCTAAAGCTTCTTTAATTAAATTAGCATCGTCTTTAAACAAAGCTTTAATAACATTCCCAGTTACAAATATACCCTTATCAGTTAAAGTTTTTAATTTTTCTAAATCAACTAAATTTAAATCAGTAACTGTAATTTTAATCCTACCTTGCTCAACTTCAACTTTCAAAATATTATTCTTAGAACCCAAATAAGTAGTTAAAGCACTAATAAAACTATCATTTACTAAAACCTTGCTTTTCTTTTGTTTAGCTAGAAAAACAACTATAAAACCAGCTAAAATAACTAAGGCTATGACAACACCAATTATTAAATAATAATACCACTCCACAATCTCACCCCTTATGGCATCTTATAACCCATTTTTTTAAAGAATTCATCTCTAAATGTCAATAATCTATCTTCTTTGATAGCATTTCTTATATCTTTCATTAAATTTTTTAAAAAATATAAATTATGATATGTTAATAACCTCATACCTAATATTTCATCGGCCTTAATTAGATGATTTAAATAGCCCATTTTATAATGTTTACACACATAACAATCACAATTAGGATCTAAAGGTTCATGGCTTAATTTATACTTTTGATTTTTAACTTGAATTTTACCATAACTTGTTAATGCTGAACCATGACGAGCATTTCTTGAAGGTAAAACACAGTCAAACATATCTATGCCGTTAATTGATCCAACGACCAAATCATCCGGTGAACCAACTCCCATTAAATAACGTGGTTTTTCTTCTGGCATAATAGTTTTTAAATATTCTAACATTTCATACATTTCTTTTTTAGATTCACCAACAGAAAGACCACCAATTGAATAGCCCGGGAAACCAATTTTTTCTAATTCATCTAAACAATATTTTCTTAATTCTTTATAAGGCCCTCCCTGAACAATTCCAAATAGAGCTTGTTCAGTAGGTCTTTGATGAGCTAATTTACCTCTTTTTGCCCAACGAATAGTTCGATTAATACTATCTTCTAAATACTTATATTCAGCATGAAAAGGTGGGCATTCATCAAAACTCATAATTATATCGGCCCCTAAATTATTTTGAATTTTAATAGACAATTCAGGAGATAAGAAAAGTGGTGCACCACTTTTATGATGCCTAAAATTTACACCTTCTTCTGTTATCTTTCTAATGTCAGATAAGGAAAAAACTTGAAAGCCACCACTATCTGTTAATAGAGCTCCATCCCAATTCATAAAATCTCTAACCCCACCAAAGTCAGCAACAACATCATCACCAGGTTGTAACCACAAATGATAGGTATTAGCTAATATTAAACCATCAGATACTTGTCTTATTTCTTCAGGAACTAAGGTTTTTACTGTTGCTTGCGTACCTACTGGCATAAATATTGGCGTCTCAAAAGTTCCATGTGGAGTATGTAATAAACCATAACGTGCCCCTGATTGCTTACAAACATGTAATACTTCATGCCATACCGGACCTTTATTCATATAATCTCCTTATTGATTTAATAATAACATTTTCAATAGGTTTATCATTTCTATCTGTTTTAACATTGGCTATTTTATCAATAACATCAAAACCACTATAAACTTTACCAAAAGCGGCATACATACCATCTAAATGAGGAGCATCTTCATGCATTATAAAAAATTGGCTAGAAGCACTATTTGGCATCATCGTTCTTGCCATAGAAATAACTCCTTTAGTATGTTTTAAATCATTTTTAATTCCATTAGCTCTAAATTCACCTTTTATAGTTTCTTTGCTCCCTCCCGTACCATTACCAAGAGGGTCACCACCTTGAATCATAAAACCTGGGATAATCCTGTGAAATGTTAAATTGTCATAAAACTTTTCATCTACTAATTTCAAAAAATTAGCAACTGTTATAGGAGCTACATCTTCATATAATTCTAAATCCATAGCTCCAAAATTTACTACGTCTATTCTAACTTTTGTCATATATACTCCTATTCAATAAACATTGCATCACCAAAAGAAAAGAAACGATACTTTTCTTCTACTGCATGATTATAAGCCTTTAAAATAAATTCTTTACTTGCAAAAGCACTAACTAACATTATTAAAGTTGATTTAGGTAAATGAAAATTAGTTATCAAAGCATCTACAGCTTTAAATTTATAACCAGGATAAATAAAGATTGAGGTTTCTTTACTTTCTTCCTTAAAACCATCTGGACCGATCGCACTTTCTAAGGTCCTAACACTAGTAGTACCTACAGCTATAATACGCTTATGATTCTTTAGTGCTTCATTTAGCCTAAGTGCGGTTTCCTTATTGATATGATAAGCTTCACTATGCATTTGATGTTTAGAGACATCATCTACATTAACTGGTCTAAATGTTCCTAAACCTACATTAAGGGTGACATATAGAATTTCTACCCCTTTTTCTTTTATTTTATCTAAAAGTTCATTAGTAAAATGAAGACCTGCTGTCGGAGCGGCTGCACTACCTAAATTCTTAGCATAAACCGTTTGATAACGATCTTTATCTGCTAATTTTTCATGGATATAAGGAGGTAAAGGCATTTGCCCTATTTCATTTAAAATTTCAACCAAAATTCCCTCATAAATCAAATTAATGTGACAAATTCCATCAGCTAATACCGCAACACATTCACCTTTTAATTTAGGTGAAAAAACAATAACTGTACCAAAATGAACTCTTCTTTGTGGTTTTACTAAACATTCCCACAAATTAGATCCTAAGTCTTTCAGTAATAAAACTTCTATTTTAGCATTAGTATCTTCCTTGTTACCATAAAGTCTTGCCGGATATACTTTAGTGTCATTCATGACCAAAACATCATTAGGACCTAAATAATCAATGATATCTGAAAACACTCTATCCTCAAATGTTAAATTTTGGCGATTTAGCACCATTAATCTTGAACTACTTCTATCTTTTAAAGGAGTTTGGGCAATTAATTCTTCTGGTAAATAATAATCAAAATCAGCTGTTTTCATGCAAACAGTCCTTTCATATATTTTATATTTAATAATTTATAAGCCTTTTCAGTAGCAACTCTTCCCCGATTAGATCTTTTAATGAATCCTTCTTGTAATAAATAGGGTTCATAAACATCTTCTAAAGTTGAAACCTCTTCTGATAAACTAGCTGCTAAAGCCTCAACTCCAACTGGACCACCTTTATAAATATCAATTAAAGTTTTTAAATACTTGTGATCTCTTAAATCAAGGCCATTATCATCAACACCTAATTTATTTAATGCATATTTAGTTACTTCTAAATTAATCTCTCCGTTATTTTTAACTTCTGCAAAATCTCTAACTCTTCTAAATAATCTATTCGCAATTCTTGGTGTTCCTCTACTTCTTTTAGCCAATTCTAAAGCTGCTTCATCATTTATTTTAGCATTATATACTAGGGCTGTACGTTTAATTATTTCATTCAATTCTAGTGTATTATAATATTCTAAATGAAAAATAACCCCAAATCTATCCCGTAAAGGACTTGATATATCACCATAACGAGTAGTAGCGCCAATTAATGTAAACGGAGGCAAATCAACCCTAATACTTTTAGCTGAACTATCTTTACCAATCATTATGTCAAGCACATAATCTTCCATTGCACTATATAATATTTCTTCTACAAAACGCGGCAAACGATGAATTTCATCAATAAATAGAACATCGCCTTCTTCAAGTTGGCTTAAAACAGCAGCTAAATCTCCACCTCTTTCAATGGTTGGACCTGATATTACCTTTAAATTAACATGCAACTCATTAGCTACAATTTGGGCTAAAGTTGTTTTTCCTAGTCCAGGAGGACCATATAATAAAACATGGTCAAGACTTTCTTTTCTAGCTAAGGCCGCCTTAATATATACTTCTAAACTTTCTTTAATCTTATTTTGTCCAATATATTCTTTTAATAGCGTGGGTCTCAAGCTTAAATTATCTTCATTATTTTCTAATTCTTCTGGATCTAATATTCTTTCTTCCAATTAAAACACCTACTTTGTCAATAATTTAAGTGCCATTTTTAATAAAGTAGCCTCATTTTCTGTTTCATCTAATTTAGGTAATATTTTATTTATTTCTTTTTTACTATATCCAAGTGCTATTAAAGCTTCGCTAACTTCTTCTAATTTTCCTGAAACTAAAACATTTTCAACTAAATTAATTTTACCTTTTAAATCGAGAATAATTTGTTGACTCGCCTTAGGACCTATACCTGGAAATTTCCTTAAATAAGTATCGTTGCGACTCTCAATTGCTTCATAAACCTGATTAACCGAACCTAAAGCTAAAATAGATAAGGCACTCTTAGGGCCTATTCCTGAAACACTAATTAGTTTCAAAAATAATTCTTTTTCTTCAGCTTTTAAAAAACCATATAATTCAACTATATTATCTCTAATATACTGGTGAATATAAACAGTTGTTTCTTCTCCCTTTTTAAAAGCATAAGGATTAGGAACAATTAATAAATAACCTATATTATTATTATCTAAAACAATGTTTTTAGGAGTTATTTGCATAACTTTACCTTTTATATATTCGTACACAATATCACCTTTTTAGATTATAACATAAACTTAGTTAAATTGCATTGTAAAGCTAAGTTTTTTTTGCTATTTTGCGGTTAATAAGCTATAATATATAAAAAAGTGAGGTGAAATAATGGCTAAAAATAAAATATTTAATAATTTTAAATTAGATCTTTTTACCTTACTTAAATCATATAATGATAATAATAATTTAATCAGTGATAAAATTACTAATACTATTAAAGAAAATTTTAATAAATTAGAAATTGACTTCACTAATTGTGAAGAAGATACACTAAATTTTATAAATAAACTAAATGCTAGAAAAGAAAAAGAATTTACTAATTCCCATAATATAATTACCGATATTAATAATAAATTTTTAGTAAGAAATGAGAGAATTAAAAAAATTCATAAAAATAATATATTTAATATAAACAATGAAATATATAAATTACAAAAAGAAAATGAACAAAAACAAAAAGATTTAGAATCTAAGCATGCTACTTTAATTAATGCTAACCAAGAAAACTTTAACATTATTGAAGAGGCCAAAAATATTAATATTGATAGCATAAAAAAACATTTAAATCAAGTTATTGATGATTATAATAATTTATTAAATGAAAAATCTCAAGAAACTACTTCTAATATTCAAAAAATTCATGCTTATTATTCTAAACAAATAATATTATCCAAAGAGGAAGAAAACCCAAAACTACTTGATATTTCAAGCCAAATTAATGAGTTAGAAAATAAAATAAATTTATTAAATGATAAATTTATTTCCGAAAAAAACAGTTTATTATTAACAAAAAGAGAAATTAACACTACTTTGAATAATGCTATTAGAGAAAAAACTATTAGTAGAAATATATCTATAAAAAAAGAAAAAGAAAATCATATAATTAAACAAAAAGATATAAAAAAACAATTAGATTATTATGAAGAGGAATATAATAATAAAACTAATAAAATTTTTGAAGACTACCTAGATTTGATTAATCAATATGATGAACAACAAAAATTAAATCAAGACGATTATAATAATAATTTACTTAAAACTAAAAGATATTATTTCTATAATTATTATGATTTAACATTTAATTTAAATAGTTATCTTTCTTCTATTAAAAAAGAATCTTTTGATTCTTTAAAATTAAAGTTTGCTAATAGAAAGTTAAATAAATTAAAAATTAAAGATTATTATCAAAAAATAAAAGAATTAAAAATTAGTTATCAAAACGAATTAAAAATATTAGATGAAAAATATAAGCAATCTATCAAACATTATACTCTAGCCAGAGAAATAGCTGAAGTTAATAAAAACTATGAACTTAGTCTAGCAAGAATTGAGCTTAACACCATGAAAGCCAACAATAATCTATTAAGTTCTTATATTACTAAACAAATTGATACTAATATTAGTAATATTGAAAATGAATTCGAATATCAGGCTAGAGTTTTAAGAACAAAAACTAATATTGCTTTAGAAAATAATAATAAAGATATCAGTTTAAAAGAATTAAAAGTTAATTTAAATATTTATGAAATTAAAAATCAAATAAGTAACTTAAAAGCTCTAAAAGCTAGATTGGAAAAAGAAATAAATCTAAAAACAACTTATTTAACTGACGAATCAAAACGTGAAGAAATGTTAGCGCGAATCGTATCTAATTTAGAGTTAGATAGAAATCAAAAATTAAGTGAATTAAATATTAAAAAAATGGAAATTAATGAATCTATAATTAATGCATATAGAGATTTAGAATTTGATTTGTTAAATGAAAAGTTAGATTTTTGTGATTTAGAATATAAATATAATAAAAAACAATTAAATTCTTCTTTTTCTTTAGATAGATTACCATATGCTTTAGAAATAGATATTAATAAAATTAAAGAAAAGACTGAATTAAATTATGAAAGTCATTATTATGAAAAAAATAATGGATTATGTATTCTTGATCATAATCGTAAAAATTATCGTTTTGACACTTTGTTAATTGCTACTTTTGGTAAATATTTATTTACCATATTAAATGAAATATACAATTTTTATGCTTCTCTTTATAATTTGATTGTTCCAAGATTAAAAGAATATAATCAAGCATATATCAATTTCTTTAAAAATGTTTCTATATTAACTGCTAATTTATATATTAATTTGGTTAAAGAATTTAATACTAAAGCCACTCTAATAATTGAAGAAAGAATTCAAAAAGAAACTAAATTAACATATAAAGATCAAAATAATAACTTATTAATAACGTATAATAGTCAAAAAAATTACTTAGAAAATAAAATTAATAGTATTAGTACTACTATTAAACAATATGATGATACTTTAAAAAAATATCAAGAAAAAATTGAGGATATTGATCAAACTATTAAAAATAAGAAAAAAGAACAAAATATTTTACATCATCTATTATCTTATGAAATCTTAAAAATTAAAAATGATATTAAAGATTATAAAAATAGAATTAAAGATATTAACAAACGTAAATATAATTTATTAAAAATTATTAAACAGCTAAATAAAGAATTAAAAAATATTAAACATAATTATGACAAAAAGATTTTAATCAATGATAAAGCTTTGAAGAATGAATATCGCAGTTCTTATCATTTAGTATATAAAGCTACTGATTTAATTAATAATGTTGAAATATCACTTAATAATCTTTATAACAAAGTCTTCAATGTTAAGAAAGTTAGTAAATTAACTAATTCTCATATTCTTTTACACAAAATAGCTAATATAATTAAAAAAATTCAGGATAATTATTTAGTATTTTTTAAAGACTTTAAGGATAAGAATGAAATAAAATATTATAATTTGCAAAGAAAGACTATTAATACTTTTAAAAATAATTTATATAAAGAAAAAATAAATTTAAAATATAAACTTAAAGTTGCTATAAATAATAATACTAAAACTAAAAATAAGATTAATAATGTTATTAATAACAACACAAAAAATTATAAGGCTTGTTTAAATGACTACAAAAATAAAATTTTGTTTATAAGAAATAAACATATAAATAAGATAGCTTTACTAAATTATAAAAATAAAACTAATCGAAAGGCTTATTTAAATAGTATTGCTTCTATCACTAGTAATATATCTTATTTAAGAGATAATCATCATCTTACTAATAAGAAAGCAAAGATTAATTATTATCAAGAATTAGAAAAAATTAAAGAAGATTATTTAAATGAAGTAAAAAACAACAATAGTAATTTGTTTGCTTATAAAGATAGAATTGAGACTAATATTAGAAATTTACCAATTAATTTAATTAGAAATACTAGTGAAATCAAACATCAACAAAAAGAATATAAGAAAAGTTATCTTAATCTTAAAAATAAGAATATAACTACTAAGAAAAATATTAAAAAAGCCTACGAAAAAGATAGAATTTCCAATATAACTTTAAATACTACTAAGATGTTACGGGAAAAATATTTACAAAACAAAAATTTAAAATTTCCAAAAAGAAAAGAAGTTAGCAACTAACTTCTTTTTTTAAGCCATGATGGTAAAACCTTAGCCTTTTGACCACCATTTTTCTTCTCTTCTTTTTCTTTCTTCTTTAATTCTTTTTTATTTAAGAATAAAGTGTCTTCTTCCTCTTCATCTTCACTTGTTAATTCTTCAATTGGTTTTAATGGGATATTTTCTTGACTAATATTTTGGAATATTTCAGAAGCTATATCATCAATACCACTTTCTTTAGCTTTAAGTTCATAACCTGTTGCTATAACAGTAACGATTAACTCGTCACCTAAATCATTATTAATAGCTGTACCATAAATAATACTTAAGTCTTTGTCACAGTTATTTCTTATTTCAGCAATAGCCTTATCTGTTTCAACTAAAGTTAAAGATTCACTAGCCGCAATATTAACAATCGCATTTGTAGCACCATCAATTGAAACTTCAAGTAAATTTGAATGAATAGCACGTCTAGCAGCTTCAACTGCACGATTAGGACCAGTACCTGTACCTATACCCATTAAGGCTGTACCTTTATCTTTCATAACTGTTCTAACATCGGCAAAGTCAACATTAATTAATCCTGGAACAGAAATTAATTCTGCAATGCCTTGAACACCTTGACGTAAAACATTATCAGCTTCTCTAAATGCTTCTAATATTGAAGTAGATACGTCAACAATTGAACGTAATCTTTCATTAGGAATAACAATTAAAGTATCAACAAAAGGTTTCAATTCTTGAAGACCTGCAATAGCTCTTTGCATACGTTCAGGACCTTCAAAGACAAAAGGTTTTGTAACAATACCAACTGTTAAACAACCCAATTCTTTAGCACATTTAGCAACAATCGGTGCTGCCCCAGTACCAGTTCCACCACCCATACCAGCAGTAATAAATACCATTTGGGCACCCCTAATAACTGTTTTAATATCTTCTATACTTTCAAGCGCGGCTTGTTTACCTATTTCTGGTTTTGCACCAGCACCAAGTCCATTAGTTGTCTGTTTACCTAATAGAACTCGAATATCGGCATTAGATTCTCTTAAATCTTGCGCATCTGTATTGCAAGCTATAAATTCTACTCCTCTAACATCATTTTCAATCATTCTGTCGACGGCATTTCCACCAGCTCCACCAACACCAATTACCTTAATAATTGGTTTAGTAGAAAGACCAATATCTAAGTCATCAAAAATCATTTATAAAACACCCTCCTTAAAGAGTTATTCACTGTTAAAATTTTACTCTAAACTACTTCTTTTTTCAAGTCTTATTTAACAAAAAGGAGGTGTTGATAACCTCCAATTTTTTAACTATTCTAGTTCAAACGCTCCAGTATATAATTGATAATATTCACCTTTTTGGGCTATCAATTCTTCATGAGTTCCTCTTTCAATTATTCTACCATGTTCTAATACCATAATAGCATCTGAATTTCTTACTGTTGATAAACGGTGAGCAATAACAAATACTGTTCTACCACTCATTAATTTATCCATAGCTTCTTGAATAATTTTTTCCGTTCTTGTATCAATAGATGATGTAGCCTCATCAAGAATAAGTACTGGCGGATTAACAATAGCGGCTCTAGCAATCGCAATTAATTGTCTTTCACCTTGTGATAAACCATCACCATTATTAGTGATATATGTATCATAACCATTTTCTAAATGTTGAATAAAACTATCAGCATTAGCTAATTTAGCTGCATTAATTACTTCTTCCATAGTAGCATTAGGTTTACCATAACGAATATTATCAGCTATTGTACCAGTAAATAGATTAGTATCTTGTAATACTATACCTAAAGATTTACGTAAATCAGCTTTCTTAATTTTATTAATATTAATTCCATCATATTTAATCTTACCATCAGCTATGTCGTAGAAACGGTTAATTAAGTTTGTAATTGTTGTCTTACCAGCACCAGTAGCACCAACAAAGGCAATTTTTTGACCAGGTTTTGCATATAAAGAAACATTATGTAAAATTACTTTTTCTGGTTTATATGCAAAGTCAACATCGAAGAAACGAACATCACCTTTTAATACTTCATAAGTTAAAGTTCCATCATGATGAGGATGACGCCATAACCAAGTATCTTCTTCATTATTAGTTTCTACCCAATTACCATCTTCTAAATGACCCTTAACTAAGGTTACATAACCTTCATCAACTTCACTTGTCATTTTCATTAATTCAAATACTCTTTCAACACCAGCTAAACCCATTGCAATACTATTCATTTGATTTGATACTTGAGCAATTGGGTTAATAAATGATCTAGTGTACATAATAAATGATACTAAAACACCAGCTGTCAAAGGAATAAAGCCAACATTAACATTGTTAGCAATTAAGACACCACCAAGTAAAGCCATAATTGCATATGTTATAAATCCAATATTATTCATAATAGGCATTAAGATAGAAGCAAATAGATTTGCTTTACAATCGGCATTCTCTAATTTAGTATTAATAACATCAAAATCAGCAATAGCTTTTTCTTCATGACAGAAAACTTTTACTACTTTTTGACCTTCTAACAATTCTTCAATATAACCATTAGTATCACCTAATGTTCTTTGTTTTTCAATAAAGTATTTCGTACTTCTTAAACCTATTGTTTTGATTATAATAATCATAGCAACTAAAATTAAGATTACTACTAATGTTAATAACCATGAGAAATAAACCATCAAACAAAATACACCAATTACAGTAATTACACTATTAATCAATTGTGGAACACTTTGGCTTATCATTTGACGCATTGCTTCAACATCGTTTGTATAATAAGACATAATGTTACCATGAGTATTCCAATCAAAAAAGCTCACTGGCAAACTTTCCATATGTTTAAATAAATCGTCACGAATACTCTTTAAACTTCCTTGTGTAATAACAACCATTAATTTAGAATAAATTAAAGATGCAATTACCCCAATTAAATATATTGCACCAAAAATACAAAGAATTTTAGCTAGAGGTGCAGAATCCCAAGCTGTATTTGGAATTTGAACATCACCAACCATAATTATTTCTGGTGAAATATAATCATCAATCAAAATACTAATAAAGAAAGTAGATAACATATTTGCTACACATGTTAAGAAAATACAGATAATACCAATTACAATATAGGCTTTATAATGATGCCAAATATACGGGATTAAAGCCTTAATAGCTCCTGTACGACTTCTTTTTTTGTTAGCCATTAGTTATTCCCTCCTTCACTATCTGAACCTTTTTTCTGTAATTCATCAATTTCACGATAAATTTGACAATTTTTAACTAAATCATCATGTTTACCTTGGGCAATAATCTTACCATCATCAAATACTAAAATTAAATCAGCATCTTCAACAGATGAAACTCTTTGAGAAATAATAATCTTCGTTACATCTGGAGCAGTCTCTCTTAAAGATGATCTAATATTAGCATCTGTCTTTGTATCAACAGCACTAGTAGAGTCATCTAAAATTAAAATTTTTGGATTCTTTAATAAAGCACGAGCAATACATAATCTTTGTTTTTGACCACCAGATACATTGACACCACCTTGACCTAAGTCATAGTCAAAACCACCTGGGAAATCCATAACAAAATCATATGCTGAGGCTTGTTTAGTAACTCGTACTAAATCTTCATCGCTAGCATTCTCATTACCCCATTTTAAATTATCTCTAATTGTTCCGGTGAATAAGACATTTTTTTGCAATACATAAGCAACGCTATTACGTAATGTCTCTAAATCATAATTTCTAACATCTTCTCCACCTACTTTAACACTTCCTAAAGATGTGTCATATAAACGTGGAATTAATTGAACAAAACTTGATTTACCTGAACCAGTACCACCAATTATGCCGACAACTTGTCCAGCTTTAATATGCACATTACAATCAGTTAAATTATAAATTTGGGCATTTTGATTATATTTGAAATTAACACCTTCAAAATCAACATCACCATTTTTAACTTCAAAAATTGGTGCTTCAGGGTTTTTAATATCTGGTGTAACATTTAAAACTTCTACTATACGTCTAGCTGATGTTAATGACATAGTAATCATTACAAATATGTTTGAGATAAGCATTAATGACATTAATATTTGCATTACATAACTAAAGTATGATGTTAAATCACCAGTAGTCATAAATAATGTTTTACCAGCATCTTCATACCCTTTAATAATATTTGCAGCACTAAACCAAGCAATAGCAATTAAACAAGCATATACAGCAAATTGAACAATTGGCATATTCCAAGCTAAAATTTGTTCAGCTTTAGAAGCAAATGTTTTAAGGCCTTTTGATGCATCTGCAAATTTTTCAGATTCATCATTTTCCTTAACAAAACTCTTAACAGCTCTAATACCAATCAAGTTTTCTTCTACATCACGATTTATAATATCATATTGTTTAAACATCTTAGAAAATGGTTTAAATGATCTACTCATTAACATTATTAATGATACACCTAAAACTGGTATGGCAACTAAGAAAATTAAACCAATTTGCCAGTTAACAATCATAGACATTATAAAGGCAAAAATTAACATAAATGGTGCTCTTACTACTATTCTAATAATCATTTGAAATGAAAATTCAACATTTGTTATATCAGTAGTCATACGAGTTACAAGCGATGCAGTAGAAAATGTATCAATATTAGCAAATGAGTATGTTTGAATTTTAGCATACATATCATGTCTTAAATTCTTAGCAAAACCAGCACTTGCTATACTCGCATACTTACCAGATAAAATACCACAGACTAATGATATTGCAGCCATAAGAATCATTGTTAAACCTAATATTAAAACTAACTTATTATCACTTTTAGCAATACCATCATCTAACATTTTAGACATTACAAAAGGAATTAAAACCTCAAATATAACTTCAAAAACTACAAAAATAGGAGCCAATATAGCATACTTTTTGTATTCTCTAATACTTTTCGCTAAAGTTTTTATCATAGTTTCCCTCCTCAATATTTTTTAACATTTTTAATAATATTTTTTTAAAATCAACTAATTCTTCATTACTAATACTTTTGGTCAAAACGGCATTGTTATAGTCAACAGCTGCTAAAAACAAATTATTTACTAAACCTGCTTTTGGTAAAGTTTTAATAATATTATTTCTCTTATCAATAGACTTTTCTCGCTCTATGAAGCCCTTTTCCTCTAATCTATTGAGTATGCCATTTACTGTTGGACTAGATAATCTAAAGAATTTACAAATTTGTTGTTGATTCTTGCAATCATTAGACAAGAGATAAATTAATATTTGCACCTGTTGTGGTGTCAAATCAAGTCCAGATAGCAAAATTTGCATTTTTGTATCAATTTTATTGCTAATAATTTTAATTAGTTTTACTATCTCATTCAACATATCCCTCCTCTAAATTTTAAAATTATTTAGCATACTAATTATTATATGAATTTTGATATTAATGTCAAGTAATTTATGTTGTAAAAACGCTATTAAATAAATAAAAAAAAGATGACTAGCATCTTTTTATTTTACATTATCTAAAGTATTGAAATCATAATAATCTTTTAGATATAAACTAGTATTATTAACCATTTCAATAAATAGATCTCTTAACTTTTCTCTTTTAATTCCTGAACATAATGGTTGATTAACAAATGCATTGAAAATTGTTTGCCAATTTCTATTTTTAATCCCTTCATAAGTTGTGTCTATATTAAGACTAGCTCTATTTACCAACGCTAAAACATCACTAGGTAATTCCTTAGCTATTACTGGTTTTACCATATCATTAGTAAATATACAATTGGTTTCTACTATTGCTCCTTTTCTAATTCCTGCCATTTGACCTAAGTTTAACATATTGACATTAGAAATAATTGGATTATAACCTAAAATTGCCTTCATCAAATCTACTGCTTCTTCAGTTGATTTTTCTAAAATAATTTCTTTTTGTCCATTTGCTAATAAAATACTTTCTTCTATTCTTTCTTTTTGTTTTTTTTCTCTATAGTCGACTGTAGTTAAACCATAAGCAAAATGTTTTACCATCTTTGGATTTTTAAGATACCAATTACGATCTAAAAATTCAACTAAATGTCTATCACCGGCAGCTGCTAGAACTTGATATTTAGCATACAAATCCATTTTAACCTTATTACCATAAGCAAAAGTATCTTTTTTAAATTGATAACGTGTCCCACCTTCATAATAACCTTTTTCATAATATTTTTCAGCAAATGGAGGAATTAAACTCAACAAATCCATATTATTATATTTTGCCTCAGTAATCCAAGTAAAATGATTTACTCCTGATGCATCAGTATATATATCTTTTCTTGTAGCTTTTATACCTTTAATCTTATTTAGACAAAGACACAAAAATTCTTGAGCATGAAATACTTCATGACAACAACCAAAAGCTTTAATATTGGGATATACATCATATAATGTTTGTACACAAATGCTCATAGGATTAGTGAAGTTTATAACCCAAGCATTCGGACAACATTCTTTAATTTTTTTAGCAAAATATTCATAAATTGGAACTGTACGCATTGCTCGCAAAACACCACCTGGTCCAGCTGTGTCACCGACGCTTTGATAAATACCTAGTTTTTCTGGAGCATGTACATCACTGCGCATCTCTTTAAAGGTTCCAGGTAAAATTGAAATGATAACAAAATCTGCCCCGCATAGTGCATCTTCTATTTTTTCTTTAACCACATAATTAAATTTAGATTTACAATCAGCTAAATCATTTATACGATTACCAATAGCCTCATTTCTATATGCTGCCTCATTATCTATATCATATAAGGCAATTTCCCCACTCAAATCATCAGTTAAAGCCAAATCATTCATAAATACTCTAGCCCACATTTTAGAGCCGCCACCTAAATAAGCAATTTTAATTTTCATTATTTCCCTCCATCATACTAATAACACATTTTATACCATCTAAGGCCGAAGAAGTAATCCCACCGGCAAAGCCTGAGCCTTCTCCAACCGGATAAATTAATGGGTTAGAACTCTTATAATTTTGCCTTTTAATTTGTAAAGGACAACTACTTCTAGTTTCTACCCCAATTAAAATATTATCCTCAAAAGCTATCCCCTTTAATTTGTGTTCTAATAAAGGTAATGCTTCCCTTAAAGATTTTACCACAAATGAAGGTAAAACTAAACCTAAATCACAAAAATTGATGTCATGAAAATAAGTTGTTTTTACACTTCTAGTTTCCGTAGCAACTCTATTATCTAAAAACTCTCTTACTAAATTACTCGGTGCTCTATAATCCTTACTTATATTATAAGCTTTTCTTTCAATGTCAGTTATAAAATCAAATCCGTCTAATGGATTGCCTTTATAAAAATCACTTACTTTCACTTCTACTAATAAAGCTGAGTTAGCATTCTTTCCTTCCCGCTTATTATTACTCATCCCGTTTGTTACAATACTATTTGTTTCATTTTGACTAGGAACAACATAGCCACCAGGGCACATACAAAAAGTAAAAACCGACCTATCTTCTAAATGCACAGCTAATTTATAATTTGCTGGTGGTAAATATTTATAAAAATCCCCATATTGGGCCATATTTAATTTTTCTTGATCATGTTCAATTCTTACACCAACCGCGAAATTTTTCGGTTCCATAGCAATACCTTTTTGATATAACATTTTAAAAGTATCTTTAGCACTATGACCAATAGCTAAGATTAAATGTTTAGTTTTAAAATCTTTTAAGTTAGTTTTAATAATTAATTCATCTTTTTCATCAATATAATCTAAAAATTGACAATTAAAATAAATTTCTCCCCCTAAAGCTATAATTTCTTGTCTAATATTTGGTATAACTTTAGCTAAAACATCAGTCCCTATATGTGGATAATTAGAAGTTAATATATCCGAATTAGCTCCATGCTTAACAAATTCTTCTAATATAAATCTAATATATGGTGAATTTAAGTTAGTTTGTAATTTGCCATCCGAAAATGTCCCGGCTCCTCCCTCACCAAATACTACATTAGAATTTAAATCTAGAATTTTATTTTCCCAAAATTCTTTAACTTTAGCTTGTCTTTTATTTACTTCTTCTCCTCTTTCAATAATAATTGGTCGTGCATTCATTCTGGCTAAACATAGTCCAGCAAACAGTCCAGCCGGACCTAATCCAACTATTACCGGTCTATCAGCATAATGCCAAGATTTTAATTTTAATTTTTCTATCTTTTTTAATTCTTTAATTCCTTTATAATTTATTTTTCTTGTCACATTAATTTCCAACAAATAATTATATAAAACATTACTTTTATCTCTAGCATCTATAGATTCTCTCAATACTTTATATGAAATTAAATCTTTATCTTTTAATTTTAATTTTTTAATTAATTCTTCTTTTAAATTCTTATCTACTCTTATTTTAAATTCTATTTGATATTGCATATGTTATTACCGATCATAAATCCTATGTTAAAGGCGGTTCCTAAATTATAGCCACCACAAGGATAATCTAGATCTAATAATTCACCCCCAACATAAATATTTTGATCCTTTTTTAATGAAAAATTAGGATTAATTTCTTCTAAACTAACTCCTCCACTGACAACTTGAGCGAATTTAAAGTCATATAAATCTTTAATATGAAAAACTAAACATGATAAATCCAAATTGTTTTGTTTTAGATACTCAAACAATTTATTGGGTATAGCATACTTATAATTATTTAATTTCTTATAATCAAAAAATGGATTAATTCTTACCAAAAAATAAGGATTATCAATATTGTCTAATTGATTATAATAATAACTCATATTCATTATGACAATTCCACTAAGACCATCATCTTTAAATTGAATTTCTCCTATTTCTTCCTTTATTAATTTATTATCATTGTATAAAGAAACTAAAGCTTTTATTCTAAGTCCGCTTAATATTTTAATATCTTCTTTAACTTTAAAACCAACTAAACTCGGTTTTAACTTATTTATTTTTAAATTAAAACTTTTTAAATAATCATAAACTAAATTAGCTTTATCCATATTTATATTAGCAATACTGCCACTAGCTAAAACTAATTTATTAAATTTATAATTATTAACTAAATAATAATCATCTTTCTTTACTATATTTAGTACTGGACTATTCAATAATAAATTATTTTTATTAATATTATCTAAAAATAAATCTAATATTGTTTGACTACTGTTACTTAAAGGATAAAATCTTCCTTCTTCATCTTGATATATAGGACAATCATGTTTATTTAAAAAGTCTAATAATAAATTATAATCAATAAATATATCTTTTTTTATTATATTTTTATTTGTAATATTACACCTACCATTACCGGAAGCCAAAATTTTTGAGCCTGGTTTTTTATTTTGTTCAAATATTAAATAATCAATATTATTTTTTTCTAAAACTGTTCCACAAGCTAGACCACAAGCTCCGGATCCTATAATTCCTATACGCATATTTTTAACCTCCTAAATATATTAACACATTTTTTCTTATTTGCAAAATTTTTCTTGTATTATAAAAAAAAATGAATAAACTATATATTGTGGTGATTAACTATGAAAAAAATTTTAATAATAGCTACAGGTGGAACTATTACTTCAATTAAGAAAAATGATACTCTAGAGCCAAATAGCTCTAACATTATTGTTCAAGCTTTAGAAACTATTGATGATACTATTTCTTATACCTATAAAGAATTATTTACTTTAGATAGTACTAATATTCAGCCTGAAGAATGGAAAAAAATAGCTAATGAACTTTATATTAATTTAAATAATTATGATGGTATTATTGTAACTCATGGAACTGATACTATGGCCTACACTACTTCGATATTGAGTTTCATTATTCAAAATCCACCCATTCCTATTGTATTTACTGGTTCGCAATTACCTATATATGATCCATTAACTGATGCTTATTCTAATTTACGATATGCTTTAGCAATGGCTAAAAGTAAAATCGGAGGAATATTTTTAGCTTTTAATCGGAAAATTATTTTGGGTTGCCGTGCTGTTAAAGTACGAACATCATCATTTCATGCCTTTGAATCAATCAATTTAGAAAATGTTGCTAGTATCGATGCTAGAGGACTTGTAGTTAATAAAGAATTTGCAAATAATATAAAACCATTTAATTATAGTGATGATTTTGAAACTAATGTTTTCCTATTAAAATTAACTCCTAACTTGGACCCTAATTTTATTGATGTTTTAATTGCCCATCAAATTAAAGGTTTAATAATTGAGGCTTATGGAGCTGGTGGTATTTCTTTTATAAGAAGAGATTTTATAAGTCATTTGAAAAAATTAATCAACTTAAATATACCAGTATGTGTATGTAGTCAATGTTTATATGAAGAATCAAATTTTAATATATATGAAGTTGGTAAAAAAGCTCTTAATATCGGGATTATTGAAGCTCTTGATATGACGACTGAAGCCTGCTTAACGAAGCTTATGTGGGCTCTTGGTCAAACAAATGATTTAAAAACAATTAGAAAAATATTTAAAACAAATTTAGTTGGAGAAATAAAAGAACATGAATGATTTATTAAATAGATTTTTAAAATATGTAAAAATAAACACAATGTCTAGTGAAGAAAGTAATACTACTCCTTCAACACGTGAACAATTTGATTTGGCTAATCTTTTAAAAGATGAATTATTTGAACTAGGTTTAACTGATATAAAATTAACTGATAAATGTATTTTAACAGCCAAACTTAAAGCTAATACAAATTCTAATTTAAATATTGGTTTTATTGCGCATCTTGATACTATTCCTGGTTTTAGTGGAAAGAATGTAAACCCTCAAGTTATTAATAACTATGATGGCAAGGATATTCCTTTAAAAGGAATTACTCTAGGCGCTAAAGATTTTCCCTCATTAAAGAAATTAAAAGGTAAAACTTTAATTACTACTGATGGAACTACTGTCTTAGGGGCTGATGACAAAGCTGGTGTAGCTATTATCATGTCAATGTTAAACTATTTTAAAGAAAACCCTAGTGTTAAACATCATAATATTTGTGTTGCTTTCACGCCTGATGAAGAAATTGGTGGTGGTATCTCTTCTTTTGACATTAATGATTTTGGAGCTGATTACGCCTATACTATTGATGGTCAAACTTTTAATGAAATAGCTTATAATAATTTTAATGCTTCAAGTGCTAAGGTTACGATTAAAGGCTTAGATATTCATCCTGGAGATGCAAAAGGTCATATGTTAAATGCTAGTTTAATAGCTATGGAATTTCACAATATGCTACCTGTTTATGCTAGTCCGATGTGCACAAGTGGGACTGAAGGTTTTATTCATTTATGTGATATTAATGGTGATGTTTCAGCTTGTCATTTAAATTATATTATTAGAGAACATGACTATAAAAAATTAAAAGCATTAGAAAAAATAATGCTTGATGCTGCTAAATATATCAATAATAAATATCCTAAAGGAACTTGTACAATTGATATTAAATTAAGTTATTTAAACATGTATGACATAATTAAAAAAGATAAACGTTCTATTAATAGAGCAACTAAAGCTATTAAAGATTTAGGTTATGATGTCATAACTTCTCCTATTAGAGGTGGTACTGATGGTGCTAAACTAACTCAAATGGGTTTAAACACTCCAAATTTAGGAACTGGCGGGTATAATTGCCATGGACCTTATGAATTTGCTTGTCTAGAAGAAATGGAGATTGTTAAAAATATTATTATTAATATTGCAAAAAATTAAACCCAAATGGGTTTTTTTGTTATAAAGAAAAAACCAGGTTACCCTAGTTTAGTTATTTTTAATATATCTGCAATCTCTCTTGGAACTTTAAATTTATCTTTATAAGAATTTATATATTCTTCATCTATTTTTTGTGTTAAACGAGGATTAATAGTTACTACATCTCCCTCAATTAAAACATAAATTGCTTCTGGCAAATAGAATACAGATAAATTTAAATCATTATTTTTACCTAAATATTCTTTCAATTTAGCAAGAGAGCCATTTCTATTTAAACGTTCATAGTTTTGTAATGCACCTGAAACACTAAAAGTATCATCTTCACAAATAGTTTCTGAAATGCTAAAATATTTAGATTTTTTATTAACTAAAAACAAAGGTTTGTGACTTCTCAATTCATATCTGATTGCGCGACCTACAAAACCATAATAAGTTCTTTTTTTCTTTTTCTTCTTAGTATCCTCTAAATATTCTAAAGTTAAGTTAGAAGAATCAATAACAACTCTATTATAAACTACTTCATAATATAAGAAACCATAACGGCGGTAAGGTTCAATAAAAACATTGTTTCTAACTAACTCGCTAATATTCAAAAAACCTGCCGCATTAGTTGTTTTCTTTTTATCATATAAACCTTTAACTGCATCTTGAAATACTAAATCCTCAATTACCAATGCGTATCTTTTGGTTTTATTTGTACAAAACATAAAGCTTGAAACAGCTAAGACTGCAAGAGCTAAAGTAATTATTAAAGAAGCTGAATTATTTGAAAAATATGTAACTACAAAACATGCAACAATAGAGGCAATTGGTAAAACAAATCTTAAAATTTGAAATATTAATATTTTTTTCTTAAAACTTTTATACATCATAATCATAATTCCTTCACTGAATTTGAAATTATATTAATAGCTTCACTAGCTTTAATTTCTTCCTTATTCATAACATTCTTTCTTTCTTTAAATTCAACAATACCATTGCTTGAATTACGTCCACAAATAATCATATAAGGAATACCAATTAATTCCCAATCTTTAAATTTAAAGCCTGGTTTAGCATCTCTATCATCTAAGATAACTTCAACCCCATTTTTCTTTAATTCTTCATAAATATTATGGGCTAACTTTTGTTGTTCTTCGTCTTTATAATTAATAGGTACAACTACTGCATGATATGGTGCTACATTTAATGGCCAAATAATACCAGCTTCATCATGGAATTGTTCAATAATGCTAGCTAAAGTTCTAGTTATTCCTATTCCATAACAGCCCATGACCATTGGAACTTGTTCATTTTGTTCATTCGTATATGTACAATTCATAGGCTTGCTATATTTTGTTTGTAATTTAAAGATTTGACCTACTTCAATTCCTCTTTCTTGTTTTAAAGGCTTGCCACAAATAGGACATAAGTCACCGGCAACAGCCTTTCTAAAGAAACCAACCTCACCTTTGAAATCTCTACCATAACAAGCATTTAAATAGTGATAATTTAATTCATTAGCACCAACAATTATATTTTTAACTAAAGTAACTTCTTCATCTACTAATAATTTAATATTTAAACCAATAGGTCCACAAAAACCATGAACACTACCTAATTCTTTAATTTCATCTTCGGTCGCAAGTCTTAAATCATTTTCTGTAGTATTTAAAGCGTTAATTACTTTAATTTCATTAACATCTCTATCCCCTCTTACTAGTACAGCAATATATTCTTTATTATAATTATCATAATAAATTATAGTTTTTACTGTCTCACGAGGATCTACTTTCAAAAATTCACTAATTTCTTCAATTGAACGCTTATTTGGCGTTAAAACTTTTTCCAATTTACCTTCAGATTTATCACCATAAATATTGGCTTTACTCCAAGCTTTTTCAACATCTGCTGCATAACCACAATCATCACAATAAACTATATCAGATTCACCAACATCTGACAAGGCCATAAATTGATGACTGGCATTTCCACCAATCGAACCAGTATCAGCTAAAACAGCTTTGAATTTTAAATTAAAACGATTAAATATTCTAGTATATGTATCATACATATTTTGATAACTTACATTTAATCCTTCTTCATCTTTATCAAATGAATATGCATCTTTCATAATGAATTCTCTACTGCGCATTAAACCAAAACGTGGTCTTACTTCATCACGATACTTAGTTTGAATTTGATAAATATTTAAAGGTAAATTTTTACTTGATTTTACCAAATCACGAACAATTGATGTAAATATTTCTTCATGAGTTGGTCCTAAACAAAATTCACGTTCATGACGATCACTAAAACGGATTAATTCCGGACCATATTTAGACCATCTTCCTGATTCTTCCCATAGTTCTTTAGGCTGAATAGCTGAACATAAAATCTCACTAGCTCCACTATTATCCATTTCTTCTCTTACTATATTTTCTATTTTTCTTAAAACTCTTAATCCTAATGGTAAATAATTAAAAACCCCAGAAACTTCATTTTTAATCATCCCAGCTCGTAATAATAAAATATGAGAGGGAATCTTAGCTTCTTGTGGTGTATCTTTTAAGGTTTTTAATAACATTTTACTAGCTAACATAGATTTTCTCCTTCCATTTGCAATGATGTTATTATATCATTTTATAAATTAAATTACTACTTTTTAATATGATTATCTAATATAAAATTATAGTTTTTATTCTTTTTATCTTTACAAAATTAAATTGACAAAAAAAACTTTATATAATATACTTTTAAAGGTTTTAAATTTGTTGTATAATTATGACAAAGAAATGCGATTTCAAAGGAAGGAGTCAAAACGGTGGATAAAGTTATAAATAGAAAAGATTTAGCCTTCTTTGCTTTAGGTGGACTAGGCGAAGTAGGTAAAAATATGTATTGTTTACAATATGATAATCAAATTTTTGTAATAGATAGTGGAGTTTTATTCCCTGATGAACATCTTCTTGGGGTAGATTATGTTATCCCAGATTTTGAATATTTAAAACAAAATCAAGAAAAGATAGTTGGTTTATTTATTACTCATGCCCATGAAGACCATATTGGTGGTATTCCTTACTTATTAAAGCAAGTAAAAATACCTAAAATATATGCTGCTGGTATTAGTGTTGATCTTATTCAAAGTAAATTAATGGAATTTAAAGATATTGATCCTATTCAAATAATAGAATTTAAATCATATTACACATATAAATTTAAAGAAATTGAAGTTTCTTTCATTAGATTAAATCACTCTATTCCTGATAGTTTTGCATTTGTCTTTAAAACTCCTTATGGCACAGTTGTCCACACGGGAGATTTCAAGATAGATTTAACCCCAGTTGGCCCTCAAGCTGAATATGAAAAACTTGCTAAAATTGGTAGTGAAGGAGTCTTATTATTAACTGCTGACTCTACTAATGCTTTAGTACCTGGTTTTACTGAATCAGAAAGAAAAATTGGTGATTCTATAAAAGAATTATTTAGTCATATTAAAGGTCGAGCTATTGTTGCTACTTTTGCTTCTAATATTTACCGAGTATCGCAAATTATTGAAGCTTCTGTTATCAATAAACGTAAAGTTGTTGTTTTTGGTCGTTCTATGGCTAAAACTATTGAAATAGGTCAACAAGTTGGTTATATTAAACCTCCTAAAGGAACAATTATTGAACCTGAAGATGTTGTTAATTACAAACCTGAAGAAATAACCTTGTTATGTACTGGTTCTCAAGGTGAACCTTTAGCAGCCTTATCAAGAATTGCTGGTGGAACTCATAGACAAATTAAGTTAATTCCTGGTGATACTATTATTTTCTCTTCTTCTCCTATTCCAGGTAATCAAGAAGGGGTAAATAAAACAATTAATCTTTTAATTAAAAATGGTTGCAATGTCATTACTCATTCACCTCTAACTGATACTCATACTTCAGGACATGCTTCTCAAGGTGAATTAAAATTAATCCAAGCATTACTAAAACCAAAATATTTCTTACCTGTTCATGGTGAATATAGAATGCAAAGAGTACATGCTGATTTAGCTATTAGTTGTGGTGTAAAAC
This sequence comes from uncultured Acholeplasmatales bacterium, assembly GCA_944324705.1. Classification (GTDB taxonomy): domain Bacteria; phylum Bacillota_I; class Bacilli_A; order Acholeplasmatales; family Anaeroplasmataceae; genus CALUXS01. The sequence goes on from CALUXI010000007.1 coordinate 63,439, forward strand.
CAGAAAATGCTTTTGTTCTTGAAAATGGAGATGTATTTTGCATTAATGAACGTGGTGCAAGAATTGCTGGTCATGTTCATAGTGGTGAAGTTTATATCGATGGTAATCAAATCGGCGATGTTTCTGGTTCTATTATAAGAGAACGTAAAGTGCTATCTGAAGATGGTTTATTTAGCTTAATTATTACTATTTCTCCAGATAAAAAAATATTACCTATTGAGCCACAAGTAGTCTCAAGAGGTTTCATCTATATGAAAGATAGCGAAGCTTTAACTAAAAAAATAGTAGATTTAGCATCTAAATTTATTAATAACGAAATGAATAAAGTTAAAGTTGTTAACTTAAATATCTTAAAATATAATGTTCAAGAATATCTAGCTAAAGTAATTTATGACGAAACAGATCGTAAACCAATGATTCTAGCTGTGTTTATGGTCTTAAAATAAAGTAAGGAGGTCTAAAAACCTCCTTTTCTTTACTTATTAGTTACTTTGTCATAATTATATCTATCAATAAAATACTCTATTCTAGCAAATATTAAGCCTAAAACTAACAATATTACACTAAGACCTATAAAAGTACCCATATTCAAAACATCTAAAACAATTCCAATTATAGTTGTAATAATAGGTATTAAAATATATTTTATCTTATTTGTCATAATTGCACTCCTTGTTTAACTATAACTAAACCCGATTAAATTTAACCTTATTATAGTATATATTAATTAATATTAATTAATTTTAGTTACTTTTTCTTAAACAAGTGAATTATATCAGATTTATTTTTTTATACAATAATTGTAAAAAAACTTTACAATATTTACAATTATTCACTTATACTTTTTTTGTTATTTAACACATCATTTTTAAAAGCTTTAAAAACATCATACGTGACTATTGCATCGCTTAATGCGTTATGTTCTTGATATAGCTCTGTTTTATAATATTCTTTAAATAAATTAAATAAGCCATATTCATTTAAATGATGATAATAGTTTTGAATTAAACTTGCTAAATTAACTACTCTACGATAAGTTAAAATATTTGGTACTTGGTATAAATTAAAACTATTCTTTAATGCTAAAATATCATTTTTACCATAAACTATAATAGCAGGATTATATTTTTTTAAGATATGATTAAAATCTTTATAAGCTTTATAATATGATATCGCATTTCTATAAAATTCCCTTTTTGTAATATTTAAGAAATTACTAGTTCTATTGTTTAGTTCAGTTTTAGCCTTAATATAATTGTTATAATTCAATATTTCTTCGCCCTTATCATTATATAGTATAAAACCCATTTGAATTATTTCTGAATTAAATGCTCCCTTATAGTTATAGGGTGGCATAGTCATTTCTAAATCTAGAACTAAAACATTTCTAATATTATTTAATAAATATTTTAAAGATAATAAATTTCTATCTTCCGAAAAATACAATTTATCTAAAGATAATGACTTTATTTTATTAATGTAATAAGCTTGATAACAATAATATTTACCATATTTTTTAGGTTCTACCACTTCAATATCTAACAAATTAGAGGCATTTAAATAGTTCTTAAAAGTGTGCATTAAAGAACGTTTGAAATAAATATAATAAAGACGAAATTTTGTTTCTAAAGTCAAAATTCTTCTATCCTTATCACATTTTTTAATAATGCCATAAAGTCGCATTATTCATCCTCCTTTAATTTATCTAATACTAAACTAGCTACATCCTTAGGAATACCTATATTAACTAACTCCTCTACATTAGCATTTTTAATATTATCAATAGTTATAAAATGGCTTAATAACTTCTCTTTTCTTGCTTTACCTAGACCTTTAATACCATCTAATTTTGAAGCAAATAAACCTTTAGCTTTTGTACTTCTAAAGAAACTAATAGCAAAGTTATGTACTCTTTCTGATATATTTAATAATAATAAAAAGACTGGACTATTTTTATCTAAAATTATTTCTTTTCCTTCATAATATAAAAGTTTAGCTTTATGATTATCATCTTTTTGAATACCAGCTACTGGAATATTTATATTTAAAGAATTTAAGGTTTCTAAACAAGCATTAACTTGAATCTGTCCACCATCCATTAATATTAAATCTGGTAATTCTTTATTTTCTAATTTTAATCTTAAATAACGCCTATAAACTACTTCTTTCATAGTAGCATAATCATTGGCTCCTTTCACAGTCTTAACATGATATTTTCTAAATAGACTTGGACAAGGTCTGCCATTTTTATAAACAACTAAAGCTGAAATTGGATATTCCCCAAAAAGATTAGAGTTATCAAATGATTCAATTAAATATGGTGTTTTTATGTTTAAGATTTTTCCTAATTGTTCAATTGTATCAATATCTCTTAAGGCCTTATTTTGATTTATTAAAAATTTTGTTTCAATATCCTTTTTGGCATTATCATTTGCCATATCTAATACTTCTAATTTTTGACCTTTTTGTGGACTAGTAAATTTAGTATTTAAGACACTAGCTAAATCTGAATCATTATATCTTACGTCAAGATATATTTCTTTAGGAACAATACTAGGGGTATAATATTGAGTCAAAAAAGAATTAACTGTATCCTCAGCATTACCTATAATTGGGACAATAGTTTGATAATTACCTATAATCATACCTTGACGCATCATTAAAATATGAATAGCTAAATTATCATCTTTAATATATGTCCCAATATAGTCAGCATTTAAGTTTTTATTGAGGTCAATTTTTTGTGGATCAATAGTAGATTTAATGGAATTAATTTCATCTCTATATTCCTTAGCTTTTTCAAATTCTAAATTTAAAGCTGCTTTTTGCATTTTTTCTTCTAACATACTAATAACTTTAGCACTTTTACCATTTAAAAAATCATTGATTTCTTTTTTTATCTCAGTATAATCAAGTTCATCATTAGTAATACATGGTCCTAAACATTGACCTAAATGATAGTATAAACATTCTTTTTTAGGAATATTACGACATTTTCTTAAAGGAAACAATTGATTTAGCAAATTACAAGTAGTTCTAGCTGCCCTAACATTAGGATACGGGCCAAAATATTTAGCATTGTTACGTTTACGAGCTTCTCTTGTCACAATAAGACGGGGATATTTTTCATTGGTTAAAGCAATAAAAGGGTAAGTTTTATCATCTTTTAACATTATGTTATATTTAGGGTCATATTGTTTAATTAGGTTTATTTCTAAAACAAAACTTTCTTTATTAGAGGCCGTAATTATATAATCAAATGTATGGATTTCACTGACTAATTTAGTAGTTTTTGCATTATGTGAACCATGAAAATAACTTCTTACACGATTCTTTAAATTTTTAGCTTTACCAACATAAATAACTTTACCATCAATATCCTTCATTAAATAACAACCAGGATTATCCGGTAGCAATTCTAATTTTAATTTTATTTCTTCATTCATAAATTATAAAAAAAACGATTAATTAATCGTTTTTAACCACCTTATCATCTGCAAAAGTTATCTTAGTATCACCAGCTAAAATTTCTTCTAATGCTTGACCAATTGACTTTTTACATTTTGGATTTTCTAAAGAAGTATATTGTTCTTCTTCAATTATCTTTGCCCTTTTAGCAGCTGCATAAGCCAATTTATATTTTGAATCTATAACTTTTAATAAGTCATCTATAGAAGGATAACGCATACCATCAATTTTTTCTTTATCATTAGTCATGTTAAAAACCTCCATCAAGTTATTATATCACAATAATTAATTACCTTCAATAAGTTTCATATATTTATGAATTGAACGTTCTGTTTTAGCATGTTCAGCTCTAATTATAGCCATAATTCTATCTGCCGCGTTCACTACTTCATCATTAACTACAATATAATCATATTTATAAGCTAATTTAAACTCTCTATTAGCTTTAGCTATTCTCTCTTCAATAACTTCTTCAGTCTCAGTCCCACGTGAACGTAGTCTTTGATATAAAGCTTCTTTTGAAGGTGGAACTAAGAAAATTAATACTGCATCTTTAACTCTATCTCTAACTTGCAACGCACCTTCAACTTCAATTTCTAGAATAACTTCTTTACCTAAAGCTAGTTGATCTTCTACTTTATCAAGAGGTGTACCATAATAATTACCTACAAATTCAGCATGCTCTAAAAACTTATTTTCCCTAATTCTTTTTTCAAATTCATCTTTAGATACAAAATAGTAATCCACACCATCTACTTCGCCAGGACGTTTTTTTCTAGTAGTCATAGAAACACTGTAAACAAAGTTTTGTTCTGGCATTTGGAATAACGCTTTTCTAACTGTACCCTTACCTACCCCTGAAGGCCCTGATAAAACAACTAATAAACCACGTTCATTTAACTTCATTGGCGTTCTCTCCTTTTTTGTTTTTTGATTTTATCATTTTTTTTCTTATTTCTCAAGGTAAATTTAGTATTTATTTCATAAAATATATGCCTAAAGCGAAAAAAGGTGAGCTACTCACCTTCATAAAAACCATCAGAATCAGGATCAGGATATTTAACTCTATGTTTATTGTATGTGGTATGTAAAATTTTGTGAGCTACTACAGAACCTGGTTCTTCTAAAAAATCATTATATAATTTAATAATATCTTTATTCAAATGACTTCTTCTAATTTCCTTTTTCTTATCAATATCATATAAAACTTTAGCACGCTTGCTGATATAAGTTTCTCTGATGTCATCATCTTCATTTGGTAAGAATAGTTCCTTAACATATGGTTGACCACCACCATTAATACAACCACCAGGACAACCCATAATTTCAATAAAATCATATTTAGATTTATTTTCTTTAATTTCTTCTAATAAAATCTTAGCATTTTTCATCCCACTTGCTACTGCTAAATTATAAGTTATACCATTAATTTCAAGACTTGCTTCTTTAATACCTTTTAAACCTCTTACTGGTTTATATTCAACTGGTTCTAATTCTCTACCTGTCAAGAAATGATATGCTGTTCTAACTGCAGCTTCCATTACACCACCTGTAACCCCAAATATTGAAGCAGCACCAGTATATTCGCCAATTAGATCATCATCAAATTCTTCATCTAGTAATTTTTTCCAACTAATACCTGAACGTCTAATTATCTTAGCTAATTCACGAGTAGTTAAAACAATATCAACATCTTTAATACCATCTACATTATTTTCCGGACGAGCCTTTTCATATTTTTTAGCTGTACAAGGCATAATAGAAACGACACAAATCTTAGTTCTATCTAAATGATGTTTTTCTGCATAATAAGTTTTAATGATAGCTCCCATCATCTCATGAGGAGATTTACAACTTGATAAATGACTAATTAATTCAGGATAATAATATTCCAAATAGTTTACCCAACCTGGACTGCATGAAGTAATCATTGGTGTAGCAGCCTTAGTTGTAACTCGGTGAATCCATTCATTAGCTTCTTCCATAATAGTTAAATCAGCCCCAAAATTAGTATCAAAAACTCTATAAAAACCTAAACGATGTAAGGCAGCTACCATCTTACCTGTCGCTTTTGTACCAATTTTGTCACCAAACTCTTCGCCAATAGCTGCTCTAACAGCTGGGGCAGTTTGTACAATTACAATTTTACCATCCGCAAAAGCCTTATCTAATTTATCAATTTCTGAATGTTCCATCAAAGCACCAGTAGGACAAACCAAAGTACATTGACCACATTCAATGCAAGGAACATTAGCAAAAGAACGATTTTCAGCTGGCCCTACTATTGTCTTGAAACCTCTCTTTTCAAAGCCTAAAATACCAAGTCCTTGTAAATCTTTACAAGTCTCTATACATCTACCACATAAAATACATTTAGATGTATCTCTAATAATACCAAAAGCTAAATCATCATAAGTAGTAGGTGTTTTTTCACCACTATAAATATCTGGACGAGCACCTACAATACGTGATACTTCTAACAATTCACATTGGCCGTTTTTAGGGCAAGACTGACAATCAAATGAATGATTTGATAATAACAATTCTACACTTGTTCTTCTTGCAACAATAGCTTCCGGATCATTTATACTAACTTCAAGACCATCCCTTAAAGGATAAGCACAAGAAGGCACAAGTCTTCTTTCACCCTTAACTTTAACTAAACAAACACGACAAGAAGCCAAACTACATTTACCATTTTGCCATGAACAAAGACTAGGTACGTTATAACCACATGTTCTTAATGCTTCAAGTAAAGTTTGTTTATCATCTACTTCATATTTAATTCCTTCAACAATAATATTAATTTTACTCATATAATACCTCTAATTCTTACTAATAGCATGGAACATACATGATTGATAACATACACCACATTTAATACATTTTGTTTGATCAATAACAAATGGTACTTTACCAACTACACCTGTAATAGCTCCTGTAGGACAATTTTTCGCACAAATAGAACATTTTTTACACATCGTAGAATTAATTTTATAACTCATTAAGCTCTTACATACACCAGCGTCACATTTCTTATCTACAATATGACGAATATATACATCTTTGAATTTATGTAGGGTTGAAATTACTGGATTAGGTGCAGTTTGTCCTAAACCACATAGACTACCAACTCTTAAAGAATTAGAGAGTTCTTCTAATTTATCAATATCAGACATTTCACCTTGACCAGATGTAATTTTGTTCAATATTTCTAGTAATCTTTTCGTTCCAATTCGACACTGACTACACTTACCACATGATTCATCACAGATAAATTCTAAATAGAATTTAGCAACATCAACCATACAATTATCTTCATCCATTACAATGGCGCCACCAGAACCCATCATTGAACCTTTTTCAATTAAATTATCAAAATCAATTGGTGTATCTAGTTCTTGTAAAGTTAAACAACCACCAGACGGACCACCAGTTTGAATAGCTTGAAACCTTTTATTATTAGGAATGCCTTCGCCAATATCATATATTAATTCTCTTAAAGTTGTACCCATAGGGACCTCAACTAAACCAACATTTTTAACTTTACCTCCTAAAGCAAAAACTTTAGTTCCTTTTGATCTAGTTGTTCCAATTTGATTAAATTTATTAGCTCCTTCTCGCAAAATATAAGGAATATTAGCTAACGTTTCGACATTATTTATAATTGTAGGTTTTCCCCATAAACCACTGACAGCTGGGAATGGCGGACGAGGACGAGGCATACCACGTTTACCTTCTATAGAATTAATTAAAGCTGTTTCTTCTCCACATACAAAGGCACCTGCCCCTAATCTAATATGGGCTCTAAATGAAAAATTAGTGCCTAAAATATGTTCTCCTAATAAACCAATATCTTCTAACACTTTGATTGCTTTTTTAAGTCTATCAACAGCAACCGGATATTCTGCTCTAACATAAAAATAACCATCACTTGCTCCAATTGCATAACCAGCAATCATCATACCTTCAATTACATTAATTGGATTACCTTCTAAAATTGAACGATCCATAAATGCTCCTGGATCCCCTTCATCGCCATTACAAATTACATATTTAGTATTACTTTTTTGATCGTAAGCAAATTGCCATTTTTTACCAGTAGGGAAACCACCGCCACCACGACCTCTAAGTCCACTTAAACTAATTTCATCAATTACTGCTTGTCTATCCATACTTAAAGCCTTAACTAAACCTTTAAATGCCTCATAACCTAAAGCCTCGTGTAAATTTTCTGGATTAATAACACCACAACCATGTAAAGCAATACGCATTTGCTTGTGATAAAAAGGAATATCATCTTGACGAGGATATTTTGTTTTTGAATTTGGATCTTCGTATACTAAATCCTCTACTATGCTTCCACCACAAATATCTTCATCCATTATGCGTTTTACATCACTAACTTTAACCATACGATATAAGGTATCTTCTGGATAAATTTTAACAAAAGGTCCTTGTGAACAAAAACCAAAACAGCCGACTATATTAACTGTAACTTTATAAGATAAATTTCTTTCTTCTATTTCTCTTTCAAATTCATTCAAAATTAATTTAGAATTAGAGCTAATACAGCCTGTTCCACCACAAATAACAATATGTCTAATATGATTCTCTCCACTTAATTTTTCAGCAAATTGATGTGTATCAGCAATTATTATTTTTTCTAAATCTCCTAAATTCTTAATTTTATCTGCCATATCTTTACTCCATTTGTTTATTTTTATATTCATTAATTATTCTTTGTACATCACTTAATTTAACTCTAGGATATACCTTACCATTAATTGTTAATGCAGGAGCAATTCCACAAGCACCAATACAACGAAGCCCATCAAGGGTAAATAAACCATCCTCTGTGGTTTGTCCTACTTTAATATTTAATAATTCTGAAAATTTATCTAAAACATTTTGACCGCCTTTAACATAACAGGCTGTCCCAATGCACACCCCAATAACATATCTTCCTTTTGGTTTTAACGAGAATAAAGAATAAAAAGTGACTACTCCATAAATTTCACTAACCGGGATATTTAAATTCTTACTAATAATTTCTTGTACTTCTAAAGGAATATAACCATATTCTCTTTGTACATCAGCTAAAACTAACATTAATGGTGATGGTTCATTTTTATAACGATCACATATTTCATTTATTTGCATAATAGCTTCTTTTCTTAACGGCATATTATATCTCCTTTCGCTTGCTCATTAATTGAATTATAACACTATAATTTTAAAAAATAAATACATAATTAAAAACGTTTTCACTTTTCTGAGTCGTTTTAATATTACTAATAATAAAAACGCTTCTATCTCTAGAAACGTCATCTTCTTTCCTTGATATTAAATAAAAAGAAATAAAAAAATAATAAGACAAGTAAATATAAATATATATTTAAAGAACTAATTTGTAAATAATAGTCACTATTATACAAAATATTTGGAAAATAATCATTGTTTGTTATTATTAAACTTAAAAACAAAATTACTAAATTAATTATAAATAAAAATATAATTCCTATCTTATTTTCTACTAAAATCGTCACAATAGAATTAAACAATATAACTATAATAAAATAATAAATAATCATAGCTAAAAGATTAACATCTAATTTATAATATTTAACTTTTAAATAACACATTATAGTAAATATTAAATATATAAATAATCCACTAGTTACAGCATATTTTAAATATCTGTATAAATAATAAAGTGATATTTTTAATCTTTGATAGGAAAAGAATATAGTAAAATCATAGAATTTAATATTTATCAAATAAATGAAATAATAAACATTTAAAATAACAATCATAATTTTAATGTAGACTAATCCCTCTTCATAGATATTATTACTATCTAATCTTAGTATTAATAAAGGAAATAGGCTTAATATCAATAAATAAACTATTATAAATGAATTACTATCTTGATAATAATCAAATATTTTAAATAACTTATTCTTCAATTATCCTTCCCTCTTTCATTTTTATTAAATTATATTTTAAATATCTAAATGATTTAATAAAGTGAGTTACTACTATTATCGTTTTATTACTTTCTCTTAAATATTTAATTACCTTCTTAACTATCTCTGGGTCTAACCCATCTAATATTTCATCATACAAAAGTAAATCTGCCCCACTTAACAAACTCAATATAAAAGCTACCTTTTTGTAATTACCCTTAGATAATTCTTTTATTTTCTTATTTGGTATTTCTAATTCATAAATCATATTATCAATATCTATACTACATCTAAAATAATTAAAAGCATTATATAAAAAATCTTTTACATACTTATTTTTGGGTAAAACAAAATGATCACACATAAAAAACATATCTTTAAATGTATTTTCTACTTTTTTCTTATTTATAGCTCTAGCAATTATTTTCAATAATGTTGTTTTACCACAACCATTATCACCAACTATGATATTAAAAGTATTATCTTCTATTTTTAAATTAATATTTTTTAAAATTTGCTTTCTGCCCTTTTTATAATTTAAATTATTAATTGTAATCATGATTTAATACCTGTGTTTAAATATTTCAAATAATCATTTAGAGATAAATTTGTAGTTTTTAATCTTATTACATCAATTAAGTAATCTTTATTATTAACTTTAAAACATAAATAGAATTTATATAAATAATAGTCCTCCTTATAGTTTAAGCTTAAATCATAATCATTATAATTTTTAGTTACTTCTACATCTATAAAGTCTGCTATATAGCAATTATTTATTTCTTCATCTGTCTTTAGTTTTATACTTTCTAAATTTAAATTATATTCACCTTCTAAACTATCATAATTTAAATAATTATATTCCCTAGCGTAATAAGTATTAAAAATACCTATTTTCAATTTGTACTCACATTTATCATTTTTAAGAAATAAATATGTATCTTTTTGATAATATAAAGGCTCTGGAATATAAAAATCTATTATACGATTATAATATGTCGTTTCAACTATTTTTTCTTTTCCTAAATAACTTTCTTTAACATCACTTAAAATATATTCTTTATCTTCTTGTATTAAAGAATATTCAAATTTTAAATTTAAATATTCTTCTGGTAAATAATAGTTAATACTGTATTTTCTTGCTGGATCATAAATATAGGAATAATATGAATTAATAGCATAAACATTAAAATCACCCTGTGATTTTTCTTGAAATTTAAAATAAGCTGTTGTTATTAATAAACCAATTAATATTAAATATAATATTTTTTTCATAATGCTACTTTTTCGATTTTTTGATATTCATTAGTTATTGTAAAATATTCAAAACCACCTTTTTCTATTTCAAACCAAAAATTATAAAAAGAAGCTACTCCATTAGTGACATAACCTGTACCTTCTATAGTCACTAATAATTTTGTTTTACCTTCAACAGGTATTTTAATTTTTTCTGTTCTTTGCTTTCCTTCTGTTATTTGATACTTATAATCTAAGCTAACTTCCGCATCTAAATCATTTTTAAACTTTTTAACACTACCACTCAATCCATAAGAAATTGAACCAGATGCATTAATTATAGTTTTAACCTCAGTTTCTGTAGTCACTGATATTTCATAGGTGATTTCTTCAGTTCCTTCGTTGGTTGTTTCATAAACTGTTCTTGCTATATATGTACATGGTACCTTATTATTAACTACATAAACATTCCAACCCCAAAACTTACGGTTATTAATATAACTGTAATATGTATTGTATTCAGCTTCCGTAAAATTATTTAATAGTTTTCCGCTTTCTAACATTATTTCACTAAACCCTAAATAATCGGAACTTGCATTTACTTTTTTAGTACCATTAAAACTAAAAATAATTAAAACTAACATAATTATTATTGCAAATTTTCTTTTCAT
>CALUXI010000008.1 GCA_944324705.1 uncultured Acholeplasmatales bacterium
TTTTTGCATTGCCTTAATATTATCAATTTTTCATATTTTTATTAAATTTTCTATCTTGACATATTACCAGTATGCTTAAAATATTTTCTTACCTCTAGTTTATCATTTTCTAAAGTTTTAGCAAGCTCTTTTATATCATTAAATTTCTTTTCTGGTCTTAAATACTGATAAAAAACAATTTCAATACTCTTACCATAAATATTTTCACTAAAATCAAAAATGTTAACTTCAAGTTTTATATTTTCCGAATATTCAACAGTTGGGTTATTTCCTACATTAGCCATTCCTAAATATGTTTTATCTGCATATTTAACTTTGACTGCATAAACTCCATTTTTAGGTAAATAATAATCAGCATAATTAATGTTTGCTGTCGGGAAACCTATACTTCTACCAATTTCCTTACCTGATATAACTGAACCAATAATAGAGTAATTTCTTCCTAACATTTTACTAACTTCTTCAATATTACCTAAACTTAACAATTCTTTTGTATAAGTAGTTGAAACTCTAATATTATCAATTTGATATTTAGGTATTTCATGAAAATCAAAATATTTAGCTAAATCTTTAATTGTTCCACTAGCTTTAATGCCAAAAGTAAAATCATAACCACAAACTACACTTTTAATACCTAATTTTTTAAGGTTGTTAATAAAGTCTAATTTGTCCATATTTGCTATAGCTTCTGTAAATTCTACAATAAATAAATAGTCGACATTCATTTGTTCTAAAATTTTAATTTTATGAAAAATTGGCGTAACTTGTCTATAAGGAGAAATCTTTTTTAAAATGGTAAAAGGATGAGGACAAAAAGTTAATACTGCACTTTTTAAATTAAATTCTTTACTTTTATTAATTAATTGTTGATGCCCTAAATGTACACCATCAAAATTTCCTATAGCACAACATAATTCTTCATTCAAATTAACAAAATTCCCATCTTTAATCCATATGACATTCATAAGTTCATCTCCTAATACTTAAATATTGGTCTAAATACCTCTACTTGTCTTTCATAAATTGCTAAATCTTTTCCTTTGTATGCTAAGATAAACCTAGTTAATCCTTTTATATCTTTAGCATCCGAATCATTGATTAAATTTCTCTCATATAAAGTTACACCATTTAAAACAAATTTAACAATCTTTTCACTTATGTTTATTTTATCATATTTTAAATAATTTGTAATCGGTATTATAGGAATTTCTTTACTTAATATGTCTTCTAACGGAATACATTTAGTTAAATCTAAATCACCAATTTTAATCCTTCTTAGCTCTTCTACTATTCCATAAGTATTTAATTCTTCCCCTAAATCTCTAGCAAAACTTCTAATATAATAACCTTTTTCAACATGTAATAGTAAATCAATATGATACATATTATCTTCATAATACAAATTTTTAATAATTTTATAATCTAATAACTTAACATTACGCGGCTGTATATCGACATTTTCTAAATTTCTTGCATATTCATACAATTTTTTTCCATTAATTTTAATAGCTGAAATTTTAGGCGGCATTTGCTTATCTTCCTTTAATAATTTATTAATACTAGCAAGAACATCATTAGGATTAATATTAACATTTTTTTCAGCAATTATTTTACCACTTACATCAAGAGTATCACTTAATTTACCAAAACCTATTTTAACTAAATATGTTTTATCCTCTTTATCTAAAAGGGATAATAGTTTACAAGCTCTACCAAAAGCTAAAACCATTACCCCAGTAGCATCAGGATCTAGTGTACCATTGTGACCACAAGATTTTATATTATATCGTTTCTTTAAAATTTGACACAAATCATTAGAGGTCATATTTTTAGGCTTATCAACATTTAAAAAGCCATCTATTACATCATTACTTAGATTCTTTGTAATCTCTAATCGCTTCATAAAACATTTCCTCTAATTTTTTAACTGAATAGTCAATACTATATTGTTCAGAATATGTTATATATTCTTGACTTCTTTTTTCTTTTTCAACTTTGTGTTCATACCAATAATCAATTCTATCTCTTAAAGATAAAGCATTACCATGTTCAAATAAATTTAATTCATCAATGGCGAATTGATTAGTAGCTGATAATTTTGAATCTGATATAACAGGAACCACTCCACATCTAAATGCTTCAAGACAACCCAAAGCTTCAATTTCAGCATCAGATGCATGAATATATAAATCCGTCATATTAATAATGTCAATTAATTCTTTTTCACTATAAAAACCAAATGAAATAGGATTAGTCAAATCTTTACCTAAATTATAAAGTTGCATATATGTTGGGCCTTTACCAGCAAATACAATTTGAATGTTTTTTTCATATTTACTATTTTTTACAGCCTCAATAATTAAATCTTGACGTTTTTCTTCACTTAATCTAGCTATCATTAAAATAACAAATTTGTTGGTCCATTCTTTCTTTTTTTCAATTACATATTTCTTAAAGGCTGGACTTACACCATTAGATATGACATGCAATTTAGAACTATATTTATTTATTTCTAATTGGTTTTTTAACATATTACTAGGACAATGAATATGGGAAAATTTATTATAAAACTTTCTAAATTTAGTATATATATATTTATTAATTGCTTCAACCTTATTTAAATGAATAGTTGATGTTATATTTTCTGGTTGAAGATGAAAGGCTGCTGTTGAAGGGATATGATATCTATCACAAATCTTCTTAGCATAACGTTCAATTTTAAATGGTAACAAGTGATGAACAATATCACTTTTTAAAATAGCCTTTTTTATTTCTTTTTTATTGCATTTTGCAAAATAAAATCCTTGAGATTTAGAAACTTGATACAAAATTGGTACTTTACTTACCCCTAAATTATAACCAAATACATCACTATTTTTTTCAACTGTTGAAGCTACAACCTGAACAATATGACCCATTTCTATTAATTTTTCGGCAAATCGTTTTGTACTAGTCGCAATTCCATTGCTAGATTCATCGTATGAATCAATAATGAATGTAATAACCATAAATAACTCCTCTTTTAGACAATAAATGTCCGAAATGTATAGTTTATTTTACAATATATCTAATTAAATTACAATAGAGGCAAAGAAAAAACCTCATTTGAGGTTTAATCTTGCCAACTTGGATCATCAGGATTACTTTGAAATTTAATTACTTTCTTATACTCTTCCTGATTAATGTATTTTTCTTCTAAAGCTACTTCAGCTAAAGCTTCAAAATTAGATAATGAATGATTAATAACATTAGCATTATTTAATCTTACTTTACCTTTTTCTAAATTGTAAGTGAAGATAGAAGCTATACCTAAAACTTCAGCTCCATTTTCTTTTAAGACATTACAAACTTCAAGAACGGAACCAGCTGTTGAAATTAAATCTTCAATTACTACTACTTTCTTGCCATTTGGATTAGCACCCTCAATTTGATTTTGTCTTCCATGATCTTTAGCATTAGCTCTAACATAACCCATTGGTAAATTTAAAATATCAGAAACATATGCGGCATGAGGAATACCAGCTGTTGAAGTTCCCATAATTACTTCAACCTCAGGATAGTTCTCTTGAATCATCTTAGCTAAGGCCATTTCTACATAATTTCTTTTTTCAACATTAGCTAATATTAATCTATTATCACAGTAAATAGGACTTTTAATCCCACTAGCCCAAGTAAATGGTTCACTAGGGCGTAAAAATACAGCCTTAATATCTAATAAAACTTTAGCAATATCTTTTTTAAAATCAGTCATTTGAAAACTCCTTTACACATCTTAAATATTGTTTAACTGGATCAGGACTTGCAGTAATTGATCTACCTACAACAATGTAAGTGCTACCTAAGTTCAAGGCATCTTTAGGAGTTGTAACTCTTTTTTGATCGCCTTTTTGATCTCCTTCAAGTCTAATTCCTGGTGTAACACTTATTAAACCTAGTTCTTTAGCAATACCCGCTTCAAGTGGTGAACATACTATACCATCTAAACCTGCTTTTTTAGCATTAGAAGCATAATCATAGACTACATCTTTAACAGGTTTATTTATATCTAATTCATTTCTTAAAGTTTCATCATCAAGACTAGTTAAAATAGTAACAGCTATTAGTTTAGTATTAGTACCTTCTAGACCTCTTTTAGCTGCTTCCATCATTTTAATACCACCACTAGCATGAACATTAGTTATATCAACTCCTAATTTAGCTATACTGCGCATAGCTTTTTCTACTGTATTAGGAATATCACATAGTTTTAAATCTAAAAATATTTTAAAACCTAGTTTTTTTAATTCTCTAACCATATCTGGTCCACAAGCATAAAATAATTCCATTCCTATTTTTAAATAAGGATTTAAACCTTTGAATGGTTCTAAGAAAGTGAATAAGTCTTCTTTTGACTTGAAATCACAAGCAATAATAACATTATTATCCATTTTTAACCTCACGATATTTCCTCAACATAATTAACATATTCTAAATCTCTTAAATCACTTAAAATTTGAATATGCCGCATATTTTTAAAACCTTTATTTTTGTTATATAAATAAATAGTATAAACTGATAAACCAGATTCTTGATAAGCTGGGTTAGCTTCTATTCTTTGAATAACAATATTAGTTTTCCTTATATAATTTATTAATTTTTTTAAATCTTGACTTGAATTAAGCTCAATATGAATTGTAAAACTTTTAGACATATCCTTTAAGTTGGTTTCTAAGCTTTGTAAAATCGTAAACACTAAGAATATCATAACTGTACCAATAATAGCTAAAGTATAAAAACCAATCCCAACAGCCAAACCCACACAAGCTGAGGACCATAAGCCCGCTGCTGTAGTTAAACCTCTAATTTGACTACGTGATGTAATCATAATTGTTCCAGCACCTAAAAAACCAATACCAGATATAACTTGGGCACCCAAACGAGCTGTGTCCCCTGTATCAAATACTTCAAAAATGTATTGATTAGTCATCATGGCTATACTTGAACCTAAAGTAACTAAAATATAAGTTCTCACACCAGCAGCATGATTTCTTGCTGAACGTTCAATACCAATTATAAATGATAGGAATATGGCTAAAGCAATTCTAAAAACTATTGAACCTAAGGAAATATTTTGTGCCCAATTCCCTAAAAGTTTTGTTAAAGGGTCAACAATTTCTAAAATCATTTATAAAACCACCTCATGTGCTTTTATTTTACAATGATTTAAACTTATTTTCAATGAGCTTCACCAATAATATTACGCAAATCTGAAATATTTAATTCCTTCATTACTCGATCTAAATCAGTAATTATTTCTTTACAAGCATAAGGATTTACTAAATTGTAAGCTCCAATTTCAACCAAACTTGCCCCAGCTAACATCATTTCAATTACATCATTAGCACTACTTATACCACCAATTCCAATAATAGGTAATTTAGTTACTTCATAAACATCATAAACCATCTTTAAAGCAATTGGGAAAATAGCCGGACCACTATAACCACCTTTTTTAACGCTAATAATAGGTTTTTGTCTTTTTAAATCAATACGCATACCAACTAAAGTATTAATTAAACTAAAACCATCACAACCAGCTTTTTCACAAGCTTTAGCCATAACTGTTATATCTATCACATTAGGTGATAATTTAACAATTAATGGTTTTTTAACATGTGGTCTAATACTTTTAATTAAATCGTAAGCTATATCAGGGTCTTGTCCAAAAGCCATACCGCCACCCTTAACATTGGGACAAGAAATATTAAGTTCAATTCCCCAAACTTCCGGAACTGAATCAAAAGCCTTACAAACATTAATGTATTCTTCTTTACTATGACCACCAACATTTGCTAAAACTTTACCATTGTATACTTGTTTTAATTTAGGTATTTCTTCTTTTATAACTTTATCCACACCCGGATTTTGCAAACCAATCGCATTAATAACCCCACATCTACCCTCAGCAATTCTAGGTAAAGGATTACCATAACGAGCATCTTGAGTTGTTCCCTTTAAAGAAATTGAGCCTAATATATTTAAATCATATAAATCAGAAAATTCATAACCAAAACCAAAAGTACCACTAGCTGGGATAATCGGATTTATAAATTCATTATTAAAAACATTTATTTTTTTATTCATAAATTACCTCACTAGCCATAAATACAGGTCCTTCTTTACAAACTCTTTTAAAGCCATTAGTAGTCTTAATTGAACAACCCATACAAGCTCCAAAACCGCAACCCATTCTAGCTTCTAAGGATAAGTATCCATTATCATTATATTCACTTAAACTTTTTAACATCGGAAGAGGTCCACAAGCATAGTAGGTAGTAAAATCAATTTTATTTTCCTTTAAAAAGCTTACAGCATTTCCTTTAAAACCAACACTACCATCATCAGTAGTTAAATATAAGTTAGTATTTCCTTTGAAAAAATCTAGTAATATAAAATTATCTTTAGTTTGTTCACCATAAACTAAGGTTGGTTTTATGCCTTTCTTATTAAATTCTTTAATAACTTTAACAAAAGGGGCTATGCCAATCCCACCAGCTACAAGAAGAGGGTTTTTAGTGTCTAAATTAAAACCGTTACCTAAACCGACTAAAATATCTAAGTAAGTTCCTTCTTCAAGTTTACTTAAGTCTTTAGTTCCCTCACCTAATATCTTATAAATTAAAGTTAATGTATTTTCATCAAAATCAGCTACACTTATAGGTCTTCTTAGATAATAATTAGGTAGTTTAAGGTTAACAAATTCACCCGAATTCTTAATACTCTTAGTATTACCTTCTAATTTTAATATGTAGATTAAATCTGTTAATTTTTTGTTTTCTAAAATTTTAAATTTTACTTCTTCCATTTTTAATCCTCATCGATAGTAGAAACTGACATTGTTGTTTCTTCTAATACATTTAATAATACATTAACTGTATCAAGACATGTAAAAATAGCTACATTATTATCAATAGCACAACTTCTAATTAATACCCCATCATGCTTACTATTTCGTTTATCTTCAGTCACAGTGTTAATTACATAAGTAATATAACCTTTTCTAATTTGATCTAATATTTCTTCTGAACCTTCAGATATTTTCTTTAAAATTCTTGTTCTTATGCCATTTTTCTTTAAGAAATTAGCTGTACCTTTAGTCGCAACTATATTAAATCCTAAATTATAGAATCTTCTAATTAAAGGCAAAGCATTTTCTTTATCAAAGTCTGATATTGTAGCTAAAATCGTGCCATAATTTACTACTCTTAAGCCACTAGCTTTTAAAGATTTATATAAAGCTCTATTTAAACTTATATCATAACCAATTGCCTCTCCAGTTGATTTCATTTCTGGAGATAAAACAGCATCTAAACCTCTAATTTTAGTAAATGAGAAGGTAGGTGACTTAACATAATGACGATGTCTATTTGGTAATAATCCTACATAACCTAAGTCTTTTAATTTTTCACCTAACATAACTTTAGCTGCAATATTAGCAATAGGCACATTTGTTGATTTCGCTAAGAAAGGCACTGTTCGAGATGAACGTGGGTTAACTTCAATAATAGATACTTTATTATTACCTTCGACTATAAACTGAATATTGAATAAACCAATCAACTCTAAACCTATACCAATTTTCGTTGTATATTCACATATTGTTTTACATACTTCTTCAGATAATGAATAAGGTGGATACACACTCATACTATCTCCTGAATGGACACCAGTTTTTTCTATGTGTTCCATAATACCTGGAATGAACACATCCTTACCATCACAAATTGCATCTACTTCACATTCTTGACCACTAATATATTTATCAACTAATACTGGATGACTAGCATCAAAGTCTAATGCTTCTTTAATGAATGCTACTAAATTTGTTTCATCATAAACAATATGCATCATCCTACCACCTAGGACAAATGAAGGTCTAACTAAAACTGGATAACCAATTAAATTAGCTTCCTTAATACCTTCTTCTACACTAAATACACCTCTACCTTGTGGCATAGGAATATTAAGTTTTAGCATAATTTGTTCAAATTCTTCTCTATCTTCAGCTAAATTAATAGCTTTAGCACTAGCACCTATTAGTTTTATACCGCTTTGTTCTAAAATGTTAGCTAGGTTAATAGCTGTTTGGCCACCTAATGCAACTATTACACCCTCTGGTTTTTCATATGTAATTATATTCATAACATCTTCATAGGTTAAAGGTTCAAAATATAATTTATCAGATAATGTATAATCAGTTGAAACAGTCTCTGGATTATTATTAATTACAATAGCTTCGTAGCCTTCTTCTTTAATTGCCCAAATAGCATGAACTGTTGAATAATCAAACTCAACACCTTGACCAATACGAATCGGACCTGAACCTAAAACAATAATTTTCTTTTTCTTACTTACAATACTTTCATTTTCATGTTCATAGGTTGAATAAAAATATGGTATATATGATTTAAACTCACTAGCACAAGTATCTATCATTTTATATACTGGGAAAATATTATTTTCTTTTCTTATTTTAAAAATATCAATAACACTTAAATTACTAATCTTGGCTAAATACTCATCGCTAAAACCATATTTTTTAGCTAATTTAATATTATCAATATTTAAAGGATCTTGCTTAATTGTTTTTTCTATTTCTATGATATGATTAATCTTTTCTAAGAAGAAACGATCTATCTTAGTTATTTGATATAAGTCATCGATTGTAATATCTTTTCTTAAAGCTTCGGCTATTGCATAGATTCGTTCATCATTTTCTTCTTTAATAAATTTAATTAAATCAATTTTACTCATATTTTCTAATTTATTTAAATTTAAATGATAAACTTTATTTTCTAAAGATCTAACCGCCTTAAGTAAACTTTCCTCAATAGTTCTACCTATAGCCATAACTTCGCCAGTTGCTTTCATTTGCGTAGATAAATGGCGATTAGCAGTTTGGAACTTATCAAAAGGAAAACGTGGAATTTTAGTTACAACATAATCTAATGTTGGTTCAAAACTAGCTTTTGTATTAGCAATATCAATTTCATCTAATAGCATACCACAAGCAATTTTTGCTGAAACTCTAGCAATTGGATAACCTGAGGCCTTACTAGCTAAAGCACTTGATCTTGAAACCCTTGGATTAACTTCAATTACATAATATTGAAATGAATATGGATCTAAACTAAATTGAACATTACATCCACCCTCAATTTTTAAAGCTCTAATAATTTTTAAAGCACTATTACGTAACATTTGATATTCTTTATTAGTTAAAGTTTGACTTGGCGCTACAACTATACTATCTCCTGTATGAATACCAACTGGATCAACATTCTCCATATTACATACAACAATAGCTGTATCATTTTTATCTCTTAATACTTCATATTCTATTTCCTTGAAGCCTTTAATTGATTTTTCAACTAATACTTCACCAACTGGTGATAATTTTAAAGCATTTTTGGCTAATTCATTAATTTCATCTTCATTATTAGCGAAACCACCACCAGTCCCACCTAAAGTAAAGGCTGGACGTAAAATAACCGGATAACCAATTTTTAAAGCTGCTTCCTTAACTTCAGTTATAGATTTACAATTAATACTTTCAAGGATAGGTTCACCAATTCTTAAGCATAAATCTCTAAATAATTCCCTATCTTCAGCTTGATTAATTGCATCATAACCTGTACCTAATAATTCAACTTGGCACTCATCTAAAATACCTTTACGATATAATTGCATACCTAAATTAAGACCAGTTTGACCACCAATTGAACAAATTAAACCATCTGGTCTTTCAAAACGAATTATTTTGGCTACATTCTCTAAATCAAGTGGTTCCATATATACTTTATCGGCAATTTTAGTATCAGTCATAATAGTAGCTGGGTTAGAATTAACTAATACTACTTCATATCCCTCTTCCTTAAGAGCAAGACAGGCTTGTGTACCAGCATAGTCAAATTCGGCACCTTGACCAATTACTATTGGACCAGAACCGATAACCATTATCTTTTTTAAATCTCTTCTTTTTGGCATTTTGCTTTCCACTCCTTCATTAAATCACGAAAACGAGCAAATAAATATGTACTATCTTCAGGCCCAGCTGCAGATTCTGGATGATATTGAACACACATTAAATAGTTTTTATCATCTTTCATACCTTCAGCTTCATTGTCCAATATATTTATATGAGTCAATGTTAAGCCTGTATTAGCCAAACTATCTTTATCAATAGCGAAACTATGATTTTGACTAGTAATTTCCACCTTACCAGTCTCTAAATCTTTAACTGGATGATTAGCCCCACGATGGCCAAATTTCATTTTATAAGTTTTAGCACCATAAGCTAAACCTATAATTTGATGACCTAAACAAATTCCTAAAATTGGTAATTTGCCCTTTAATTCTTTAACTAAATTTATAACTGATTTTACATTAGTAGGGTCTCCTGGGCCATTTGATAAAAACAAGCCATCTGGATGATATCTTAAAATTTCTTCTTTAGTTGTATTATAAGGAACGACTACTACATTACATCCAAATTCATTTAACTTTCTAACTATATTTAATTTACAACCACAATCAACACAAACTACGTTATATAATGGATTTCTAGTTCTTGAATACCATACTCTCTTTGATGATACTTTTTCTACTTGATTTGTAGGATAATTATAATTTCTTAAGTGTTCCATAGCATACTCATGGCTTTTATCAGCATCACAAATAAATGCTTTCATAGAGCCATAATCACGTATTATTCTAACTAGTTCTCTCGTATCTATTTCAGATATTCCAACAACTTTATTTTCTTCCATAACATCTGATAATGTTCTTGTATATCTAAAGTTTGAAGGAAGATCATTATACTCTCTAACAATAAAACCTGACATATAAATATTTTTAGACTCATAGTCTTCATCAGTTAGACCATAATTCCCTATTAAAGGATATGTCATAACTACAAATTGATCACAATAAGAAGGATCTGATAAAATTTCTTGATAACCAACCATTGATGTATTAAAGACAATTTCTGCTAGTTTTTCTTTTTTAGAGCCAAAACCAACACCAATAAATTCCATACCATTTTCTAAAACTAGTTTTCTTTTCATCCTATTCACCACCATAAACTAATTTTCCATCAACAAAAGTATATTTACAAAAACCATATAATTCATAACCTATAAAAGGTGAATTTTTACCTTTAGATAAAATTTCGTTTTCAGCATATTTATGTTTTTCAAAAATATTAAAGCATGCTATATCAGCAACATTCCCAACCTCTAAACTTCTTGCATCTAAACCCATTATCCTACGAGGATTATTAATTAATAAATCATTAAATTTATTTAAAGGAAGAATCTCATTTTTAAATAAATATGTATATACTAAAGGAACTAAAGTTTCTAAACCAATAATTCCATTTAAAGCTTTAGCATAAGGTTTATTTTTATCTTCTTTTGTATGCGGAGCATGATCAGTAGCTATTACTTCACACGTACCATCTATTAAAGCATTAATACAAGCTAATCTATCTTCCTCACTTCTTAAAGGCGGATTCATTTTAAAATTAGGATTATCATTAATCATATCCTTATTTAAAAATAAATGATGTGGTGTAACTTCACAACTTATTTTTAATCCTTCTTGTTTAGCTTCTTTAATATATTTAAAACTTTCTTTAGTTGACATATGACAAAAATGATAAGCTCCACCTACATTTTTAACACATGCAATTTCTTTTCTAACTGCTTCTGATTCATTTAAATTAGAGTCAGCAGGATAATTATAATCTTCTGCATGACTACAAATTATTTTATTTGCTTCTTTAATTTTAAGTAAAGCTTCTTCTAACAACTTATAATCATTAATACCTCTACCATCATCTGAAAAACCTAAAACATAATTACTTAATTCTTTAATATCAGCTAATTCTTTACCCGCTTCACCTTTAGTAATACAAGCATATTGATAAACATTAACTAAAGCATCCTTACTTATTAAATCCATGATATATTTTAAATCTTTAAGATTATCTGGATATGGTTTTAAATTAGGCATTGCAAATAGAGTTGTTACCCCACCTTTAGCAGCTGAAAGAGTTCCAGATTTTATTGTTTCTTTACTCTCATAACCAGGTTCTCTTAAATGAACATGTAAATCACAGATTCCGGGACTTATTAATAAATTTGTACAATCGATAACTTTAGGATTATCTACTTTATCAACTATTAAATTATCTTTTATATAAATGTCTTTTTTAATTAATTTATTATCTTTTATAATATAACCATTCTTTAATAAATACATTGTAAATCACCATCTAATACCATTGAAATAACTGCCATTCTAACATAAACACCATTAGTCATTTGTTTATATATTCTTGATTTTTCACACTCAACTACATCAGAAGCAATTTCAATCTCTCTATTAACTGGAGCCGGATGCATAATGATAGCCTTATCCTTCATTGTTTTAACTCTCTCTTTAGTTAAACCATATAAATTATGATATTCTTCTTTAGATAATTGCATCTTATCTTGATGACGTTCAAATTGAACTCTTAACATCATAACTATATCACAAGTTTTACAAGCTTCATCAAAATCTAAGTGCGGAGCACTACCATCATTGAATTCTTCCGGACCAGATATATATACATCCATTCCTAAACGTCGCATTATATCTATATTTCCATGAGCAACTCGGGAATGAGAAACATCTCCAACCATACATACTTTTAAACCTTTAAAATGACCAAATTCTTCATAAATAGTCATTAAATCTAATAGACATTGAGTAGGATGATTACTAGCACCATCACCACCATTAAAAATTGGCATTTTAATACTTTCTAATTCTTTAAAATAATTATCTACACTAGAACGTATTACTACTCCATCAAGTCCTAAAGCTTCAAATGTTCTAACTGTATCATATAAAGTCTCACCTTTTTGTATTGATGATACACTGGCGTTAAAGCTTATAACTTGAATACCTAAGTTTAACATAGCTACTTGAAAGCTATATTGAGTTCTTGTTGAGTTTTCAAAAAAAAGGGTAGCCATTTTCTTTCCTTCATATTTTTTAGAAAATCCACCCTTTAGTTTTAATGCATAATTAATAATCTCTTGAATTTTATCTGTTGATAAGTCATGTAATGTAGTTAAACCTTTCATCCTAATCACCTCATGAAAAAAAGTCTTTCTACAAGGCGTAAAAAGACTAATATAATACTAATATTATAAAATTATCTTGTTAGCCTCGCAGGACTATCTTAAAGTCATTTAATGATATCATAATTATTTTAAATTTACAAGCCTAAATTAAAAAAGAATAGGCTATAGAACAAAAAAGGAAATTAACAAATGCATTAATTTCCTCTTAACTTCCATACGAATTATTTAAAAAAATACACTGCGAGCTTGTTCTTTAATTTCTTGACTAGCTGTAAATGGAATTCTTGTTGTATAACCTAATTTAGCAGCTACAATCATCTTAGTTGGCCATTCTTGAATCTTACTATTCCATGTATAAACAGTATCATTATAAAGTTCACGAGCAGCCGTAATTTCTTTTTGCAAATAGCTATTTTGTCTTAAGCATTCTTCAATCTCATTATGAGCTTTTAAATCTGGATATTGTTCAAAAGCTACATTAACTTGACCAAATAATTTATCAATAGCTTGACTTGTCTCATTTCTAGCAGCATCATCATTTCTTGCACCAGCACGATATTGAGCAATTTTAGTCATTGTATCCTTATCTAAATCAATAGCCTTATCTAATAATTTAGAAGCATTTTGTAAAATTACAACTCTTTGTTCTAAATAATTATCAATTTGTGATGCATCATGTTGAATTTTTTGTTCTAACTTTCTTAAATATGTTTTAGCATTTATTTTCATAAATAAGAAAATTAAACCTGGAATAATTGCTAAAACCCATAAAATTACTTCAAAAATTTTAGAACCAACACCTACTTGTACAGGTAATTGTTTTTGAATAACATTAATATCACGACCATCAGCACTAACAGGACCAGTCATTTCATCTAAACCATTTGCCATATTTTTTCCTCCTATATCTATATTAAATTATAATTCATATTGATATATTTTGCAAATAAATTATCATTATCTTCATTGAAATCATCTTCATTTAAATATAAACTTATAAAATTATGATAACGATATTTTTGATAATTCATATTGATATTAGTAGTCTCACTTACTTTATTTTCTTTAATTTTACTAATCGCTACATTCGTTTCTCTATTTAATTCGTCATATCTAAACCATTGTACAGGAACATCATAAGTTCTACCATTTTGACATAAAACTGGAATATAAACTACTTGAGGAATTTGATCATAAGCATAAGAACTAACTCTATATTGTTTTGAATTTTTGTAATTATTCATTTTACTTAATTTTAAAATTTGTTTAGTCTTAGCTGCAGGATGAATAAATAATTTACCATCCATATGATTAGCAAAAGCCTCAGCTTCATAATCAGTAATAATTTCATCTTTAATTCTATCATCAAAATGAGCTTCATTCATTTGATATAAAGGAATAGCTAAAATCGGAGCTAAATCAAAATATAATGAATAAAAAGCACTATTAATTGAATTAATATAGTCTTCTTTTAATAAAGAGTAATCATAAAAATTATAGTATTTAGTATAATCAAAATTAATACTTGCTAAACTGTGATAACTAACAATATAATTCATCATATTTCGCTTAACAAAGCTAAAATCATCACCATAAGTATCAGTAGCACAAATTAGTTCAATCATATTTTGCTGAGCTAAAGGTGTAAATAACAAACGAAACTCTGTCTCATTGTTTCTATCTACAGCATAAAATAAAGCATCAAATTCGTTATTAGTTAAAGCTGTGAAATTTTTACCTTCTTTTACAGCTTTTTCGGCTAAATCTTCAATTTCAGCACTTCTTTTTTTAACTAATTTTTCAACATCCTTTTCGTCGTGATCTTTTTCTAAACCACTAGGATTGCGAGAAAAAGATAAATTAGGAGCTGCCCCATTACCATAAATAATCATAGAATATGTATCATAAAAAGGAGCTGGTGCCGTATATGTAGCGGTTAATGTTTGTGATCTCGTTACAGTATGACTCTTACCATCACTGCCTCTAACTCTTTCGGTCCAAGTTACCACTCTATGACCTTCATAAACATAATCTCTAATTTGTTCTCTACTAATTAAAACTCTAACAAAAGGATTCTTAGCAATAGAACCTGTAAAAATATCAACAATAGATTCTTTTTTGCTAAATTCCCAATCAATATTATAATTATTTTTGATGGCCATCAATTTTTTATAATCCACTTCATAATCTAACTTAATACTTGTTTCTAAACTATTAACAAAATCAACAAATTGTTTAAAATTTAAAGCATTCCTTAAACCTTCAAGTGATTTCCAAGCTTCATTAACTTTTGTTTGATGCTTAGTTTTTAATTCATTTAATATTTTATCATATTGTTTTATTTTTTTGTTAATAACTAAAAAATTAATTAATATTGATGCAATAATTACTACTATTCCAATTAAAAATAATAAAATATTTAACGTGCTTCCTTCACCTTTAAAAAACCAACCATAGGCTCCTATTAAAACTGATATCACACCAGCAATTATTAAAAATATTAGCACACCTCTTAAAACCTTATGACCGGTTCTTTTATCTTTAAATTCCTCAATTTCTTTTTCTAAATTTTTAATCTCTTTACTTAAGCTAATATTAGCATCAATATCAACATTCCCCTTTTTTGTTAAATCTTCAATCAATTTAGTAGCTTTTTCATTTACTTGTTCCTTTAAATCTTTCTTATAAAAATCATAAGGATCAAATTCCAAGCCATTCATATTCTTCATATCTTTCACCTAACTTCCGCTATCTAAAATTACATACCTAGCTATCAATATCCCTGCAACACTAGGACAAAAGGCTATACTTTGTGGAGTCTTAAATCCAGTACTAATAACCTCTTCCTCGCTATATAAAACAGGTATATCAAAAATATTTAAAGCCTTTAGTCTCTGTCTTACTGCCCGAGCTAATGGACATACCTTAGTTTGATTGATTTTACTAATTTTAAATTTAGTCGGATCTAATTTATTTCCCGTCCCCATCGAACTTATTATTTTTATATTATTAAAATAAGCTCGTTCAATTATTAATATTTTAGCATTTACATCATCAACAGCATCAATATAATAATCATAATCTAAAGGAATATTGTCAATCGTAGTTTCATCAACCTTAAAATCATATTCTTCTATAATTAAATCTTTATTAATATCTTTTAATCTTTCGCTTAAAGCCTTAACTTTTTTTAAACCAATAGTTGAGTCTAAAGCAATTATTTGTCTATTTTTATTACTTTCAGAGACAACATCAAAATCACATAAACCAATCTTAGTAATGCCACAACGAACTAGGGTTTCGGCTACATAACCACCTACTCCACCAAGGCCAAATAACATTACTTTTTTTCTTTGAATATTCTTAAACTTATCTTCACCGATTAAACCTATTTCTCTTTCAAACATTTTTCTTTCCTCTTTTCATATAAAGAATTAAAATCATTATATTCTTTATATTCATAATAGCCTAACATAGTATCTAAATTAATATTCCCCATTGATTCAAAAATATTATTAGGAATAATCGGATTAATTTTCTTTAAATTCTTAATTATATCTTTAATTTCTTTTCTTTTAGAATCAAAGTTTAAATTACTATCACTAAACTTACATGCACAATTAATAAATTCTAAATCATTATATTTTACCCAATTTAAAATATCTTGTTCATGAATTAAATACATAGGTCTAATCAATTCTAAACCTTCATAATTATCACTAATTAGTTTAGGTGGCATAGTTTGAATCTTACCATTATAAAACATTGACATCAAAAGTGTCTCAATAGCATCATTAAAATGATGGCCTAAAGCTATTTTATTACATCCTAATGCTTCAGCTTGTTTATACAAAAAACCTCTTCGCATTCTAGCACATAAAAAACATGGTTTGCCACCCATTAAATCCGAGATAGCAAAAATATCTGATTCAACAATTTGAGCTTTGACATTTAACAATTTTAAATTAGCTTCTATTTTTTCTCTTACTTCTTTTTTATAGCCTGGATCCATTACTAAATAGCTGACCTTAAAAGGAAAATCACTATGTTTATTTAATTCTTCCATTAATTTAGCTAATAAAAATGAATCTTTGCCACCAGACATACAAACTAAAACATGATCATTTTCTTTAAGCAAATTATAGGCTTTTAAACCTCTTATAAAGGGTCCCCAAATCTTCTTACGATACGTTGTTATAATAGAACGTTCAACAAGTTGATATTTTTCCATATCTCACCGGTTATATTTGTTTACTAACTTAGCTAATTTATTGGCTACACTAGCCTTAAAATCATTATTTTTAGCAATATAGGACCAATTTTTAGTACTCAAAGTAGAAGGATGATTCATTCTTGCCTCCTCACCTAAATGCATAATATCTTGCCAAGGAATAATACATATCTTAGCAAGGGAAGCAAATGCTAATTCTATTAATTTATCTATTACATCATCTATGTTATCGTAATCATTTTTAATATTTAATTTTTCTAATTCGATATTTAAATCACTTAAAAATGTATTTTTGGCATCTCCATTTAAGCCTTCTAAATAAGATTTTAAAGGCGAATTATCATGTGTCCCAGTATAACATACATAATTTGTATCATAATTAGATGGTTTATGTTCATTTAATGGATTTCCATCAAAAGCAAATTCTAATACTTTCATACCCGGGAATTTAGTTTGACGCATTAACTTTCTAACCCCATCATCAATTTCTCCAAGATCCTCGGCTATTATTTTATAATCTAAAATATCTTTAAATAACGCTATTTTTGGCCCATTTTGCCATTTGCCATTTCTTGCTGTATCATCCCCATAAGGAATAGCATAATATCTATCTAAACCTCTAAAATGATCAATTCTTAAATAATCAAATAATTTAAACTCATTTTTAATTCTATTATGCCACCAACTATAATTATCCTTAGCCATTACTTTCCAATTATAAAGTGGATTACCCCATAACTGACCATCTGCACTAAAAGCATCAGGAGGACAACCAGCTACTTTATTCATTTGACCATTAGGTTTTAAATCAAATAATTCTTTATGCATATATAAATCAGCTGAATCATAGCCTAAATATAATGGTATATCTCCTATTATTTCAATACCTTTTAAATTAGCATATTCTTTTAATTTTAACCATTGTTTTAAAAAAACATATTGTGTAAATATATAAAATAAATATGTATTATAGTGTTTATCTAAAACAATATGTTCAATTTCAGTAGAATAATTTACATAAGGTTTTGGCCAATTATACCAAGGTTCATAATTAAAATATTCTTTTAAAGTCATATATATAGCATATTCATGATATTCTTTGTTGTTAACAAATTCTTTAAAATCATCATTATTTTTAAAATTATTAAATGCTTCTTTTAAACATAATGTTTTATACTTAAATAAAATATTATAATCAACTCTATCACTAACTTTAAAAGGCATAGAAGCCAAAAAATCTTTATTTAAAATTCCTAATTCAACTAAATTATCTAAATCAATTAAATAAAAATTTAAAGCCTTACTACAATTAGCTTGATATGGCGAATCCCCATAACCTGTTGGATATAATGGTAAAACTTGCCATAATTTTAGATTAGATTTAGCTAAAAAATCAACAAAATCATAAGCTACCTTACCTAAAGTTCCTACCCCATATTTGCCTGGTAAACTTGTAATATGCAACAAAATTCCCGCTTTACGCATCTACATCACCTAATATATCTTCTAATTCTGATACTAATTCATGTAATCTATTAATAACTGCCATGAAGGTTTCTCTCTTTGTTAAATCAACCCCTGATTTCTTAACTAAATTTAATGGGTAATCAGAACCTCCTGATTTTAATAGATTTAAATATGCATTTAATGCCTCTTTATCTTTATTTTTAACTCTTTGATAAATAGCTTGACTAGCAGCATAACTTGTAGCATATTGATATACATAAAATGGTGTGTTAAATAAATGAGGAATATAAGCCCAAACATATTCTTTATATGGTTCATTATTTAAATCAATATTATAATAATCTAAA
This sequence comes from uncultured Acholeplasmatales bacterium, assembly GCA_944324705.1. Taxonomy (GTDB): domain Bacteria; phylum Bacillota_I; class Bacilli_A; order Acholeplasmatales; family Anaeroplasmataceae; genus CALUXS01. The sequence continues at coordinate 19,221 of CALUXI010000008.1, forward strand.
TATAAATCTTTCATAATTTGACTTAAGGCAGCATATGTAACAGGCTTTCCTTCTTCTACTAATTTATGAGCTTCATATTCAAAATTAGCAAATAAAGCTTGACGATAAAATGTACTTAAAATATTATCTATTTCTTGTTGTAATAAACAAATCTTAGTATTTCTATCTAAATCTTCACCCATTAAATAGTCTAACAATAATGATTCATTAAATGTTGAGGCAATTTCAGCTACAAATATTACATAATTACTTGTTTCATATGGTTGATACTCATTTGAAAACATCGTATGAATTGAATGTCCGGCTTCATGAGCTAAGGTGAAAACAGAATCTAAATTACCGGTATGATTTAGCATAATAAATGTTCCTTTTTCATAACTTCCTGTTGAAAAAGCTCCTGTTCGCTTGCCAGGTTGTGGTAAAACATCTACTCTTCCTTCAGCTAAAACCTCATGCGCTTTATGTTCAAATTCCCCACCAATTTTTTTAACTGCATTAAAGAATAATTTCTTTGCTTCATTATAATTATAAGTTTTATCACTTTCAGCAAAATTTAAGAAACGATCATATGTATGTATCTCTTTTAAATTAAAATATTTTTTTCTTAATTCGTAATATTTCTTTACATCTTTAGTATTTTCTCTTGTTGTGTTTATTAAAGTTAAAAACACTTCTTTATTAATATTATTAATATCTAAATGACTTTCTAAAATAGAGTTATAGTGCCTTAATTTCATATTTACTAATTCAGACTGCATAATACCATTATAAATACTAGCAAAAGTAGACTTATGATCTGCATAAAATTTAAATACAGATTCAAACACTTTTCTTCTATCTTCTTGTTTAGGTAATGTTTCTAAATAATTTCTAAAATTAGCCTCGCTTACAAGTATTTTATCACCATTACTTAAGATAACTTCTCTTTCTCTATTATCAGCAACGGCTAAAATATCATGCATTTGATTAAAGTTTCTTAAAACTCCACTATATTCCCCTAAAATATTTTCAATTTTAGCTTCTAAAACATGTTGACGAGCTTTAAATAATTTATCAAAGTAATAATGATAGGCAATTAAATCTTTATCATTATCTAAAAATTGATTAACTTTATCTTCTCCTAAACTAATTAATTCTGGTTCAGCAAAACTTAAAATACTAAATACATCATTAAATATCTTATGAGTATTACTATACATTTCTTGATTTTTAATATCTTTACTATCTTTAGAATAGTTTAAATTGGCATAAATGGCTACTTTTTCTAATTTAAGTTCTAACTTTTTTTCTTCTTTTAAATATTCTTTAAAATAAGTTTTTTCATTAAGTTTACCTGCTAACTTTTTAATTTCTAAAGCATCAACTACTAAACTATTTAAATCTTTATTAAAATCTTCATTTGTTTTATAAATTAATTTATAATTCCAATTCACAATAAAACCTCCAATAATTTGAGACTATTATAACATTTTTTTATTTATATTACAAAACGTATTTGCTATAATGGTCTTGGTGATTGATATGAATATTGTAGGTACTATTTGTGAATATAATCCTTTTCATAATGGTCATTTATATTTATTAAAAAAAATAAAAGAAATAGAAAAACCCGATTTGCTTGTTGTTTGTTTATCTACTTATTTTACTATGCGTGGTGACTTAAGTTTGCATAGTCCTAAAACTAAAACAAATTATGCTTTAAATGAAGCTGATCTAGTAATTGGATTACCTAGTGTATTAGCTTGTAATAGTGCTACTTATTTTGCTAATAATGCAGTCAAAGAATTACATAAAGTAAAGGTAAACAAAATATATTGTGGCAGTGAGGAAGCCAATTTAGAAAAATTAAAATCTTTAAATATTGAAAAATTAGATAAGAAAAATAAATCATATAAAAAAGCTACTCAGGATATTTTAAACATTAAATCTAACGACATATTGGCATACTCGTACTACAATGCCATTGAAAATAATGGCTATAATATTGAACTAAATTTAATAAAACGTATCGGCGATATGCATAATACCTTAGAACCTAAGGATGACTACTATACATCTAGTACTGCTATTAGAAATAATCATCAATTATTTACTAAATATACACCAAATTATGTAACTAAAGATAATTTGTTAGATTATGAAAAATTATTTCCCTATTTCAAATTTAATATGTTAAATAATAGTTTTAATAATTTAAGTTTTATTTCTGATGGTATTGATAAACATATAAAAAACAAAATATTAGCTAGTAATAGTTTTAAAGAATTATTAGAAAAAACTACTAATTCTTATTTCACAACTACTAAAATTAAACGTGCAATCTTCTATTTATTATTTAATATTTATAAATATGATAATGATTATCCTTACCTTAAGGTCTTAGGTTTTAATAATAAAGGTAAAGATTATTTAAATTTCATAAAAAAAGACCTTGATATTATAACTAATAATAAAGAAGGTATTTGTGATATTTTAGATTATGAAATTAAAATTGCTACTATCTTAGATTTTATATTTAATACAAATTTAAAAAAAGAGGAACTAAGTCCTCCTATCATTAAAGATTGCTAGTCAATCTTTTTTATTTTATATCAAGTTCACTAACTTCTGGTTCTGGATCAGATAAATGCATATCTCTAAATCCATGATTCCGCAAACCAATAAAGAAAATGACAAAGAAAATAATTGATAAAATAAGAATTGTAATATTAGAAATACCCATTGCAATACCTGCTACTGTAGGGCCAGAAATTTGAGGGAAAGCATAATGCATAACAACGATACTTAAAAGTCTAACCCCAATTCTTGAAAAATTCAAAATAGTAGCCAAGAAAGTTTTACCAAAACCATAAAGTAAACCAAGAACAGCTGAACATAAACCTAGAGCTGGAATAGATAATGAGTCAAATACATAAATTTCTTTAATCATATTACTGTAATAAGCACCCTTATCCTTATCTGTATTAAATAAATTGACTAAAGAATCTATTAATACATATCTTGTTAAAACATATCCTACAGCTGATATAATAATTGCAACTATTAAAAGTCTAACAAATACTCTAATTGGTCTTTTTAAATTATGATTACCTAGATTTTGACTAACTATGGAAGATTCACTTTCTTCAAATGTTGAAGTCATACCTGTAACGAGACCAGAAATATTATTACTAATACCTAGAGCCCCTACAATCAATCCATCTGTTGTTGAGTTATAAAAACCACCAGCTAAGCCATTTACTGAAACTTTACCTAAGTTCATAACAAATTTACCAAAAAACATTGGAATTGCTAATTTAAATGTATCAACAACAAATATCTTACGTGGTCTTAAATCACTAAGTTTTATTCTTAAAATATTATTCTTTCTAAACATTAAAATAAGACCAATAACAGATAAAATACATTGACTAATTATAGTAGCAACTTCAATCCAAGTTATATCTTCAATTTTAAATACATAAACAAATAATGCTGTTAAACCTATTTTAATGCCTAAAATCATTAAATTTAAATATAATATTAATTTAGAATTACCTTTAGCTTTTTCAAGGCCTATAAAAACACTATTGATTGTCACAAAAACAAGTTCACATAGTTGCAATTGAAAATAGCGAAGACCTAAGGAAATAGCTGAATCAGATAACTGACAAATTATCATAATTGGCTTGGCAAGTGGTAAAAAAATCAAGATTATTACTATACTTAAAATTAAGGCTAAAGCTAATAAATTTCCACTAGCATGTCTTGCATCTTTAACATAACCCGCCCCATAATATCTAGCAACTAAAACGCCACCACCAGAGGCTAAACCACCACCAAAGGCACTAAACATATTTTTAATTTGCGCTGTTGAACCAACTGCATTACTAGCTTCGGCTGATATACCTGCCGTAATCATTTGATCTACTATAGTTGATAAAGAATTTATAAATTGATAAAGAGCTATTGGAAAACAAATTATAATTATTGTCTTCCATAAATCACCACTTAATATTAACTTTCTTCTTTCAATTTGTTTTTGTAATTTATTATTCATCTAAATTCACCATGTTATATTATAGTATTTTTTTCAATATATAAAAGGAAAAATTTACACAATAATATAAAACTAGTAAAAAGATTTTATTATCAAACTATAGCATAAAAAAAGACAAGCCATTTTGCTTGTCCATTAATCATAACTATTTTTCTTCTCTTGTGATAGAAAAAGGATCTTGAGCTTGTTCTTCAGCAGGAACAATTAAAGATTTTGAAGTCATATCTTCTGGAATTGGTAAACCCATTAATTCTAAAATTGTTGGAGCTAAGTCTGATAAAATACCATTTCTAATATGTAAACTTTCATCAGTCAAAATTAATGGTACTTGATTTGTAGTATGAGCAGTATATGGTTTTCCTTCACCATCAAGCTCACATTCAGCATTACCATGATCAGCTGTAATTAATGCTACACCACCAACTTCTTCTAAAACTTTAACTACTCGACCAACACATTCATCAACAGTTTCAACTGCCTTAATAGCGGCTGGAATTACACCTGTATGACCTACCATATCACAGTTAGCATAATTTAAAATAATACAATCATATTTGCCACTTCTAATAGCTTCTTCTACTTTATCTGTTACTTCAAAAGCAGACATTTCTGGTTTTAAATCATATGTAGCAACTTTAGGTGAATCAACTAAGATACGATCTTCACCTTCAACAACTTTATCAACACCACCATCAAAGAAGAATGTTACGTGAGCATATTTTTCTGTTTCAGCAATACGTAATTGTGTCTTTTTATTTTCAGCAATTACATCACCTAAAATATGATTTAATTCTTGTAAACCAAATGCTAATTTACCTTTAACTTGATCAGCATATTTCATCATACAAACAAATGTTAAATCCTTAGGACCACCTACTGTATTTAAACGATATGGTTTATCAGGATTATAAACAATTCCACTTGGATTAGTTAAAGCAGTTGAAATTTCAATTGCACGATCAGGGCGGAAGTTAGCAAATACAACACTATCACCATCACCAATCATACCTTCTTCATCAACAATAAATGGAACTACAAATTCATCTGTTACCCCTTTATCATATGATTCTTCTAATGCTTTAAATGGATCATCATAATGTGGACCTATATTTTTAACCATAGCTTCATAAGCTTTTTCTAAACGATCATAATTCTTATCACGATCCATACCATAATATCTACCACCTACAGTAGCAAGTTTAACTTTTCCGTCATTTAAGACCTTCATTAAATAGCTTTGAGCTGAAGTAGGAGGTACATCTCTACCATCTAAGAAAGCATGATAGTAAACATCTTTAATACCTTTTTCATGGGCTAAATTAGCAATAGCAATTATATGACTAGTATGAGAATGAACACCACCATCAGAACATAAACCTAGAATATGGAATTTCTTACCTGTTTGTAAAGCTTTATCAATTGCTTCATTAATAGCTTCATTGTTAGCAAATTCACCAGTTTTAATAGCATTATTAATTCTTGATAAACTTTGCCATACAATTCTACCTGCACCAATATTCATGTGCCCTACTTCTGAATTACCCATTTGACCTTCAGGTAATCCAACAGCTTCACCAGATGCATCTAAATGTGCAGTAGGATATTTTAAAATTAAATTATCTAAGTTTGGCTTATTTGCTTGACAAATAGCATTGCCAGCAGACTTTGGAGCTAAACCAAATCCATCCATTATAATTAACATTACTGGTCTTTTCATTTTTTTTACACCTCAAGTATTATTTTACTATATTTTTTAATTTGTTTCTACAAAATTGTACTTCTTTAAATAATAATAATTAATTACACTTTGTCTAAATGTCCATTTTATTTGAGCTATATCCCCTTCAGGATATTTATTTTGCCAATTTTTATTATAATCCCAAAGACCATTATTATTTATTGTATTGACTAAATTATTTAAAGCTCTTTCTTTTAAACTATTATCTATTTCGATATAATTAGCTAATTCTAAACAATTTAAAATATTTATTTTACTATTATCTATCTTTAGTTCGTTCTTAATACCGGCTTTATTTAAACCCTTCATTAAAATTGCTTTAAAAATAATACTATCTTCATCTTCTTTAAATTCAGCAATTAAACTAATATTTTTATTATATAAATCTAAAGCCAACTTATAATAAGGATTTTTACTATCATTTAACAATAAACTTAAGCCAATAATACCTATCGTTAAACCTATGTTCTTAATGCTAGGATAATTAAATAAATTACTATGAGCAAACTTATTATTTTCAGGCTCAGCTATTAAATACATACCATCTTCTTGATATGCTTTATGAAATAAGTATGTAAAAGCTCTCTTTACTATTAATTCTCTATTCTTATTATCTTCACTAAATAAATAAATTAGTTTTAAAGCATAATAAGTTGTGAAAGCTGTTGAATTAGTATTATAGTTATCAATATATAAGCCATGACCAAAACCACCATTACTATTTTGGTATAAAGTAATAGCATCTAAGAAAAACTCTGTATCGCCTAATATGTAATTTAATATTGCTACATCAATATCTTGCGCCTTATTATATAGTTGTGTTTCTAAATCATTAGCTAAATTTAAACTTAAATTCATCTTTGTCCCTCACTTGCAAATATTTCTATTTTTGCATATAATTTTTATTGGTGATAATATGATTTCTCCTTTATTTTTAACAAATTATTTTAAAGATATAACAAATCAAATACCTAATAAATATTTTCTAAATATTCCTTTAAAAGATTATGAGATATTTACTATTAATGTCTATTTTTATAATAACTATTATAATTTATTTTCTCGTAAAAATGATTTAAACATATTTGATAATCTAAATAGTAACATTTTAGACAATTTAAAATATTATATTAAACTGATTAAAAATGATAACTATAATAAGGAAAGTATCATATTAGCTTACGCTTATATTGCCTATTTATGTTTAATTAAAAGTAATATAAATCTTAATGATTTAGAAAACTATTATTTACTAAATAACAAAATAACTAAAATAAAATATAACTATTCCTACTATGATTTAAGACTACCTTACTACATAGTTTTAGATAAAATATCTAGACATATTTTAAACTACCCTGACATAAAAAATTATTTAAAAAAGGCTAGTTATAATTGTTATAAATATTATGCTTACATATTTAAATTAAATAAATTAAAAGTTATTAATCTAAAAATATTAAGTGAAATATATCATAAAAACTATTTACCAAAAAGCAATAAATTTATAAATTTAGATAAAGAATATAATGATATTATATTTTTAGCCATTAAAATCATTAATAGCTTTAATGATTTGCTATATTTTAATAAAGAAAAAACATTAATTGAATTAATCAATAACTTTTAAATGAGAATATAATTTATCTATTTCCATTCTTTCTCTTTCTTCACTAGTAAAAATTGATAAAATAACTGAGTTTAAATCAACTAAATACCAATTACTACCTTCGCCTTCCGTACTTCTTATTTTATAAGGTGTATTTTCCATATATTCTTCTAAATAACTAGTTACAGCCTCACTTTGTCTTACTGCATTAATAGAGGCTATAACTATGTAGTCATAAAAAGGTGAAACTTCTTTTGTTTCATATATTTTTATATCAGTAGCTCTTACTTTATTAAGAGCTTCTTTTACTATATCTAATAATTCCACTTGCATTTTCTCCTTATAAGTATTTAATACAGCTAATTGATAAGGATGGGGTATTAAACCCTCCTTTTTAATTAAATTTATAGTATTTAAAGTAGACATATAAATTGCTGTATAGAATAAACCTCGTTTTACTAAATCCCTACATTTTAAACAATCTTCATATTTTCTTGTTTCTTCAATATAATCACTTATTAATATTATTTCCCCAAGTTTAGTCATCAGAACCTTACCAAAAGTATGGTATTTAATAGCCTCACTAATTTCTAAGTCATTACCTATTAAATTAAGATAAGCGTGACTTGAAGCATAAGCATGATATAAAATAGGGCATTCTTCACATTCTCTAATTTCTGTATCAGCTAATAATTTTGCCATCTCTTCTTTTTCTTCATACCTATAATAATCATGCATCAAGCCTGCTAAATAAGCTTTATCTTCATCTATGTCATATTTAATAGCTAATTCTTTAGCGCATTTTGCTACCCCTAAAATATGTTTATAACGGTTTTCATGACTAGTATTTAAATATTTAGTTTCTAATAAATTAACAGCTTTATTAATTTGTTCACTTAAGGAAATTGTCATACTCTTTTACTCCTAATAAACTTTGATAACCTAATTTAAAACTAAAATCACCAATTAAATCGATTATTAAAAAGCCACCAATAAAGATTGTCTTACGTTTATTAACCTTTGTTTCTTCTTCCTTAAAATGATTATTTATTGTAGTAGGTAATAAAGTATCACCAACTTTAGTCAAAGTTTTAATTATATTTTCTGTTTTAACTTTATTAACTTTTAATTTTTCAGCTTTATAAATAATTAAACTACCTTTAGTTATATCATTAAAGCTTAAATAAACTAAACCACCTAAAAAATATGTATAACTGCCATAAAGCTGATAAGTAATCGGACTTATCTCTTTGCTAGGTAAAACTAAATTATAATATTCTGGTTTAACTTGACTTAAAATTGATTCTTCACTTATTAAACCCGGTGTATCAATAAATCCCCTATTATCTAGGAAAAACGGAATATTTATTTCTTCTAATGTAGTTCCCGGGATTTGTGATATAGCTATTGTATCTTCTTTAGCATCTGCAAACTGCTTTAATAAAGCATTTATAAAACTAGATTTGCCAACACTAGCTAAACCTAAAATGCAAATATCTCTTTCTTTACGATATAATTCTAAATGCTTAAATAGTTCTGATAAATAATATCCTTTTTTAGCAGATATTAAAAAAATACCTATTACTTTAAAAAAGATTTTTTCACATTGTTTGCTGACAAAATTTAAGATATTATTCAAATTAAAAGATTTAGGTAATAAATCTATTTTATTTACTACTAATATGACATCTTTCCCTCTTAATTTATCAGTGATTTCTCTATTAAAAGAAATAGGAAATGAAAAAATATCAATTAAATAGACAAATAAATTTTTCTTTTTTAATTCATAATCTATAACTTTAATAAAATCTTTATTAGTAGCAAAAACTTTAGGTATCTCATTATAATGCATCAATCTAAAGCATCTTTTACAATATGGTCTATTTATATCTGTCGTATAACCAGCTCTATTAGCATCTTCATTTTGAATAATTGTTCCACAACCTAAACATTTTCTAACCATTTGTTTTATCCTCGTAATTTTTAAATTTTAATTTAGATTTTCTGTTAAAAAGAATAGTTAAATTTTTAAATATTGCCTCACCTATGCGATTTATTTTAGTAATTAAAGCTTCTGTATCTCTGTTTAATGGATCAACTAATAAACTATTAAATCCCATTCTATTTGAACCAAAAATATCAGTTAATAATTGATCACCAATAAATAATATTTCCTCATTTTTTATATCATTAGGTAATAATTTTAAAGCTTCTTTAAAGCCTTTTTTAAATGGTTTTTTAGCAAACTTAATATATGGTATATCAAAAGCATTAGCAAAATTACTTACTCTTTCTTTTTTAGAATTTGAAACTAAAATAATTTTTAAATTTAATTTTAAAATTTCTTCTTTTAGTTCAAACAATTGCTTATTAGGTAATTTTTCATGATAAGGAATCAAAGTATTATCTAAATCAAACATAATGACCTTAATTCCTAATTCCTTAAATTTCTTATAATCAATATCATATATTGATTTATAATGGTACGTAGGTATAAATTTTTTAAACATCTTAAAACACAAAAAAACAGGAAAACCTGTTCTATTTAATTGCTAAAATTTTAACTTCTTGTGTTTTACCACCTTCAGTAGTAAAAGAAATTACATCGCCTTTTTTATGACCTAATAATGCTTTACCAAGTGGAGATGAGTTAGAAATCTTACTGTTAAATGGATCAGCTTCAATAGTACCTACCACTTCATAAGTAAATTCACGATTTAATTTAGTATAAATTAATTTTACAGTTTTACCAATAGATACAACATTATCTTTAGTTGCTTCAATAATTTTAACATTCTTTAAAATTGCTTCAATTTCAGCAATACGTCCTTCTATTCTTCTTTGTTCTTCTCTAGCTGCATCATAATCGGCATTTTCAGATAAATCACCTTGAGCACGGGCTTCTTTTAAAGCTTCAATATTACGTGGACGTTCTACAGATTTTAAATTTTCTAATTCTTTTTCAAGTTCTTCTTTACCAGCTACGGTTAATTCATAAACATTATTTTCCATATTCAAACCTCTTTTTTCTATCTTTATTATTATACACTTTTTAATTTATTTTGCAATTTAAATATAATCTTTTATAATCTCATGGTTTGCTATTTTAATTCTTTTTTTATATTCAGAATAATTAGGCACTAAACTATATAATAACTTCTTAAAATTAGGACCATGATCACTATAAAATAAATGACAAAATTCATGACATATTACTTCATACATTATATCTTCATCATATTTAGCTAAGTAGCTAGATAATTCTATTTCTTTAGTTCTAAAATAACATCGCCCTAAAAAAGATTTATAATAATTAATACCTTTAAATTTATTTTCTATTTTGCGATTAAATCGTTCATTAAATAACTTTTCAACCTTTTGATAATATGGCAAGTATCTAGCCTTTAGTTCATTATTATACATTGTTTTTATTGCCTTTTTAATTTTTTCTTCACTACTAGCTCTAATTAAAATAATATTTTCTTTAATTTCTACTTCAGTTTTCCTTATTTTATTATCAATAAAAGGATAAAAACAATACTTTTTACCCCATAAATGTAAGGTGTTAAAATCATAATTTTCTTCTTTTAAACACACTTCTCTTATCTTTTTTTCATATTGTTGAATAAAAAATTCTATTTCATTTTTATCTAATTTTTTAAATGTAGTTATTTTAAGTAAATGTGGTTTCAAATGCAAATACGTGCGCCTTTGATTTAATTTAACTTGAACTTCAACTTTTATGTTTAAAGGCTTATAAAAATATTCATATTTCACTATAAGGCCCTCAACATATCATAAGGTTCTAATTTATAATCCGTCTTAAAATATAATACTTGTCTAGGGTGACGAGCTACATCGACTAAATTACCATCTTCATCATATAATTGTCCTACATTAATAATAAATGATGCCTTAGGTGTAAACACTTCAATATCTGAAAAAGATGTAAAATAATTTCTTTGTTCAATTTTACATATTCCATTATTACAACTTAAAACTAAGCCAATAAAATTCTTAGTTGGCACTGATAAATTTAAGTCATATAATTGTTCATTAGTTGTGACTTCACCTTTATAAAAACCTGTACTTAAAAGCCTATTTTCTGCCTTTTTTATCAAATTATAATAAGGTGTAAAATCTTTTATTTCACCATTTTCATAATAATCATCAATTAAATGACGATAACTATTAGTTATAGTAGCTACATAGTGAATACTTTTCATTCTACCCTCAATTTTTAAGGAATCTATTCCATTATCAATTAACATCGGAATAAATTCTAAAGAACCTAAATCCTTAGCACTAAATGAAAAATAATCACCTTGAGGATTTATTTTATTTCCATTCTCATATAAATTGTAATTCCATCTACAACTATGAGCACAGCCTCCTCTATTTGCATCTCTTAAAGTCATATTATTAGATAGCATACATCTACCAGATAGGCTTGAACACATGCCACCATGAATAAAGGCTTCTATTTCAACTTTACTTAAAGTTTTTATTTTGATGATTTCGGCCAAACTTAGTTCTCTACCTAATACTACTCTATCAGCACCTAAATTTGTCAATAAATTAACTGCTTCATGATTTAAAGTACTTAATTGTGTTGACATATGTACATCTAAATTAGTATTCTCTTTAGCTAATTTAAGCATATAAATACTGCTTGTTATAATAGCATCTACACCTATTTCATCTAAATATTTTAAATATTCAAGTAAACCATCTAAATCAATATTATGCATAACAATATTACAAGTAACATGAATTTTTGCACCATATTTATGGGCAAAATTAACAGCTTCTTTTAAATCTTCTTTTGTAAAATTAGAAGCTCTACTTCTTAAAGAAAAATTTGTTCCACCAATAAAAACAGCATCTGCTCCATATAAGATAGCAATTTTTAATTTTTCTAAATCACCAGCCGGAGCCAATAATTCAATTTTTTTCATTGATTATTTCCTCCTTTTGATAAATACTATCTTGATAATTAAAACCTTCTGAAACATTCAAATTATTAGTAATTAAATAATTATTTAAAGTTTCCAAATAGTTATCATCTTTTAAATATAATTTAATTAATTCAATTAATTTTAAATATGTTTTACTATCAATTGTCAAATGTTCAACATACAAATATTTAATATTTGAATTATTTTTAGCAAACTCTAAATTATTTAAATAATAAGAACGATAAATATAAGTCCCCATATCTTCAAAAATAGGGAAAGAATCAGTTCTCTTCTCCTCAATAATAGTTAAATTATCTAAAGAAAAAGATAAGTTTTTTTCTTCCTTATATAAAGATAATAAATTCCTTTTTGAGTTAAACATTAACCTTCTACCAAAACCTAAGTAAAATAAAGGAACATCTATTTTTAAGATATCCTTATATGGTATTTCTAAACTAGGGCTTATAGCATCTAACCCCAAATTATAATACGTCTTAGCATCTAAATAGTTACAAATCATAGTAAATGGATCGTAAATCGTTTTATTTATTAAACCCTGTTTTTTCAATATATTTAAAATGCCTAAATCAGTTATATAATATAAAATATTTAAATCCTTGAGTTTAATAATTAGCTTTTCATAATCTTCTATTTCTTTTTCCCTAACTAAAACATCTAATCTTAAAATAATCAATTTATCTAAATCTAAAAGTTTAAGAAAGTCCTCATAAGAAAAAGGACTTAAAAAACTAGGTATATAATTAGCTAATCCTACTAAATAACCATCACAATAATCTTTTAATAGTTTAGCTTCTTTTAAATTCAAAGGACTAGTAATAAACATTAAAATCTAAATGCTCCTTTACCTTTTCCTTTACCTTTTTTAACTTTCTTTTGATTAGCTAAGGAACTATAATTGCCACTTGCTACTTGACTAGACATTCTTTTCTTTTCATCATCTGACATACTACCAAACTTTTTCATAGCTTGACGCATTGAATTTAGAGAGTTACGTAAATTATTAACTTCCGTTATACTTCTACCACTACCTTTAGCAATTCTTTCTCTGCGTTTAGCACTTTCTTCAATTAAACGTGGATTTCTTCTTTCTTTTTCTGTCATTGAACTGATAATAGCTTCCATATAGACAAAAGCTTTGTCATCAACTTGATTCATGGCTTGTTTAATTTTTCCAAGACCCGGTAAAAAGCCTAAAATTTTTGATAAAGAACCCATTCTTTTAATCATTTTAAATTGTTTTAATAGGTCATTATAGTTATAGCTGCCTTGTAACATTTTTTCAGCCATATCTTCCATTTCTTGTTCGTCAATGTTTTCTTTGACACTATCAATTAAAGATAAGACATCACCCATACCTAAAATACGTTCAGCTAAACGATCTGGGTAAAATGCTTCTAACTCATCTAACTTCTCCCCTGTTGACATAAGTTTAATAGGGAGTCCTGTTATTTCTCTAATTGAAAGGGCAGCACCACCACGAGCATCACCATCAAGTTTTGTTAAAATAACCCCAGTTAACGCGATTTTTTCGTTAAATGCTGTAGCTACATTACATGCATCTTGACCACTCATAGCATCAACTGTTAGAAGTATTTCATGAGGACGAGCAATCTCCTTAATATCTTTTAATTCATCCATCAACTCCTCATTAACTTGTAGACGACCAGCTGTATCGATAATTACTAAGTCACATGATTCTTTAATAGCTCTATTAATTCCTTCTTTAACTATTTTACGCGGATTAGTCTTTACACCATCTTCATAAACCGGAACCCCAATTTGTTTACCCAAAGTAACTAATTGATCAACGGCAGCCGGTCTATAAATATCGGCAGCTATTAACATTGGAGTTTTCTTCATTTTCTTTCTTAGATAAAGAGCAATTTTACCACAAGCTGTAGTTTTTCCGGCACCTTGAAGACCAACAAGCATTAAGACAGTTAAACCATTTTTATTTAAATTAAGTTCAACTTGTTCATTTCCTAATACATTTTTTAATTCTTCCCGAACTATATCAACTACTTGTTGACCAGGATTTAATCCATCTAATATTTTAGCTCCTAATGCTTTTTCTTTAACATTAGCTAAAAATTTTCTTACTACTTTAAAGTTAACATCGGCCTCAAGTAAACTTAAACGCACTTCTCTTAACATTTCATCGATATCAGATTCATGTAATTTACCGCGACCAGTTATTTTTTTCATAGCTTTTTGTAATCTTTCACTTAATGAATCAAAAGCCATTTTATCCCTCCTTTAAGATGTCCCTAATTATATTTAGGTCTTCTTCTTTTAAACTTAATTCCATAATTTTATTTATTTTTTTATATAATCCTAATTTTTCTTCAAATTCTAATAATTTATTTTCTGCATGCTTAATCTGATCAAAAATAGCATTACGACTTAAATTATAATTTGAAGCAATCTCTGCTAAACTTAAATCTCCTAAATAATAATCAGCAAAATAATTAGCTTGTTTGGGAGTTAAAAGTTTATAATATAAATCATATAAATCAGCTAAATAAACATTTTTGTCTAAATTCATTTTATTCCTCAAAGAAATCAGCAAATAAACCGTAGAGATAATCTTCAATATCAAAGACCATTAAATCTTCTAGTCCTTCACCAAGACCTACAAATTTAATTGGTATGCCTAGTTCATGACGAATAGCAAGAACAATACCACCTTTACTTGTACCATCAAGCTTTGTTAAAATAATGCCTGTTACATCTGTTACCTCCTTAAAGGCTTTAGCTTGTAACATACCATTTTGACCTGTAGTAGCATCTATTACTAGTAAAGTCTCACATAATGAATTAGGAGCTTTATTATCAATTACTCTTTTCATTTTCGCTAATTCTTGCATTAGATTTACTTTATTTTGTAGTCTTCCGGCTGTATCGCATAATAAAATATCATAGTTTTCTTTTAAAGCCTTCTCGCAAGCCTCATACATTACGGCTGAAGGGTCACTTCCATTATCCTTAGTGACTATTTCTATTCCTACCCGTTTAGCCCAAACTTTAAGTTGTTCAACAGCTCCAGCTCTAAAAGTATCACCGGCAGCAAGTAAAACTTTTTTACCCTCTGCTTTATATTTATGAGCTATTTTAGCAATTGATGTAGTTTTACCAACTCCATTTACCCCGACAAATAGGATAACAGATAAACCTTCTTTATTTAAATTTAAGTTAGCATTAACTATTTCATTATTAGTGTATAATTCAAACATTTTGTCAATTATTAGCTCTTCTAAAACTTTAGCATCGCTAATTTTTTTATGATTAACTTCTTCACGTAAAGAAGATACAAAATCTAAAACTGTATCTACACCTATGTCCGCACCTATAAACACTTCTTCTAAAGCATCAAATAAGTTATCATCAATTTTGCTTGATTTTTCAACAATTTGTTTTATATTTTTTAATGCGCCTTCTCTAGTTTTATGAAGACCCATTTTATATTTTTTTGATTTTTCCTTATCTTTTTTAAAAAAACTAAAAAATCCCATTTAATCACTCCGTTCAATGATTAATTATAACAAAATTATAGCTTATAAACAACTAAAAAGGCATAAATGGTATAGAAAAAACCATAAGTTAATTCTAACTTATGGCCATTATTTTTATTCATTCTTATTAGTAGGACAATCCTTATTTGAACAATAAGTTTTACCATCTTTTTTTAACATGATTGAACCACATACCTCACAAACTTCATCAGTCGGTTCATCGTTATAAATTGTTCTACATTTTGGGAAATTATCACAAGCATAAAATGCTTTACCTTTATTAAATCCTCTTGTTGCTAATTTCTTAACTAAATGACCCTTTTTACATACCGGACATAAGACAGGTTTATATTCATCTACCTTATCACATTCTTTAGAACAATATTTAGTGCCATCTTCTTTTTCTAACATAATAGCTCCACACTTAGGACAATACTCATTAATAGGCTTATCATTATACGCTGTCTTACAAGTAGGGTAATTATCACAAGCATAAAATACTTTACCTTTATTTCTACCTTTAGAAACAATCTTTTTCACAATATGCCCTTCATGACAATTAGGACAAACTACCCCTGTATCTATATCCTCATCTTGTTTAATATATTTACAAGTAGGATAATTTGAACAGGCAATAAATTTACCAAATTTACCATTTCTTATAACTAAATCAGCCCCACATAAAGGACATTTTTCACCTGTTTTTTCAGGTTCTACTTTAATCATATTTTGACTAGCTTCATTAAATACTTCTGTAAAATCTTTATAAAACTCTTCTAATTCATTTAATTCAGATTTTTTACCCTTAGCTATTTCATCTAAATCAGATTCCATATTTGCTGTATATGAAACATTAAATATCGATGGGAAATAAGCATCTAAACTACTACTTGTCAACATGCCTTGTTCTGTAGGATAGATTTTTTTATCTTTTATCTCAACATATAAACGTTTAGTAAGTGTTTGCATTGTTGTAGCATATGTAGATGGTCTACCAATACCTTTTTCTTCCATATCTTTAATTAATGTAGCTTCGGTATAACGAGGTTTTGGTTTAGTCTCATTATCAATTATTTTAATTTCTAAAGCTTCATACGGTGTATTAGGACTAAATTCTGGTAATAATTTATTCAAATCTTCTTCATTCTTACCACTGATAGCTAAAAAACCATCAAATATAAGTCTTTGACCAGTAGTTTGCCAGACAGACTTATAATTAGAAAATTGAACTTTCATATTTTTAAATAAAGCTGGCGCCATTAATGAAGATATGGCTCTATTATAAATTAATTTATATAAACGATATTCATCTAAACTTAAATCTTTCTTTATTTCATCTGGTATATAATTAACATAAGTCGGTCTAATAGCTTCATGAGCGTTTTGAGCTAATTTTTGTTTCTTTTCTTTGGCTTTACCTAAATAACTAGGGCCAAATTTTTCTTTAATATATTTATTACAAGCATCAACAAATATATCTGATAAATGAGTAGAATCCGTACGCATATAAGTAATTAAACCTACCATTTGCCCGTTGATTTGAATACCCTCATATAATTTTTGGGCAATCATCATTGTTTTAGTTGATGAAAAACCTAATTTATTAGCAGCATCTTGTTGTAATGTTGATGTAGTATATGGTGGTTTTGATTCTCTCTTACTATCTTTTTCTTCTCTATTAATTAAATAAAATTTATCTAAATTATCAATTAAATCTTCTAAAACTTTACGTTCTAGTATCCTTTCTTTACTACCATTAACTTCAACTAAATTTAATTTAAAATCATTAAATATAGCTTCAGCTTCAAAATAAGCTTGAGGAATAAAAGCTTTAATCTCTTTTTCTAAATCACAAACTAACTTTAAAGCTACAGATTGAACTCTTCCGGCTGACTTTGATTTAATTCTTGATTGTAACAATTTAGATACCTTAAAACCAATAATTCGATCTAAAATTCGTCTAGTTTCTTGACTTGCTACTAAATTTAAATCAATTTTACGTGGGTTTTCAAAAGCTTTTAATACGGCTGGTTTAGTAATTTCATGAAATTCTATACGATTTAATAAAGACGTATCTAAACCTAATACATTAGCCAAATGATAACTTATAGCTTCACCTTCACGATCAGGGTCGGTAGCTAGATAAACATTTTTATTAGCACATTTTTTCTTTAATTCTTCAACTAACTTTTTTTTACTAGGATCAATTATGTAGGTAGGCTTAAAATTGTTATCTACATCAACCCCAAGACCATCTTTACCTGAAGTTGCTAGATCAGTAATGTGGCCTTTAGATGATAAAACAATAAAATCTTCACCCATATAATTTTCAATTGTTTTTGATTTAGTTGGTGATTCTACTATAATAACGTTTTTCAAATTAGTCTCATCTCTTTTCCTTTATTAAGTATACAAAACAAATTTTCTTTGTCAAGATAAAATTTAAATGTAAATATATGAAAAAAGCAATACAAGTTGTAATGCTTCATTTATATATAGTCAAATTAATTCTTTTTTTCATTGATATTATCTAAAGATAATTGGACAATTTTATTATAGAACTTGCTAACTGGGTAATAGGTCTTACGATGAATTTTACAAGGACCATATTTTTCAAGAGCTTCAATATGATTTTTTGTACAATAACCTTTATGTTTTAAAAAACCATAATGGGGATATTTAACATCCATTTTAGCCATATAATCATCTCTAGTTACTTTAGCAATAATACTAGCGGCTCCAATACTAGCTGATAGGGCATCACCATGAATTATAGAATCATGAGGAATATCTAGTTCATGAAGTGGCATAGCATCTATTAAACAATATTCCGGCTTTATTTTTAAAGCTTTAATTGCCGCAAGCATGCCAAGTTTAGTAGCTTGATAAATATTAAGTTCATCAATTTTTTCTTCATCAATAAACACAGTGCTTATAGCTAAGGCTTTCTTTTTTATTATTTTAGCTAATTCCAATCTCTTTTTTGGAGATAGTTTTTTTGAATCATTAATGCCACTAATATGTTCAAGAGGAGACAAAATAACAGCCGCTACAACTAAAGGTCCGGCTATAGAACCTCTTCCTACTTCATCAACACCACATACTAATTTGTAACCTTCATCATATAGAGCTTCTTCTCTTTCATAAAGATTAATCTTCTGGTCGTTCATAACTAATAGCTCCTAACCTTGCATTTTTAACATCTTGTAATATTAATCTATAGGTTTTATTTAAGTCAATTTCACCTAAGGACTTCAAGCAACCTCTTTTTTGGCCAATTTCTTCTATTATATCTTTAGTATCATTTAATTCATTTAATAAATATCTTTTCTTTAATAAATCAGGATAATTAGCTTTAATATAATCTATTGCATAATAACATAATTCTTCATGAGGTAGTATTTCATCTTTAATCATACCACAAATAGCCAAATTATAACCTGTTTTTTCATCCTTTAATTTAGGATACAAAATACCTGGGGTATCTAAAATTATATAATTTTTATCAATTCTTAGCCATGTATTAGTATTCTTTGTAATACCTGGTTTATTACCAACATTTAAACTACTTTTACCAGCTAAACGATTGATGAAAGTTGATTTGCCAACATTAGGAACTCCAATAACACATATTTTTATTTCCTTATTAATAATCCCCTGTTTTTCACGTTTATCTAAAATAGATTTACTTGCTTTAGCAATATAGTTTTTAATTAAACTTATATTTTTACTATTAATCATATCACAATCTAAGGCTAATAACCCTTCAGCATTAAAGTGTTCAATAAATTCTTTAGTTATTTTAGGATCAGCCATCAATGACTTTACTAATATAATTAAACGAGCTTTATTTTTTATTAAACTAGAAAAAAGAGGATTAGCACTAGATAAAGGAACACGTGAATCTCTTAATTCAATTATTAAATCAACCAATTTTAACTTAGCTTCTAACTCTCTTCTAGCCTTAGCCATGTGGCCTGGAAACCAGTTGATTACATTTCTATTAATAATTCCATCTTTACTCATAACTTACTACCCTCTTTCTTTTAAATTAAAATATTACTTGTTTATCCGGAATGCCAAAATCAGAAAAAGGATAATACCGAAGAATAACCTTCCCGATAATATCGTCCTTATTAATGGCACCGAAAGTTCTAGAATCAGTACTATTTAATCTATTATCCCCAAAAACTAGATAAGAATCATTAGGCATCACAATCTCATATATATTTTCGGTTATATCTAAACTTAATTTGATATGTTCCCATTCAAGAATTGTCAGCCTTTTTTCAATCAAATCTTTGCCATTGTACAAATAACCATCACGATAATAAAGTGTATCATTAGGACTGGCTACAATTCTTTTAATGTAAAAGTGATTAGGATCATTATAGTTAGCAGCATCAATAACTACAACATCATCATTTTTAGGCTCGTAACCAAAATGCCATAACAAAACTTTATCACCATCATGATAAGTTTGTTCCATTGATCTTCCATCTATAGTAACTGGAGTGATTATAAATAAAATAATAAAATTGATGATTACACATATAGAAGCTATAAAACTTAATAAATCATATATTTTATATCCAATATAAATCTTTTTTAAATAACTTTTTTTTAATACTTTAAATAGAATACTAGCTCCAATTAAACCAATCAAACAAATAGAACCTAAAACAATTAACCAAACAAAATAATAAGCTTCTGGATTTATAAATACTTCATGATTCAAAATCGTATCTGCTGTTAAGTTAGTTAATTTAACAAACTTATCATAATTATAGTAACAATAAGTAATAAAGAAAATTAAAAATACTAATTTGATTCCTGCATCAAAAATGGTTTCTTTAAAAATATATTTTTGCCAAATTAAACTTTCAGATTCCTTAATAATGGCTTTATCTAAATATTTTTTATAAATTTTCTTCATTAGATGACCTACCAAACATACGATCTAATTCAGCTAATGTCACTAATACTTCTCGACCCTTTGTTGAACCAGTTTTTGGGCCTAAAATTTGTCTTTGTTCTAAAATTTGTACAATTCTTTGAGCTCTATTAAAACCAAAGCCAAAACTATTTTGAATACTATTTATACTTGCTTGACCTTCCATTATGCAATACTTTGCTACTTCATAAATAGTTCCTTCACTCTCTTGATTTAAATTGTCTTTATAAGTAGGAGTTTCGGCAATTTGTTGTTTTAAATCTGCATGTGTAAACAAATATTGCGGTCTTGATTCATTTCTAATAAAATCACAAACATCATTTATTTCATCATCAGAAATAAAGGCACCTTGAACACGTTCTGGCAAATCATTATCTTTAATAAGCATATCACCACGACCAAGTAAAGTTTCTGCCCCGCCTTCATCTAAAATTGTATTACTATCAACAAATGAAGCAACTTTAAATCCAATACGGCAAGGAATATTAGCTTTAATATTACCAGAAACAATTTGTACTGTCGGTCTTTGAGTTGCTACTATCAAATGAATACCAGCTGCCCTAGCTTTTTGTGTAATTCTTTTAATAGAATCTTCAACATCACTTGAGCAAGTCATCATTAAATCCGCTAATTCATCAATAACAATAACTATATAACTCATATGTTTTAATTCTGTAAATTTTAAGGCTTTACGATTATAATCTTCAATATTTTTAACATGTGCTCTAGCAAGCATTTCATAACGTTTTTCCATCTCGTCTACAGCCCATTTTAAGGCTCCTGAAGCCATTTCAGGCTCACTAATAACTGGGGTTACTAAATGTGGTATTTCCTCATAGAAGCTCATTTCTACTTTTTTAGGGTCTACTAAAATTAATTTTAAATCTTCAGGACGATTTTTAACCAATAAACTTATTAAAATGGTATTCATACAAACAGATTTACCAGATTTAGTGGCTCCGGCAACTAATAAGTGTGGCATATCATCAATAGCCTTATAAATAGTTTCACCATCAATATTTTTACCAAGCGCTACTCTTAAAGGACGACCATCATTAACAAATGATTCATCAATCATATCGCCAAAATATACTGTTTCTGTCTTATCGTTAGGTACTTCAATACCAACTGTTTTCTTACCTGGAATTGGAGCCAAAATTCTTATTGATTTAGCGCCTAATTCCATTTGGAAATTATCATATAAGTTAGATACTTTATTAACCTTAACCCCAGATTGTAACATTATTTCATAACGAGTAAAGGCTGGACCTTTAACATAACTTACAACTTCACCATCAACATCAAAGTCTTGAAGTAATTTATTAATAATTTCTTTCTTTTCAATAATCCAATCTGGTACTTCATCACTACTAATTTCAGAATGTTTGAATAAATTAAGTGGAGGTAATTCATAATCGTAATTAATTCTTTCTTTAACTGCTGGTTTTTCCTCTTCTAAGTCAGATATATCAAAACCCAAATTCAACTTAACTTCTGGTTTTTCTTCTTTAACTACGTTTTCTACCTTCGGAATAATAACTTTAGGTTCTTCAACATTATTTAAGCTTATATTAGGTCGTTTAATTTCTTCGTTTTCTTTATAATATATATGACTTTCAGTCGGTTCAACTTTTCTAAAGCTTAAATCATCAGTTTCTTCTACAACTTCTTCCTCTACTTTTTCTTCCTCATATTTAACACCTAGAACTTCTTCACGTTTATTTTCATTTAAAATCTTAAAATCATAAAATCTTGTTCCGTGTTTTTTAATTAATTCTTCATCACTTATATGCTTAGAGCCTTTAGGTCTAAAAGCATCATAAGCCTTATCTACATCAACAGTACCTTTATTGTCAGGAATCAATAATTTATCTTTTACTTTACTACCAAAATAAGGAGAAGCGGCAATTGTTCTTTCAAAACCTGGTTTAGTCTTTTTTAAACCCTCATATTTCGCATCAATTTGCGGAATTTTAAATTTTTCTTCAACTATAATTTTCCTTTCTTTATTCTTCATTTAAACCAACCTCCAAGTCTTTAATTTCCTCACTAGAAGCATCTATTTCATGCATTTCTAAAAACACTTTTTTAGAATATATCTTATAAGTTTCTTCACCAACTATGCCAATTAAAACCAAACATAATTTGTTAATCAAAATATTAAATGTACCATCTATAACTAATTTCTTAGCCCACCATAACGGATTAATTAAATTAATAACTTTTTTAGCTGCCTGATAAGTAGATTTAAGTTTATATCTTTTCGTAGCTTTAATTATTTCATTTTCTTCTATTACTCTTTTAGTATCTGTTAAATTTAAAATTGTAGCTACTTTTAAGTTTTTTAAAAATTTCAAACCTTTATAATCAAAAATACTATCCATCCTCATTTTTATATATTCACTCAATTCTAATATTTCATTTAAAGATAACTCAAAAATAGGATGTTTAGAGTCTGGATAAAAATCCAAGGCAGTGTCAACTAATAGTTTTGAACATAATTCATAAGTATAATTTATACTTTTAATACCTTTAGTTTTTTTTTCTTTAAAAGCTAATTTAGTCATATTGATTCTTTTAATAGCATCTTCTTCAGATATATTATCTTTTAATTTAACTAATTTATTTTGTTTTTTTATATTGACTAAGACATATAATAAATAAATTAAAAATAAAATAATAATTCCTACTACAACACCACAAAAAAAGCCTATAATCATCGACCAATCAAAACGAATATTGATATTTAACAAGCTTTTCACCACCATTTATGTAATTATAACATTTTTTTATTTAAAAATCTCTAATTATAAGTTTTTACTTTATAAAAATATATAAATATGTTATAGTTTAAACAAAGGATGGAGATTTTATGAAAAAAATAGTTTTCTTAGATTTACAAAACACTATTATTCCTAACATTTGTTTATTAAATAATGAACAAAAAACAATGTTAAAGGAAATAAATAATTCTTATAACTTAATTATATCTTCTAGTGTATTTCCTAGTGATATTGAATACTTTTGCAATATTAATAATTTAAACTTAAATTATACTGCTAGCAGTGGTTCTATAGCTAAAATCAATAATAAAATATATAAAGCATCTTTTACTACCGACTTAAGTCCCTTAGAACAATTCAAAAATGACATAAACTTTTTATATTTTGAAGACAATTTTAATTTCTATATCTATAATTATTTAGACTATTTAAAAGCCTTATATCCTATCAAGCCAAATAATACTATTTTTATAAATAACTTTAGTGACTTTAAAACTAATGAATTCACAGAAATCGTTCTATATACAAATAAAAATGCTAATTTATTAAATTTATTATATCAAAAAGAAGACATTAATATTAAGATAATTGGCGAAGATAGATATAAATATTTATTTAGAATTGTTAAAAAACATATCAATAAAGGTTACTTTATACCAAAAATATTAAAACTATTTAACACTAATAAAGAAAATAGTATAGCAGTCGGTGATAGTAGAGAAGATTTATCAATGTTTGAACAAGTTAATTTAAAAATTGCTACTAGCAATGCTGAAGATGATTTAAAAAATAAATGTGATATTATTGTTCCATCTTTCTTGGATAATGGAGCATTAAAATATCTAATTAATAACAAAAAGGACTAATAAACTAGTCCCCATCATTTATAATACCTGAACGTTTAAGAAGGAAGATCGCATTAGTTGATTTTGATTTTCCTTCTTTTAATTTATAATCAAAGGTAATATCTTTATATTCATTTAAATAAGTCTCTGCAAAATGATAGTTAATGATTGTGTTTATTTCACATAATTCAAAATCATGAGTTGAAATAATAAAGTCATAATTTAATTCTTCTAATTTTTTAATTAACATTTTTGCCCCATATACTCTATCTAAAGTATTAGTACCTTTAAATATTTCATCAATTAAACATAATTTCTTTTCTTCATTATTATCTTCAATCATTTCTTTTATTTTTTCTATTTCAGCATAAAATGAAGAAACACCTAAACTTAAATCATCTTTAATTCGTAAAGCTGTATATAAAATGTAATTTGGAGCCGAAAAATCTTTAGCTGTAACAATTCTACAAGCATTACTTAATAATATATTTTCACCTATAGTTCTTAAAAAAGTTGTTTTACCACTCATATTTGAACCAGTTATAATAGTTCCTTTAGTATAAGAAAAATCATTAGCTACGCAGTTAGGAATTAAAATATTAGTTAAGTCTTTAAATTCTAATTTAGTACTATTTCTAGCAATAGTATATTCATAATCAGATACAATATTAGCAAAACTTACATAATATTCTAAATCAGCGATATCCGTTAATATTTCTTTAACCTCTTCTTCTTTTAATTGCAATTTATTAAATAAAAATTGATAAAGTCCTTCAAAACCTATTATACTATTAAAGATTATTTTAAATATTAGATTATTCTTAAAAGCTAAAACTTGCCATAAATTTGTTAACCTTTTAATACTTTTTAATTGCTTCAAAAAATAATCTTTATTATATTTTTGGTTAATATAGTTAATATCTAATTTAGCTAAACTACTAATAACATATTTAGTATCTTCTAAACTTTTATAAATGTCAGTTATATTCATTAAATTTAATTCATCACGATAAAACGTTTGATAATATAAATTTAAAATTAAAGGTATTAAAATACTAATAACAGGTATTACTTTTAAACAAGCTAAAATAATTACTACTATTTCGATAATATAACAAATAATTAAACCAATATTTAAATTCTTTTTTTCCCTAAATTTAGAACACAATGTCGCAATATAATCTTTATCTGACATATTATTTACTATTTTAGTGAAACCTAAACTAGCTTCTAAACTAACTATATCATCACTATTACCAATTTGTTCAATAATCTTAGGATCTACTTCACTATTACCATGACATAATGCATCTGCAACTTTTTTTCTACCTAAAACTGATCTAGCCGAACTTAGGTGTTCATATAATGAATTTTTACCAAAGACATCAATATCTTCAAGTAAATATTTATCTCTTAGGCTTAATTTACTAAATTCTTTTTTAAATTCATTACCTTTGTCAAAGAAATTTTTATTATTATTTATTTTATTATTACGTCTTGCATAATGCCTATCATAACTATCCTTTATTTGTTCTAAATATCTTTTATTAATATAATACTTATTAGTAAATGGTACACTAACAAAAAATAATATTAAGAATATTAAACTAGTTATTAAATATAATAGTTTATAATCTAACGTAAAATAACAAATGATAAAAACTAAAAAAGCTAATATTAAGATAGTTCTTATTAAAGAAACGACATTAAGGATTTTTTTGTTTTTTAAAGTTTCTTCTTTATAAAATTCTTCTTTTTTAAAATTATACATACTTCACCTATAAGAAAAAACCTAAAGCCTAGCTTTAGATTTTTTAAATATTTCTACTTTTTATTAACAAGTGGTTTAGTTTTCCAAATGTCTTCATTATATTGTTCCATAGTTCTATCTGTTGTAAAGTAACCAGACTTAGCAACATTAGTAATAGCCATATGTAACCATTTCTTTTGATCTTTATATAATTGATTTACTTTTTCATGAGCTTTAACATAAGCATCAAAATCTTTTAAAACAAAGTAATTATCATTATATAATAAATTATTTCTAATAATTTCAAATTCATTAGGTGCAACCTTGTCAAAGAAACCATTAGTTAATTCATCTAATACTAAGTGTAGACGAGGATCATTTTCATAACATGAATAAGGATTATAGTCATGTTTTTGATAGCTTTCATTAACTTCATCCGCATTCATACCAAATATTACAATATTATCATCACCAACTAATTCTTTAATCTCAACATTCGCACCATCAAGAGTACCTAAAGTAACAGCACCATTCATCATGAATTTCATATTACCTGTTCCTGATGCCTCTTTAGAAGCTGTTGAAATTTGTTCAGATACGTTAGCTGCTGGCATAATAGTTTCAGCATATGTTACATTATAATTAACTACAAACACTACTTTTAAATATTTATTAGTTTCACTATCATTATTTACTTTATCAGCTATTGTATTAATTAATTTAATAACAGCTTTAGCAAATACATAACTTGAAGCAGCTTTTGCCCCAAAGATAAATGAAGTTGGGTAGAAATTATTTCTAAATTCAACATCTGATTTTAAGCGATTATATAAATACATGATATGTAATGCATTCATTAATTGACGTTTATATTCATGTAGACGTTTAACTTGAATATCAAAAATTGAATCAATATCTAAACTTACACCTTGAGAATTATAGATTTTACGAGCTAATACTTCTTTTCTAGCTTTCTTCATTTTAGCAAACTTAGCTTGTACTTTTTCATCATCGACATAATCTAATAATTTTTCAAGCTTAGTCATATCATGACTGAAATCTTCACCACAATATTCTTTAATAATATCTACTAATTCTGGATTAGATTGAATTAACCAACGTCTATGAGTTATACCATTAGTTTTATTATTAAATTTACCAGGATAATAATCATTAAATGGTTTCATTTCAATATTCTTAAGGATTTCTGTATGTAAAGCAGCAACACCATTAACACTAAATGAACCATGAATAGCTAGAGCTGCCATATGAATAGTATTATTCTTAATAATAGCTAATGAATCTAAATAAGGACTATTTTCACCATATTTAGAAGCTATTTCAATCATTAAACGACGATTTATTTCTTCACAAATAGTATAAATTCTTGGTAGTAAACCTTTAAATAAATCAAGTGGCCATTTTTCTAAGGCTTCAGCTAAGATTGTATGGTTTGTATAAGCACAACAATGTCTAACAATGTTCCAAGCTTTATCCCAATCTAAATGTTCTTCATCAACTAAAATACGCATTAACTCAGGTACAATTAAAGCAGGGTGAGTATCATTGATGTGGAAACACATTTTTTTATCTAAATTTGTTACTGTATTATAAATAGCTTTATGTTTTCTAATTGCTGATTTAACCCCAGCAGCAACAAAGAAATATTGTTGTTTTAAACGTAAGGCCTTACCCTCAATTGTTTCATCATTTGGATATAAATAAGATGAAATTTCTCTTATTTTACGATGATATTCAAAAGCATTATCAGGATATGTTGAAGCTGGTTCAGCACTCCATAAACGTAAAGTATTTACGATATGATTATTATCACCAATAATAGGTACATCATAAGGCACAGCTTTCACATATTCCGCATCTTTATGTAAAACATTTAACTTACCATTTTCTGTATTCATTTCTATATAACCATAGAATGGGATTTCAACCGCATCTTCATCTTTTCTAATTTCCCATACATGGACATCTTTTAACCAACGGTCAGGATGTTCAACTTGATATCCATTTTTAATACCTTGTTCAAAGAAACCATAACGATAACGAATACAATTACCATGAACAGGTAGGCCAAGTGAAGCAACAGAATCCATAAAACAAGCAGCTAAACGACCTAAACCACCATTACCTAAACCGGCATCTGATTCTTGGTGTTCTACTTCATTTAAATCTAAACCTAAATCATCAAAGGCAGACTTAACAACATCATATACACCAGCGTTCATTAAGTTATTAGTGATCATACGACCCATTAAGAACTCCATTGAGAAATAATAAACTACTTTACTTTTTGATTTTTTAGTTAATTCTTGTGTGTCATGCCAATCTTTAGCTACATACATTCTTAACATTTCACCTAATACAACAAATTGTTGGTATGGTGTAGAATCTTCAAAATTAACTGCATATTTGTTTTCTACATTACTAACAAAAGCCTTTTTAAAAGTTTCTTTATTTTTAAAGCATAAATATTCCATGCAATAACTCCTTAATTTTTAACTATTTTTAAGTTGTATTAAAACAACCGCCTAATTATACTATAAAAAGAATTTTAATTAAATATTTTTTAATAGCTTTTTTCTAAAAAGAATTTTATAAAAACGTTTTTATTTCCTACTTTATACTTTATATAATCTGATTAATTTACTAGGATTACTAGCTACAAAATTTAAATTACCTATATTTATATCTACTATTACTTCCGTAGAAGCTACATTAGGAAGCGTAAAAGTAAATGCTATATAATCATTATAAGTACCATAATAATCAATATTCATTTGATAATATTCAATAAATTTGTTACTTAATGTGGCCTTTAATTGATATTTATGAAATAGATTTAATGAGCCTATTCCTTGAGGTTCATAATTATTATCTAAAATATCTTCATTATTATTAATACCATTATTTTGATAATAGGCTAAAGATTTTAAATCTTCATAACTAATATCACCATTTTCATATACTTTCTCTATAGAATAAATTTTTCCATAATCTCTAGTTTTAGAAAAACCTACAAAATATATTAATAAAAGAATTAAGATAATAAATAAGATTATAATTATTTTTTTCTTTTCTAAAAGAAATGCTAATACTTTGTTCATTTAGGCACCTCACATTTCTTTATATTTTTAATATTATAAGTGCAAATTTATTGGATAAATAATCATACACTATTGTTTATTTTTACTTCTTTTCATCTTTAAAATTGTAATACCAAGTGGTGGAACAGTTATTTCTATAGATTGATCAAAATTATGAGCTGGTTCATTAATTATTTTAATATCATTACCATTAATTTGACCTGAACCATAATATTTAGTGTCATCTGAATTAATTAATTCTTTGTAAGTATTAGTTCCTGGTACCCCTATTCTATAATAATGATATGTATTAGGAGTACAATTTAAAACAATTACTAAATGATCTTTAAAATCCTTCGCATATCTAATATAAACAAATATTGATTGATTTGCATTATTAGCATCTATCCATCTAAAGCCATCAGGATTATAGTCAAGTTCATATAAAGCTTTTTCTTTATTGTATAATTTATTTAAATCTTTAATATAATTATTGGCACCTCTATGTGAATCATAATCAAGTAAATTCCAATCTAGTTCTTTATAGAAAGCCCATTCGCTAAATGGAGCTAATTCATTACCCATGAATGATAACTTTTTGCCTGGATGAGTCATCATATAACCCATTAACAATCTAAAGTTAGCAAATTTTTGCCAATAATCTCCTGGCATCTTATTGAGTATACTACCTTTCATATGAACTACTTCATCATGTGAGAAAGGTAAAATAAATTGTTCATTATAGAAATACAACATGCTAAATGTTAATAAGTTGTGATGATATTTACGATAAATTGGATCTAACTTGAAATATTTCAAAGTATCATTCATCCAACCCATATCCCATTTATAATTAAAACCAAGACCACCCATATCACTAGGACGGGTAACCCCCGGATAATCAGATGAATCTTCAGCTATTAATAAAACTCTATCATCTTTAGCAAAAATGAGTCTTGATAAACCTCTTAAGAAATCACAAGCACCTTGATTTTCCCCTCTATTTTTATTACCTAAATAATAAATAATATTTGATACAGCATCTACTCTAAACCCATCAACGTGGTAATAATTCATAAAGAATAAAGCATTAGAATATAAGAATGAACGAGTTGTCCCTTTACCTAAATCTAAATTTGCTGTACCCCATTCATAATTTTCCCTATCTTGTTCATTAGGATATTCATATAAATATGTACCATCAAACATATAAAGTCCATTCGCATCTTTACATATATGACCAGGTACCCAATCAAAAATTACTCCAATATTATTTTGATGGCATTTATCAATAAAATACATTAATTCCTTTGGTAAACCATAACGACTAGTAATTGAATAGTAACCTGTTCCTTGATAACCCCAAGACGCATCTAATGGATGTTCATAAATAGGCAGTAATTCAACATGAG
The DNA here is from genome assembly GCA_944324705.1 of uncultured Acholeplasmatales bacterium. Taxonomy (GTDB): domain Bacteria; phylum Bacillota_I; class Bacilli_A; order Acholeplasmatales; family Anaeroplasmataceae; genus CALUXS01. Next base: position 49,943 of record CALUXI010000008.1, read on the forward strand.
TATAATGATTATCTAATAAATAAGGAATTAATAAATCAGCTAATTCTTTATAATTATAAACTTCATCAACACCTTCGCCTAATCTACGCCAAGAGCCAAAATGTAATTCATAAATCAACATTGGTTTTTCATAAGACTTAGGATGAGAATACATATAATCCTTATCACCCCATTTATATCCATCAACATCATAAACAACAGAATCTTTATTAGGTCTTAAACCGGAACTAAAAGCATATGGATCAGACTTATATAATAATTCATAACCAGTATCAATGACATATTTGTATTTAGCAAATTCTAAATTTTTATCAATTTTTAAATACCAAATACCATAATTGTCTATTTTTTCCATGTAATCTTTATCTTTAGCGTAATTGTTCCAACTACCCATAATGCTTACGCTCTTAGCATTAGGAGCATATAAAACAAATTCGCAACCAATTACTTTGCATTTTTCATCTTTAACTAGATGACTTCCCATTACTTCATATAAGTTAGTGGCCTTACCTTGATCAAAGTAATACAGAAAGTTGCTGTCGATTTTATTTTTTACTAACATATTTAACCTCCACAATAAAACCGTTTTTTAACCTCTTTAATTATAACAAATTTCTTTAATTAATTAAAGAAAAAAAGCTAATTTAGTATTTTTTCTAAATCAGCCATAAAATCTGTTTTATTATATCCTTTTCTTAATAAGTAATTAATAATTTTATTTTTCTTATTATAGTAATCTAATTTAGCATATTTATTAGCTAATTTTACAATTAATTTATTTAAATCAGCACTATCAACAGTTAAATCAGCAACTACTTCTTCTATAATATTATTATCAATATGCTCATTATAATTTAAATAATTTTTAATATAATTAAGACCATAACCTCTATTCAATAAATTATTAGCTTTGCTTACAGCATATCTCTTATCATTTAAAAAATCTAATTTAATTAATTCATTAATTATATAATCTAAATCAATATTTTCATATTTTTCTTTTAAATAAATTCTAAAATTATAAATTGATTTAGGATATTTTAATATATAATTTTTAATCTTACTTATATTTGTATTCAAATTATTAAAGTTAACTATTTCATTTAAATCAATAATTTCTTTACCTTTGACTAAACGATATTTTAATACTGTTTCCGTAACAAAATTATAAATTTCACCATTTATATTAACTTCATATAAATCCTTTTTTATTTGTTTTAAACTTAATACTTTAAGATTTTGGTCTAAAATCATATTCTCCGACTACCTCTCTTGTTGAAGCAAAAAAAGTAAAGGCTTTGTCATCAATTTCTTTAATTAAAACTCCTAATTTATAACTTTCACTCTTATTTAAGACACAAATTAACATAACTTTATCTTCATTAGTATAACCACCTCTAACCATACTTTCAGTGCAACCTCTTCCTATACTTTTGTAAATGGCATCCTTAATTTGATTAGGTTTAGAAGTAATAATATAAGCTGTTCTTTTAGATCTAGCATTTAAAGTAATCATATCAATAATATATGCTGCAAAATAAACACTTAAAATACCAAATAAAGCATATTCAAAATTATAGTTTATTGGATCTACAAAAGAAATTCCTCCAATTATACAAATTATCCAATCTGTACCAAACATAGCTAAAGAATATGGTATATGTAAGTATTTAGACATTGACTTTTGAATGACATCCATACCACCAGTTGAGCCATTATTTTTTAAACAAATTCCAATTCCAACACCTTGTAAAACAGAACCACATAGAAAAGCAATTAATAGCTTATATTCACATGTAGCAAGTATTATATCTTGTGGACATATCTGTTCTAAAATAAAAACAAATGTTGGTGATAATATGCTAGCCACTATAGTTTTAAAAAAGAAATCTTTACCAATTAAAATCAAACCTAATAATAAACATATACCTTCAATTATATATAAAAAAATAGATTGTGGCATATTAATAATATCTAAAAGTGGCTTGAAAATAATTGAAATACCTGTAACTCCTCCGGCAACTAAATTAGCTGGACTATAGAAAAAATAATAACCAACATCCATAATTAAAACCCCAATAGCAATCAATGCTACTTGTTTCATTTTATTTCTAACTACTTCTTTAGTCATTCTCTTTCTCCTTTTGCCATTTTAAATAACTCATCATAAATGGCAATAATTCGCCATCCATAACAGCATTTACATTATTAGTTTCATATAAGGTTCGGTGATCCTTTACTAAGGTATAAGGACAAAAAACATATGAACGAATTTGTGAACCAAAATTGATACCCATTTGTGTACCTTTTAAATTTTTAATTTTAGCTTCTTGTTCTTCAATTTGCTTTTCCAATAACTTAGACTTTAAAATTTTTAAAGCTACTTCTCTATTTTTAATTTGGCTTCTTTCATTTTGACAAGTAACAACTATACCTGTAGGTAAGTGAGTAATTCTAACTGCTGAATCAGTAGTGTTAACAGATTGTCCACCCGCTCCACTAGAATGATAGACATCAATTCTTAAATCTTCATCTTTAATAACAATATCGTTATTTTCATTTAATTCAGGAGCTACATCACAAGAACAAAAAGAAGTATGTCTTCTAGCTCCACTATCAAAAGGAGATATTCTAACTAAACGATGAACACCTCGTTCACCTTTAAATAAACCATAAGCATTTTTACCCTTTATTAAAAATGTTACTGATTTGATGCCAGCCTCATCACCAGCTAAATATTCCAATACTTCTAATTTAAAATTCATTTTTGAACAAAATCTTTGATACATTCGATATAGCATACTAGCCCAATCCATTGATTCTGTTCCCCCAGCCCCCGGGTGTAATTCAACAATACAATTTAATGTATCATATTCACCATTTAATAATGACTCTTCTTCTGCCTCATTTATTAATTTATTAAAACTAGTTATTTCCTCTTCTAATAAATTATTCATCTCTTCATCTGTTAAAGAAAGTTCATTTAGTTCTTCTAAATTTTGATATTCACTTTCTAATTTATGATATAAATTAACAGTATCTCTTAAATTGTTTGCTTCAGCAATGATTGAATTAGCTTTCTTTTGATCATTCCAAAAATTTATATCTGCTATTAAAGCATCTAAAGAGGCTAATTTAGCCTCTTTAGTCTTAATTTGTAAAGCTTCAGCTAGATCAGCTATTTTTTTCTTAAATGTTTCAAAGTATTTATTTATTTCATAGCGATCCATAATAACACCTACTTATTTAAGCCACAACAATTTTTATACTTTTTACCACTACCACAAGGACATGGATCATTGCGACCTACTTTTTTATTTGTTTCTTTATTAACTTTAGGTTTTGGTTTTAACGCATTATCAGGAGCATTAGTAGCTAAATTTTTTGTACTATCTTCATCTCGTTTAATGTTTTGTCTAATTTGAACACGCATTAAATAGCGTAAAACTTCAGTTTTAATTTTATCCATCATTAAAGAAAATTTCTTAAAACCCTCTTGTTGATATAATTGTAATGGATTTTGTTGACCATATGATTGGAAACCAATACCTTGTCTTAAACCATCCATTTCATCAATATGACGAGTCCAATTGCTATCTAAAATACGTAAAATAATTGTCTTTAATACTTCTTCAAATACTTCGGCCGGACAACTTTCTCTTTTTTCATCTAAGATTTGCATTGCAGTATCATTTAAGTATTCTACAATTTCATTTTCATCTAAAGATTTGATTTTTTCTAAATCTACTCTACCTGGGCCAAAATATTCTTGATTAAATGTATTTGTAATACCCTCATCATCAATATCATATTTATTATTTCCAACAGGTTTAATCTTTTCTGAAACTATAATACTAATACCATCCTTAATTAAATTTTTAGCTTGTGGTTCAATACTATCTTCAGAAATAACTTCTGTTCTTTCTTTGTAGAATATTTCTCTTTGTCTACGAATTACATCATCATAACGTAAAACATTTTTACGAGCATCATAGTTATTACCTTCGATTCTTTCTTGGGCTTGTGTAACAACTTTAGTAAACATTTTAGATTCTAAAGGTTTATTTTCGTCACCTGCACCATTTAGTTTTATTACCCAACTTAGACGTTGTTTAAAAGTATCCCCACCAAAACGAACTAAAAGATCATCTTCAGCACTAATGAAAAATTGAGAGAAACCTGGGTCACCTTGACGACCTGAACGACCACGTAACTGATTATCAATACGTCTAGATTCATGACGTTCAGTACCTAAAACTGCAAGACCACCTAATTCTTTAACTCCCTCGCCAAGTTTAATATCAGTACCACGGCCAGCCATGTTAGTAGAAATTGTGATTTGTCCTTTTTGACCAGCTAAAGCTACAATTTCGGCTTCACGAGCATTATTTTTAGCATTTAATACCTCGTGTGGCAAACCAATTTTATGTAACATTTGACTAACTAATTCACTAGTTTCAACATCAGCAGTACCCACAAGAATTGGTTGACCTAATTCATGGCGGCGTTTAATATCTTCAATTAAAGCATTAAATTTAGCTTTCTTAGTTAGGAAAAGTAAATCTGGTTTATCAATTCTTATAACTGGTTTATTAGTAGGAACTTCAACTACATACATATTGTATATATCTCTAAATTCCTCTTCTTCAGTTTTAGCTGTACCAGTCATACCTGATAATTTCTTATACATTCTAAAGTAGTTTTGATAAGTTATAGTCGCAACTGTAACTGTTTCTTTTTTAATCTCTACATTTTCTTTAGCTTCAATTGCTTGATGTAGACCTTCACTATATTGACGTCCTTTTAAAATACGTCCTGTGAAAGAGTCAACAATTAATACTTCACCATCTTGAACAACATATTCAACACCATTATGGAAAATATAGTTAGCTTTTAAAGCATTATTAATATGATGAACTAATGTTACATATTTAATGTCATATAAGTTATCAACACCAAAAAACTTTTCTGCCTTATGAATACCACTATCTGTTAAAACAATGGTTTTAGTTTCTATATCTAATTCATAATCTTCATCTTTTAATCTTTTAGCAAATGTATCAGCTTGAATATAAGCCATAGATTTATCTGTTGAACCACCAGAAATAATAAGTGGTGTACGAGCTTCATCAATTAAAATTGAGTCAACCTCATCGATAATGGCATAATTTAATTCTCTTTGTACCATTTGGCTTTTAAATTGAACCATATGATCTCTTAAATAGTCGAAACCAAGTTCACTATTAGTAGAATATAAAATATCACAATTATAAGCTGCTTGTTTTTCTTCTCTTGAATAATCTCTTAAATTAAGCCCTACTGTTAAACCTAAGAAACGATAAATATTACCAATTTCCCCATCTGTTTCTCTTTGAGCTAAATATTCGTTTACAGTAACAATATGAACACCTTTACCAGTTAAAGCATTTAAATAAGCAGGAAATACCGCTGTCAAAGTTTTACCTTCACCAGTTTTCATTTCGGCAATATTACCACCATGAATAGCAATAGCTCCCGCAATTTGTACTGGGTATGCTTTAAGACCAGTAACTCTATAAGCTGCCTCACGACATACTGCGTAAGCTTCAACTAAAATATCATCTAAAGTTTCACCATTATTTAATCTATCTTTAAATATAGTAGTTTTATTTTGTAATTCTTCATCACTTAATTTTTGCATGTCTTCGTCTAATGCTAATACTTTAGTAGCAATTTTTTGACATCTTTTAAATTCTTTACGTCCTGAATCAAAAATCTTATTTAACATAATCTCAAGGTATACTTTAAAAGTATACTTTCTCCTTTCTAAATAATTATATTAATAAATCAAGTAATTATACTATATTTACATCATATTTTAAAGTAAAACATCTTTTGATAATAAAAAATATCTCCCATTTAAGGGAGATTGTAATATTCTATTTATTTTTTGTTTCTATGATAGCGTAATCACCATCATCACGTAAATAAATTACATTTACTTTATGAGTGCTATTGTCTAAATAAACAAAGAAATCATGACCTAACAATTCCATTTGATCAATAGCTTCTTCTTTAGACATTGGCTCTAATTCAATGTCTTTACTCTTAACAAGTTTAGGTTCTCTAACTTCAACCCATGCTTGTTCAACTTCTTTTATACCATCTTTAGTTGTTCTATCACGTCTAGTTTTATATTTTCTAATTTGACCAACTAATTTATCAATTGAAATATCAATTGCGGCATAAATATCTTTTTCCTTTGATTCTGAACGTAATATTGCTTGTTTAGTTGGCAAAGTAATTTCTACCTTATGATAAGTAGGATATACTTTGCATACAACACGTGCACTTACATCCTCATCTTTAAATAAGTGGTCTAATTTTTGCAACTTCTTAGTTGCATAATCAACATTTGATTTTGAAGGTTCAAAACCATTTTTTCCAACAACTTCTACTCTAATCATCTTGAAGTCCTTTCTAAGTATAGTTTAAATTTAGGTTGCCCTAGCTATACCTTAAGGTACAATAATATTAAATTTTATATGTATCGTACCTTCTAGCTTTATTATAGCATTAAAACGTTTTCATAGCAAGCCTTTTTACATAAAGCTAAATATTATAATATCACTATTTATTAGTTTATTTAACATATTAAAAACCTCTAATTCCTTAACATTAAATTTATCAACAATGATTATATTTTTATTTATTTTATATAATTTAGAATAAATAACACTATATTCATAAACCAAGTAATCAATAATATTATCACTAATATTTTTATACAAATGATAAACTATTAACTTAAAACCATTATCTAAAGGTATTACTTCTCTTAATAAATCCAATTTAATATTACTTAAACAGTCAGCACATAAGTATATTTTTCTTCTTAGAAATAATTCACTAAATTTTCTTTCCTTAATGAAAAAATTATGACAATTCTTACAAACCATTTTATTCCTCCACATAATTAATAGACATTTTTTTAATTTTCTTAAAAAAATAAACCTCAAATTAGGATTTAACCTAAAATGAGGTTTGATAAAAATCAATTTTAATTAAAGAACTTTTTTAATTCTTCTACTTTATCTAAATATTCCCAAGTAAAATCTTTATCGTCACGACCAAAATGACCATAACAAGATGTCTTTTTATAAATTGGGCGTTTTAATTTTAAATGTTCAATAATACCTTTTGGAGTTAATGGGAAAATCTTTCTTATTGCTTTTACTAAATCTTCCTCACTATATTTAGAGGTATTGAATGTATCAACTGCTACACTAGTTGGTTCAGCCACCCCAATTGCATAAGATAACTCAACCTCAGCTCTATGACATAAACCAGCTGCAACTAAATTCTTAGCAATATAACGAGCCATATAAGAAGCGCTACGATCAACTTTAGATGGATCTTTACCACTGAATGCTCCACCACCATGACTTGCACTACCACCATAAGTATCAACAATAATCTTACGACCTGTTAAACCACTATCACCAGCTGGTCCACCTATTACAAAACGACCGGTTGGGTTAAATAAGTATTTAGTATCTTGATCTAGCAATTCATTTGGAATAACTTTTAATACTACTTCTTTTTTTAGATCTGCACTTAAAGTTTCTAAATCAATATTAGGATCATGTTGACTAGAAATTAAAACAGTATCTACTCTTGTAACTTTATAATTGTCATCATAAACTACTGTTACTTGAGTTTTACCATCTGGTCTTAAATAAGGTAAAGTACCATTTTTTCTAACTTCAGCTAAACGATAAGCTAATTTTTGCGCTAACATATAAGCTGTTGGCATATATTCTTTAGTTTCATCTGTGGCATAGCCAAACATCATACCTTGGTCGCCCGCACCTTGTTCATGTTCTTTATCATCAACACCTAAAGCAATATCAGGTGACTGAGGATCAATAGCGGTTAGTACTGCCAAGTTATCAGCATCAAAGCCAAATTTTCCTCTTGTATAGCCAATTTTTGTAACTGTATCTCTAACTATTTTTTGTACGTCCACATAATGAGTCGTTGTCATTTCTCCAAAAACAAAAACCATACCTGTAGTACAAACAGTCTCACAAGCTACTCGTCCATTAGGATCATGAGCTAAAACATCATCTAAAACAGCATCACTTATTTGATCACATATTTTATCAGGATGTCCTTCAGTTACGGCTTCTGATGTAAAATATTTTGCCATTATAAAACCCCCTTAATAGCTTTTGTTAATTGATCAACACAAGATGTATTTCTCTCGCGACAAGTATTACCTTCTAAAATTTTAACTACTTTTTCCATTTCCATACCTTCACATAATTTACCAATAGCTTTTAAATTACCATTACAACCACCAGTAAATTTTAAATTATAGATTTTACCATCTTGATAATCAAATTCAATAAGTCTTGCACACACTCCACTTGGGACAAAACTTTTATGTTCCATTTTATTCCTCCTCATAATTATCATAAATATCTGCAAAATCACTAGCAAAACGCATAAAACGTTCAAACAAAATTGGATCATAATATATTCTATATGTATTATTTAATAAGTCAATTGCATTAGCATGACTAATAGCTCTTTTATAAGGTCTAGGACTTCTTAGAGAAATATACATATCACATAACATTATGATTTGACTTGGTATATCATTAGCATAATTACTCATTTGGGTAGTAAATTCCATTGAGTCACTACCTTCTAGATGAGCTCTAATAATATCTTCTGTTTTTCTTTCAAGTTGTAGACGTTTAATAACTAAGCTACCTAATTTTGTTTCTTCTTTTAACATTTTAAACTTTTCTTCCTCAGTTAAATCACTAGGAAAATCCAAACTTAATTTAGCCGTTAAATGAATATTAGCATATTCTTTAATAAATTCAATATCTTCTTCGTTCTTTCCTAATAAATTGGCTAATTTTTGACTCATTATTTTTAATAATTTTCCATCACTAACTTCAGTTTTAGTACGTGGTTTAGGACTTAAACTTAATTTAAAGATGTCATTAACAACTTCATTATAACTATTTTCAGCATCTTTTCTTTTTTGTAATTCTTTTTTTCTTTCTTGTTGTAAATATTCAGACATACTTACAGATACATATAAAACTAACATAAAAATAAGCAAAATAAAAGTTCGCAATAAAATATCTCTAAATTCAAGTGATTTAAAGAAAGTAATTAAATAACTTTCACCTTCTAAGGCTGCCTCACTAAATAATATGCTATATGTAATACTAAAATGAATAATTGTTACTATTGCTAAAACCCAAGGATAAACTGTTTTTAATAATTTCTTACTTTGATAAAATGAACAAATAATTAAAGAATAGTAAAGTAAAATATAACCAACTTCACCAAAATATGTATTTTCTAATCCTATTTTTAATCTAGTATAAATTAAAATAGCTGATAAAAACATGTAAAAACAACAAATATACATAGCAATTTGCTGCCTTAAATAATTTTCTTTATCTTTATATATCATCTTTTTTAAAGTTCTATTTATTAAATATGTAACCGGTAAACATAATACAGTTAATATCCAATTTGATTTTTCCCCAATAGATACAATTGTAAAAATTAAGGTGTAAATTAAGTTTGAAAGTAAAACAATATTTTTGATGACGACATTTTTTCTAAATAAGACTTCACAGTCATTTGTAATATCTATATTATTTTCAAAACCAAAATAATTATTATATAAGTTACTTTGTTTAATTTTCTTTAACAAAATATCACCACCATTAATTATAACACATTACTAGTTAAGTATATCATGTTCTTTAAATATTCTTTGACCATTTAAAAAATTCTTTATGTCTAATTCTTTTTTACCTGGAGCTTTAATCTTAATAATACTTAAAGCTTTATCTTTAGTTTTAACAATAAATTCTTTATTTAAACTAATAATAGTCCCCGGAGTTTCATTTTCATATTTATCACTTATTCTAGCTTCTAAAACCTTATATGGTTGGTTCTTAAATTTAAAATAAGCCCCTGGTTCTAATGCTAAACCCCTTATTTGATTAACTAAATCTAAACTATTTTTATTAAAATCTATTATCTCATCTTCTTTAGTTAAAATATAAGAGAAAGTAGCTTGACTATCATCCTGTTTAATTCCTTTATTTTTACCACTTATTATATCTGGTAAAGTTTCAATTAATAAATCCCTACCAATTACTGCTAATTTAGCAAATAGCGTAGTTGAATTATCACTAGGCAAAATTTTTAATTCTTTTTGAGCATAAATTACCCCAGCATCCATCTTCTTTTCCATTTGCATAATACTAATACCAGTTACTTCATCACCCTCAATTAAGGCTCTTTGAATCGGGGCTCCTCCACGTCTTTTTGGTAATAATGAAGCATGAACATTAATTTTATACTTAAATTTATTTAATAAAAAACTAGGTATAAATTGACCATACGCAGCAGTTATTAATATTTCGGCGCCTGTATTAAGCAATGGCTCATAATCATCTTTTAATACTTGAGGTTGAAATATAGGTAAATTTAATTCCTTAGCTTTTATTTTAACTGGACTCTCGGTAATTTTATTATGCTTACCTAAACTATCTGCCTTAGTAACTACTAATACAACCTCATAATATTTATTTAACATTTCTAAAATTCCAGTTGAAAAACTTGGAGTACCTAAAAATATGACCTTCATATAACCTCCTATAAATAATTAATTTTAACATAGAAATCTAAATCTTTAATAATTTGATTTAAATAACTAATGTCAGAAAAATCAATAAATTTTATATATATATCGTAATTATATTTATTATTATTTTTAAAATAAATGGCTTCACTAGGCCCTAATATAGTTATATTCAAATTCTTTAATTTATCAATTAAAATATTAGCATTCATCAAGGCTTTAGTATCTAAAACATCAGATACAGTTAGCTTTAAAAGTTGTTTAAAAGGTGGATTATCAAGTAGTTTTCGTTTTTTTATTTCCTCATTATAAAAAGCTAAATAATTATTATTACTTGCATATTTTATCACATAATTATCTGGATTATATGTTTGAAATACTACCTTACCTTCATCTTTTCTTCCACTTCTACCACTCACTTGTTCAAGCAACATAAAATTATTTTCATACGCATCATAAGTAGGATAATAAAGTCCTGTATCTGCATTAATAATGCCAACTAAAGCCACATCTTTAAAATCTAAACCCTTAGCTAACATTTGCGTACCAACTATTATATCTACCTCATTATTATTTATTTTTTGATAATAATAATTATAATCATTACCTACACTATCACTATCTACTCTAAGTATTCTAGCCTTCGGAAATAACCTAACTAAATCAGCTGTAATTTTTTCCGTGCCTAAGCCAACATAACGAATTTTTCGACTACCACATTGTGGACAAATGTTAATTTGTTCCTCCTCATGGCCACATAAATGACAAATTAATTTAGTTCTATTTCTATGGTATGTTAAAGGCAAACTACAATTAGGACAAGTTATAATATGTCCACAATCCCTACACATAACCGCACTAGCATAACCTCTTTTATTAATAAAAATAATAACCTGTTTATTATTTTCTAAGGTATTTTTGATTTCTTCCTGCAAAGCATTTGAAATAGTTGAAACATTTTTATTTTTTAGTTCTTCTCGCATATCAACTACTATACTTTTAGGCATATTAACTAAAGTAGCCCTTTTAGTTAAAGTTAATAATTCATATTCTTTATTTAAAGCTTTATAAAAACTTATGATTCTTGGAGTAGCTGATACTAATAATAATGGGATGTTTTGCATTTTAGCCAATTCAGCAGCTAAAACTCTTGCATCATATGTAGGATTTTGTTCCTGAATATAACTTTTTTCTTGTTCTTCATCTATTATAATAACACCTAAATTATTAAATGGAACAAATAAGGCTGAACGAGGGCCTAAAACTATTTTTACTTCACCTTTTTTAATTCTTTCATAAACTGATAATTTTTCTCTTTCCGTTAACTTAGAATGAATTAAAGCTAAACTTTCTTTAAATATTTGTTTAAATAAGGCAGCTATTTGGCTAGTCAACATTATTTCAGGTACTAAGACAATTGCTTCTTTTCCTTCTTTAATTAATTTTTCAATAAGTTTTAAATAAACTAAAGTTTTACCACTACCAGTTACACCATATAATAAATAAGTTTTATAATTATTAATATCTATTTTATTTAAAGCTTTTTCTTGTTCTTCATTTAAAGTAGGTAATTCATAATTTAGATTTAAGTAAGTATTTTCAACAATCACTTCTTTTTTTAATTCTCTAATACCACCTAAACTTAAACATCTATTAATAACTTGATTACTAAAACCCAGTTCATTTAAAGTTTTAATCGAAACATAATATTTATCTTTTAAATAATTTAATAATTCATTAATTTTTTTACCTTTAACAACAATGTTATTTAGGTATTTATAATATTTAATTACTCCTAATTTAGTCTTCTTATATTTATTTATTAATTCTAAATAATTAAGCTTTATAGCCTCATTAATCTCTTTTTGATATATTCTTAATTCTTTTTTATATTCATTAAGTTCTTTAGTTAATAATTCATTTAATTTAGATGATAACTTAGTTCTATCATTAACCTTAATTATAGTCTCTGTTTTATACTTTAATACACTAGGTATAACAACAGAAATAGCATCTTCTAATGTAGCAAAATAATGTTTTTCTAAATAAAAAACTAATTTTAACATATCATTACTAACAATAGGTTCTAAATCAATTAAGCTAATAACCGTTTTTAATTCTTTAAAACTTGACTCTTCTTTCAATTTTAAAACTAACCCTAACTTTTCTCGGTTATTAAAATCAACTACAACCCGCATTCCAACTTTTATAATTTCTTCTAATTCCTTTGGGACTAAATAATCAAAAGTTCGGTTAAGACCTTTAGTTTTATCAATTATTACTTCACAAACCATAATTACCTCTAAAATAAGCTTATGTTTTCTTTAACTTCTAAAGACATTAAATTTAAACTAACAAAAACTCTTGACAATGATTTTAAAATTAAAAAGAAAATTATACTTTGAGGGATTAAATAGATTAAATTTTTAGGTAAAGCAATAAATATAAATCTAGTTAAATACATATCATAGCTTGTGTAATTAGCTACAATCCCCATCCAAATCGTACCTAATATCGCATTAATAAAAATATTAATAAAGATGCGACTAACAAAAACTTTAAAGAATGATAATTTAGTTTTATAAAACATTAAACCATAGATTAAACAAGATAATAAACTAGATATTGAATAACCTATGAAATAAGGATATGCACTAGGGAATAAAATAAATTCTAAATTATCTACTAAAAAACCCATTAACATACCAGCAATAGGACCATAAAGTAAGGATCCGATTCCTAAAAAAATATAGCCAAAACTAATTCCTAAATCTGCAAATCCTGATGGTAAAGTAATTAATTTTGTTAATAAGACTAATCCTATTAAAGCAGACATCATAACCAAATTTTTAATTTTTTTTAATTCTTTTAAAGCTTGTTTCCAATAAGATAGATGAAAAAAGCTTTTATAAACATTACTATTATCATAATTAATGTTACTTTTTTTACTTTTAATGATAAATGGTATAAAACATAAAGCAAGTACACTAGCACCAATCAAGGAATATAAATAATAGTAATTTACTTTCAATAGAGCTAAAATTGTAAAGGTTAAGAAGTAACCTAACACAAAACTAAATATTGTATATCCAAATTTGACCATTTAGGTCACCTCCTTAATCTTATTTTTTTAAATTCAACCATTTTGTTGCCATATTAAACCAATCAGCAACATACGGAATAATGTCAGATTCATCTCTTGCTGAATCCTTAGTAGCTAAACCTAAACCGTGTCCGCCCATTGGGAAAATATGTGATTCAAAATTAATATTATTTTTAGTTAAAGCTTCCATTAAATAAATTGAATTATAAATAGGGACTGACTTATCTGTCACAGTATGCCATAAAAATACTTCTGGAGTATCTTTATTAACTTCTAGTTCTTCAGAATATCTTTCATATAATGTTTTATCACCATTTAATAAACAATTAAATGAACCTTCGTGAATGGCAGTTGGTCTTGCAGAAACTACCGGATAACATAATATTAATCCCCTAATTTTAGGTAATTTATATAAATCACAATGATTAGCTAATTCTAAAGCTAAGTGTGATCCTGCTGAATAAGCATTGAAGTAAATATTATTTATCTTATTTTCTTCTTTAATTTTAATGATAGCTTGACTAATAGATGGAAATAAAGTTTTGTAGTCATCTAAGGTTTCCCGATAATGAAAAACAACTACATTATAACCTAATCCATTAAATTTAAGACCAATATTTTCGGCTTCTCGAGGTGAAGTATGATTATAACCCCCACCTGGGAAAATTATAATTAAATCATTTAATTCATCATTAACAAACATTTTTGTGTAATAATTTTCTTTATAATAGTATATTTTTTCCATTTTATTCTCCGTAATATATTTCATTTTGATAATATCTTCTTTTAATTCTTTCAAACTTGATTTAGAATATGCATTTTCTTTTATTTTCAATATCTTATTTAATTGTTTTAAAAATATTTCATTATTTAGTAAATAGGGTCCATAAACTAATTCAAAATAATTTAAATTCTTAAAACCGGGAGTAGCTAATATTATTTCATAATATTTATTATTTTCATATATAGCCGTTTCATATTTTATTCTATAACCTTTACTATATAAAAATAATCTAACATTAACTATATCACTTTGGGGACTTAATAATAAGTCTTTACCGGAAAATTTATTCCAACTTGAATTTAAAATATTAGTAATTAATTTACCACCCATACCGCTAATAATGGCTAAATTAAAGGATTTATCAAAATCTTTTAGGCCATCAGATAAATAAAAAGAAACCTTAGATAAAAGATTTGCCTTTTTTATATTGGTCTTAGCTCTTTCTAAGGGTTCTAAATTTACATCTATGGCATATGCATATTTTACATCATATTTATTTAAAGCCTCTAATATAACATAGGCATGATCACAACCAATATCACAAATTGTATCATAACCTTTAGTTAAAGAGGCTAAAATACCAATTCGTTTCATTATTCATGAACCATAAAATCTTTTAATTTCTTAGAGCGAGATGGATGTTTTAATTTTCTTAAAGCTTTAGCTTCAATTTGTCTAATTCTTTCCCTTGTTACCCCGAATTCTTTACCTACTTCCTCAAGAGTACGAGGTCTACCATCAATTAAACCAAAACGTAGACGAAGAACACGTTCTTCTCTATCTGTTAACATAGTTAAAACATTATCAATCTCTTCTTTTAGTTTAACATTAGTTGTATATTCATACGGATCAATAGCTTGTGGGTCTGGTACAAAATCACCTAATGATGAATCTTCTTCTTCACCTACTGGAGATTCAAGGGAGATAGGTTCTTGCGAAATTTTTTGAATTTGTTGAACTTTATCTACATCAATACCCATAGCTTGAGCAACTTCTTCCGGACTTGGTTCACGTGATAATTGTTGAACTAATTGACGTTGAACACGGACTAGTTTATTTATTGTTTCAACCATATGAACAGGAATTCTAATTGTTCTAGCTTGATCAGCAACCGCTCTTGTAATAGCTTGTCTAATCCACCATGTAGCATACGTTGAAAACTTAAATCCTTTGTTATAATCAAATTTATCAACAGCTTTCATAAGGCCCATATTACCTTCTTGAATTAAATCTAAGAATTGTAATCCTCTTTGCGTATATTTTTTAGCTATTGAAACAACTAAACGTAAGTTAGAATTTACTAATTTATCACGAGCACTTTTAGCCTCTTCAACTAATTGAACTAGTTTTTCTGCATCTTCCCCATTTAAATTACCTGATTCTAATTTTCTTTGAGCCTCATTTCCAGCAACTACAATTTTAGCTAACTTAGTTTCAGTTTCAGCATCAATTAAAGGTACTTTACCTATTTCCTTTAAATACATTCTAACTGGGTCATCTACTTTAATAGTTGGAGGTAAAATATCAAATTTTTCAATATCAATTGGTTCCTCTTCAGCAAGATCTTTTAAATCTGGTCCTTCATCTAATATTTCACTTTCACTAAGTTCATCACTAACAATATCAAATCCAGCTATTTGTAACTCATGTTCTAATTTATCATAATCTTCTGAATCAGCTTGAGCATATTTTAAAATATCTGCCACTTTGACAACTCCATCATTCTTTTCTGCTAATTCTTTTAATTCTTTAAATACTTGTTCAAATTCCATAATTTCAGTTCCTTTCATATTTTTTTCGCATCTGAAACTTTTTAATAGTTAGTTCTTTTTTTAATTCTAAATCACTTTGTTCGACAATCGTTTTTTGTAAATTATTCAATTTATTCTTATTAGAATTAGAAACCAATTTGTTTAAACATTCTTCTAAATCAATCTCTGAATAAGGTAAATCTAATTTTTCTTTATATTTTTCGTTATCTTCTATCATATGATAATAGTCATCATATAAATTTTTACTTTGTAATAATGTTATAAAGTCCTCTTCATTAAATTCATCATATATATTATAATAATTCATTAATTCTTGCCATAAACGCTCATTTATTGGCTTAAATCCAACAAAATTATTTCCTTTTTCTAATTTACTATCAATTTCTAAAGCCTTATTTTTACTTATTTTAGCATATTCAAATATTCTTAACTCATATAAGTAAATTTCTTCTTTATTTTTTTTAGGAATATTAGAAATTATAGGTTCAGGCTCATAGTTTAAATTATTATTTAATTTATTATAATCATTTAATAAGGCATTTAAAGATACTCCTATTTTTTGACTAAATAAATTTAAATATTTTTCTAAAACAATATTAGAATGATATAAATTTAAATATTTAAATAAATTTTTCTTACTATTTTCTAAGTTAAAAATATCATTAACATTTAAATTATTAATAATATCATTATAAACATAATCAATAAATGTAGTTATATGACTATTAAAATAATCATAGTAGGTTTTAAGGCCATATTTCTTAACGAATTCATCACTGTCTTTAGTTTTATCTATTTTAAGAACATTGACATTGAACCCTTCTTTAATAAATAATTCAGCAGCTCTATAGGTAGCTTTAATACCGGCTGAATCACTATCAAATGATAATATTACATTTTTAGTAAATCTACTAATTTGTTTAATTTGGCCTGTAGTTAAGGCTGTCCCCATTGAACAAACAACTTCATGAAGGCCACTGCGATAAGTCGCAATGACATCCATATAACCTTCATGTAAAATAATTCGATTATTCTTACTAATAGCTGGAATTGCCAAATCTAAATTATATAAAACTAAATTCTTTTTAAATATTGGTGATTCAATCGTATTCATATATTTAGCTTCACTACTACCTGTATAATCCCGGCCAGAAAAACCAATTATTTTTCCCCTTTCATTACGAATAGGAAACATAATTCGATTAACAAAAAAGTCAACATAATTATCATTAACATTTTTAACTAAACCGACATCAACCATATCTAATTCTAAAAAATTAGACTCTTTTAAAAGTTTATATAGCATTTTGCCATCTTTAGGGGCTAGACCAATACCAAATGTCTTAATTGTTTCTTCGTCAAGACCTCTACCTTCTAAATATGCTAAAGCTTTTTTACCTTCATTTGTCATAAATAAATTACGGGTAAATAAATTATAAGCCAACAAATTTAAATCATAATATTTTTTACGTTCTTCCTCAATTTTAGCATTAGGATCATCAATATTTAATTCCATATTATTAATTTTAGCTAATTCTTTAACAGCTTCCATAAAAGATATGTTCTTGATATCCATTAAAAATTGAATAGGATTACCACCTTTACCACAAGAAAAACAATGAGCTAAATGTTTTTCCTGAGATACACTAAATGATGGAGTTTTTTCGTTATGAAAAGGACATAATCCCTTATAACCAGAACCTGATTTAATTAATTTGACATAAGGACTAACAAGGGCATACATATCAGTAGCCTCAATTAATTTATTAATATCTTCTCTAGCTACCAAAATATCCCCTCACTTTATTTTAAAATTTAATTTTATTCATTATATAACTAGGAACTTCGCTAACTTTAATTGTTATTTGTTCCATAGTATCACGATCTCTAATTGTAACAGTATCTTCATTTAAAGTATTGTCATCAATAGTTATACATAGTGGTGTACCAATAGCATCTTGACGACGATAACGTTTACCAATATTACCTGCTTCATCATATGTTACAGCAAAATAATTTAATAAGTTTTCATAAATTTCTTTTGCTTTAGTTGAATGATTCTTTTTAATTAAAGGTAAAATACAAGCCTTGTAAGGAGCAAGTACTGGGTGAAGCTTTAAAACAATTCTAGAATCTTTTTCTAGCTCTTCTTTATGATAAGCTGAAAATAAAATTGCTAACATCATTCTTTCAACCCCAACACTTGGTTCTACAACATAAGGAATATATTTTTCATTAGTTTCTGGGTCTAAGTATTCTAAATTAACTTTAGAATGAGTCATATGTTGTTTTAAATCATAATCTGTCCGACTAGCAATACCCCATAATTCACCAAAACCCCAAGGGAACTTAAATTCAATATCTGTTGTAGCATTAGAATAGAAAGATAATTCTTCTTGTTCATGATCTCTAAAACGTAAATTAGACGCGTCTACTCCTAAACTAATTAAGAAATCCATACAATATTTACGCCAATAATTAAACCACTCAATTTCTGTTCCTGGTTTAGTAAAGAATTCTAATTCCATTTGTTCAAATTCTCTAGTTCTAAAAATAAAGTTACCTGGAGTAATTTCATTTCTAAAGCTCTTACCAATTTGGCCAATACCAAAAGGTAATTTCTTACGACTAGTTCTTAAAACATTTTTAAAATTAATAAAAATACCTTGAGCAGTTTCAGGTCTTAAATATATTTCTGATAAACTATCTTCTACAACCCCTTGGAAAGTTTTAAACATTAAATTAAATCTTCTAATATTTGTAAAATTAGTCTTACCACATTTAGGACACTTAATTTGATGTTCATTAATATAGTTAATTAATTCTTCATCCGTAAAGCCATCAGCATTAACTGTACCATTAGTAGCATCTTCAATTAATTTATCAGCTCGGTAACGAGAACGACATTCCTTACAGTCAATTAAAGGATCCGCAAAATTAGATAAATGACCAGAAGCTACCCAAACATCTTTGTTCATTAAAATAGCTGAATCAAGTCCGACATTTAACTTATTGCGTTCAACAAATTTATTCCACCAACAAGCTTTTACATTACGTTTTAATAAAACCCCTAATGGTCCGTAATCCCAAGCATTAGCAAGTCCACCATATATTTCGCTTCCTTGAAATACAAAACCTTGTTCTTTTAAAAAAGCAACTAATTCTTCTAAAGAAATATTTGTCATATCTAAATCACACCTTTTAAACAATATATCAGCTTATTTTATACTATAAGTATAAAAAAGTCAATTTTAGCACTATTTTTTAATAAAAAAATTATAAGTAAAAGACCTGTCAAAAGACAAGTCTAAATCTCATAAGTATCATAGAAATTAATGTCACCAGGTATTACCCCAAACGTATTATAAGTTTGGGTAAGTCCTACATAAGGATTATTATTCAGCAGTAACTCAAGTACTATACCAAGAGGATCAATATCCTGGTCAGTAACATGCGTTCTAAATTCCTCATATTCTTCATTACTTACATTAAAACAAGCATATAAATAACCTATAAATTTTTCAAGTTCACTATTATACTCATAATTACCATCTATAGTATAGCTCTTATCAATGATGACATCACTACTTAAAGCCTTAGTAATTTCTTCATTTAAAGAAGGTTCGCTTGTTAATAAAGGATGAATGGCTTCATAACTACAAATATATAAATAATAAAATAAATCATAAGTATTAACTTTAAAAACTAACAATTTTCCTTCATCATTTTTATAACTTGCATCCTTCGTTTTAATATCATCACAAAAAAATACTTCCTCTAATTCCATCTTAAATTCTAACTTCAAACAAGGTTCGGGTCCGGGAATTTGAACGTCACCACAACTAGATAGAATTAATATACCTAAAATAGAAAAGGTTCCTAATATCTTATTTAATTTCATATTTTATCATTCCTACTTCATTGTATCATACACTAATATTGTTTCACTAGAACCTGATGTTCCATTAGGATCATACCAAACCTTTCCACCAGAATTATATTGAGTCTCACTATGACCATCATCTACCTCAACTAAATATTTATATTCAGTCTTACTAAATATCCACCAACCAGATTCGTGTTTATATTTCCTAAAACCAATACATGCCATAGCATGATTGTTATAAGAAGTTGAGTCACTGACTATTATAAGTTGTGCTCTACCATTAACAGCGAAATATGCTTCCATTACAGATAAATCATCACCCATATTACTAATTTCTGGGAAAAAGCCATATTCTGCAGCAACAAATCTTATTAAATAATTAACATCTGTATAATGCATATTATTATAAAAGCCATCTACACCATAATCATAGCCTCTCTCGCCTATAATTTCTCTAATTTTAGCATAAAGTTCTGGAACATTATCAAGTGCCTTATCCCCGTTAATTCTTTTTGCAAATTTAGAAACAACGGAATAAGGATTTAGAATATAGCCAGCATTTATAAACTCATCATATTTTGGATCCATTGTTGCAGGATCATATTTAATAACATCTGAACTCGAAGGGAGACTTGGAGCTAATCCCGTATTTTGCCAACTATTCATCATAGAATATACAGAATTTAAAACACAATTTCCTTCGGTTACGTTTCCACCTCTAGTTTCATCATAAACATAATAAAATGTCGTATCATTTTGACTTATATGTTCATAGTTTTCTATTGAATACTCTCTTTCAAAATAAACTCTGGGTATCTTTGAGAAATATAGCTATCAGCATCAAAAATTTTTCCATCACCTTCGTTTGAGCCAATAGTTTTTAGTTCATCATCGATACTATTGTCAATATTATGGTCACTGAGCCCTTTATATTCAGAATAATATATTATCTCATTATTTCTTAGGTAATCTAAATCTCCTTCCACTTCAAATTCATATAATTTATATTCAGGAGATATAACCATATACCCATTATTACCATCAAAATCAATGTATGAAACATATTCGTTTTTTGTCATAATATATCCAATAGAATCATACTCAATACTATTTGCGTTAAAAACTTCACCAGAATACTTATAATATTCTTCACTTAAATCATCTAAATTGTTTGCGATAAAATCAATTAATTCATTATGTTTCACTTTATAATCATCTAATGAATTAACGTCATCTATTTCTTTAGCACTAACGCCTAGATTACTACCTAACGATAAAAAAACTATAGTTAGTAGACTTAATAAAAATAACAATTTAATTTTTTTCATTTTACCCTCCTAATTAAAATATTTAGATTAAAAACATTACTTTTTTAGCGAGCCTCCTTAATAAATAATAATTAATGCTTATCTAGTAATTTGATACTAACATTAATTTGTTATCTTGTCAATAGTAAGAAATATTAATAAATCAGAATTTTACAAATATAAAATAATATTTGTTATAATTTTTAAATTTTAAAATTTTCATCAAATAAAAAACCCGGTTGATACCGAGTTAATCCTTTAAAGATAAATCTAATTCATTTTTAACTAAATATAAACCTTCTCTTTTTTCACTTGAGGTTATTATTAAATCGCTTGGTTTAATATTTAAAGTTTCTAAAATCAATTCTTTATTTTTCTTTCTATCTTTATTTTTAACTTTATCTGATTTAGTAGCTATAACTTTAACATTGAAATTATAATATTTTAAATAATTATACATTAAAACATCATCTTCCGTTGGCTTATGCCTAAAATCAACTAACAAAAAACATACTTTTAATTTATCTGTTTCTTTTAAAAAATTTTCAATCATAAGTCCAAATTCTTTTTTCTTTTCTTTAGCTACTCTTGCATAACCATAACCAGGAACATCTACAAGATAAAACATCTCATTAATTAAATACAAATTAATTGTTTGGGTTTTGCCAGGATTTTGGCTTGTTCTAGCTAAATTTTTTTGTCCTACTAAGGCATTTATAAAACTAGATTTACCTACATTTGATCTACCGCAAAATAAAAATTGTGGTAAAGTTTTATCAGGTAACATTTCATATTTTACAATTGATGTTATATATTCTGCTTTAACAATTTCCATAATACTTAACCAATTAATTCTTTAATCGGTTTAAATCCCTCCTCATCTAAATAACAAGTTCCTATATCAGCATGTGAATTATCACCATGACAATCAGAACCAGCACTAATAAAATAATTATATTTTTTAGCTTGTCCTTTAAAATATAAATAATCTTCAATTTTACTATTAGGATAAATAGCCTCAATTCCATCAAAAGGAAGTCCTAAAATTTGTTCTAAATTCTCTTTTTTATAAAGCATAGGGTGAGCTAAAATAACTACACAATTATTTTCTTTTAAGAAATCTATTCCTTCTTTAACACTTATTTTAGTAGTCGGAATATAAGCCTTAGAATCTTTAGATAAATAAAATTTAATTTCTTCATCCTTTAAATTAGGGTTCAGTTTTCTTAACATTCTAGCCATGTCCCCTCTAGTTACAGCCTTATAATTCGCATTTTTAATTAAATCTTCTAAATCAACTTTTAAATTATAAATAGATGCTAAACTATTTACCATTTTAATTGCTCTTTCTTTTCTTTTATTTAAAAAGTCATAAGAAAAATCTATTATCTTTTTAGGTATTTGATTATTTTTGAAAAGTCCAACTAAATGAATACTTTCATTTAAATATGTTGATAATTCAATCCCTTTAATTATATTATCAGGAGTATCTTCTAATAATGCCAAAACACTATCATGATCAGTAACAGCAAAAACATCAACATTATTTTTTTTAGCTCTTTCACTTATAGATTCAAGCGTATCAAGACCATCTGAATAAATAGTGTGATTATGTAAGTCATAACGCATTATTTAATTCCTCCTTAATCGCAAGAATTATACCATATTTAGATTTACTTTTCATTAATTAAGTGTTATATTTAGTTTAGCGAGGTGAAATATGAAAAAATTAGTTCTTAAATTAATTGATTTTTATCAAAAACATATATCACCAGCTAAGGCACCTAGATGCCGTTTTATTCCGACTTGTTCAGAATATGCTAAAGAATGTTTTATTAGATTTAATTTTTTTAAAGCAAGCGCATTAACTATTTGGCGCTTAATTAGATGTAATCCATTTCATAAAATAGCATATGACCCGGTTCCTGAGAAAAAAGTAAAAAAGAAAGATTTAGAGGCAAAGTAATGCTTTTTTTAATAGGGTAGAGAAAAAGTTTTAACTTTTGTCCCTCCCATTGCACCGTACGTACGGGTCTCGTATACGGCGCTACAT
>CALUXI010000009.1 GCA_944324705.1 uncultured Acholeplasmatales bacterium
GTGTTGGATTTAATAAATATATATTTTATATAGAAAATTATTTAATTACTACTTGATTTTTCTTATCTAATTTTATTTGTTAATAAATAAAAAACCAAAGTAAACTATAATAATTTAAGGAATAATCCTAATCATTAAGTCTACCTTGGTAGTATAAATCTATACCATATAATATGCTATAAAACAACTTATAGCAATAATTAAAAATATTGTAGCAGAAAACAATCCTTCAATAGGTATTGGTTTTCTCTTACCCTTTCTAATTTCCTTATAATCAGCATAAGTACCAGATATTTCTTCATCAATATGTGGCATAGGTATAAATTTAGCAAAAACATATTTTAAAGAATATGTCAAACCATCAAAAGTACCTTGATGAGCTGAAAAACTTAAAAATACAAGTCCATATAAAATTATAGATGAAACTAAAGTTATATCAGACCAATATCTTAAAGCATCTTTAGTATTTTCTGCTGTAAAAGGATTTCTAAAAAATAATGCTAATGCGGAAATTATAACTCCTGTTATAAAATAAACAACTAGAGTTATCCAATTAATTTTTCTTCTTCTTTTTTCCATTATGGCTCGCATTGTTTTTTAAATCAATATTTTTAATCTCTTGTCTATATTTTTCTAATTCCTTAGTATTACATAGCACATAATGTCCTGGAATTACTTCTTGGAATTTAGGTTTTTCCTCAGAATAATCATGTTCTACTAACGGATTATAGACAAAACGAACTCTTTGTTTTTCATATTCCGGATCTGGTAAAGGAATTGCAGAAAGTAAAGATTTTGTATATGGGTGTAATGGATGTTTAAATAATTCATCTGATGTAGTTAATTCTACCATCTGACCAAAATACATTACACCAACACGATCGGAAAAGTATTTAACAACTGACAAGTTATGAGCAACGAACAAAATAGTTAAACCTAATTTATTTCTTAAATCATTTAATAAATTTAATACTTGAGCTTGAATAGAAACGTCTAAAGCACTAACAGGTTCATCAGCTATGATTAATTCTGGATTCATAATGATAGCTCTAGCAATACCAATTCTTTGACGTTGTCCACCACTAAATTCATGTGGATAACGATCAGCATGTTCTCTAACTAAACCAACTAATTCTAAGACTTCATATACTTTTTCTTCTAAATATTTTTTGTCCTTAACACCTTGAATAACTAATCCTTCAGCAATTATATCTTTAACTGTCATACGTGGATCAAGTGAAGCAATTGGGTCTTGGAAAATCATCTGAATCTTAGTAATTAATTTTTCGTGTCTTGCTTTCTTTAATTCTTTTCGATATTCTTTATTTAAGTTTTCTTTTTCTTCTTCTGTTTTAGCCTTTTCTAGTAAGCTTTGATATTTATTCTTTAAAGCTAAAACATTATTTTTAATGAAAACTTTATCACATTTCTTTTGATCAAACTTAGCTTTTTTAATTTCTTTATTTTGTTCTTGAATATATACTTTAGCTTCTTCTTTTAACTCAGCTATTAGTTTATCATATTTTTCATTGATACTTGTAGCATTATTAGAATCTTTAGCTAATTCATCTTCTTTATCTTTTTTCAATTCTTTAAGCTTGTTGTCTAATTCTTTTCTTTTGTTTTTAATATTTTCTTTATAATCTAAAGCCCCGGCTACAATTCTAGTGTTTTCAAAATATACACTTCCACCTGTAGCATTATAAAGCTTAATAATTGTTCTACCTGTTGTCGTTTTACCACAACCAGATTCACCAACTAATCCAAATACTTCGCCCTTTTTAATAGAAAATGAAACATGATCAACTGCTTTTAATTTAGTATTACCTAGTTTAAAATATTGACTTAAATTATCTACTTTTAATAAAACATTCTTATCATTATCCATTTTCTTTTACCATCTCTTTCATTCTTTCAATTCTATTTTTGAGAGTTTTTGGCATTTCAACTTTTGGCGCATTAGGATGCAATAACCATGTAGCAGCATAATGAGTATTAGATACCTTAAACATTGGTGGTTGTTTTTCAAAATCAATTTTCATAGCATATTGATTTCTAGCAGCGAACGCATCACCTTTTGGAGGGTAAATCATATTTGGAGGTGTACCAGGAATAGATTCTAATCTTTCTTTAGTATCTAAATCTGGCATACTTGATAATAAAGCCCATGTATAAGGATGCTTTGGATTATAGAAAATATCTTCACTAGTACCAATTTCAACTATTTTACCAGCATACATAACAGCTATTCTATCTGCCATATTAGCAACAACACCCATATCATGAGTGATAAAAATAATTGATAAGTTTCTTTCTTTCTTCAATTTAGTAATTAATTCTAGAATTTGAGATTGAATTGTTACGTCAAGAGCTGTTGTTGGCTCATCACAAATAAGAACATCTGGATTAGCAGCTAAAGCAATAGCAATAACAATTCTTTGTCTCATACCACCAGAAAATTCAAATGGATATTGTTTAAATCTTCTTAATGGATCATTTATACCAACTTCTTCTAATAGTTTTAAAGCCTTAGTTTTTGCTACTTTTTTAGTTACTTTAGTAGCTACATTTGAAGCTTTTTCTTTGAAGAAATCAATCATTGCTATAGCTTCTTTATTAATGTTTATCTTTCTATTATCAGTATAATAATTCAAATAATTTAATAAATCAGTATAAATTCTAAATAATTCTTCTTTAATTTGTTCTTTATTCCATTCAATCTTAGGAGCAACACTCCAATTTGGAGTTTTACCTTTAGAAACCATTTTATTATATTTATTTGTTTCTTTATTAAATCTTTTTTCTTCTCTTGCCGTATTGCTATCTACTGCAAAGAAATTATTTATTGTATCAATAACACTAGTTCTAAAAGTATAACATGGACTAGTTCTATAAATGTCTAATTTATCAATAGAATCTTCTACTAAATTAAATAATTCTTTTAACTTAGTTTTATACTCTTTTTCATTAGCATTTAAGATATCTATTGCCATAATTTCTTGTAGTTTTGTTTTAGCTAAATTGGCCTTAGCAACACTTTCTTTATTACTTTCTATTAAAGCTTTTTCAACTAAACTTATAAAATCTAACATAAATTCTTCATCTAAAGCTTTTAAAGTAATTTTATTTAATTCAGAATATGATTTATAACTAGGTAAAGTTTCAGAAACAAATGTTAAATAATAACCTAAAGAAAAGAAATTAGGACTTACTTTATTAGATTTAATATAGCTATGTAATAAAGTAGAAAGTTGTTTTAATCTTTCGATTAATTCCTCTGAATTTTCTAATTCGTTTTTCTTATTCATTTTTGCTTCTAAAGAATCAACTAAATTAGAAACCTCTGATATATCATTACAAAAATATGTATCTTCAATATTTTTATAGTTTTTCTTAATATAATTTATACTTTTAATTGGGCTTTTAGAAGCATTCTTTTCTAGATGGAATATTAAATCATCAACACCTATAGCTAAATCTTCACAAGCTTCAAAAGCATTTGTGTATCCCTTTTCTAACTTTAAATGAGTTTCCTCAAATTTATTAAATTTAACTGCTTTTTGTTCATATTCTTTCTTTTCTTCAGCAGATGCATTTAAACCCATATAATGCACACAAGACTTTAATAAAGAATTAAAGATTGTTCTTGATTCTCTTCTATTTGCCTTGTTTTTCAAAATCATTGCCTCAGTTAATTGCTTACCAACTCTCATAATTGGATTTAAACTAGACATAGGATCTTGGAAAATCATAGCAATTTTATCGCCACGAATCTTATGGAAGTCATCTTCAGAAATCTTTAATAAATCTTTACCATCATAAAAAATTTCTCCACCTTGAACAATTGCATTTTTAGCTAAAATTCCAAGTATAGCTCTTGATGTAACAGATTTGCCAGAACCTGATTCACCTACAATACATAATGTTTCACCACTATATAAATCAAAAGAAATACCTCTAACAGCTTGAACATTACCATTAATTGTTCTAAAAGATATTGTTAAATTTTCTACACTTAATTTTTTATCTAATGAATTACCCATTAGTCATCAGCTCCTCTCAATGAAGGGTTGAAGGCATCACGTAAACCATTACCAAACAAGTTAAAAGTAATCATTAAAAGAGAAATAAATAGAGCTGGGAATAATATTACGTGTGGATAAGTACTTAAATATGCCTTACCATTTGCTAACATAGTACCAACTGAAGTTGTCTCTGAAGAATTCAAGTTAACAATACCTAAGTATGTAAGAGAAGATTCACTGAAAATAACACTAGGTATTACTAATACAGATGCCGTTATCAACGTACCTAAAGCATTCGGGAAAATATGTTTAAACATCAACCTTCTATTTGAAGCACCTAACGTTTTGGCAGCCATAACATATTCTTGATTTTTATAACGATAAAATTGCATACGGGTAGTCGAAGCCGTTCCAATCCAACCCGTTATAAAGAACGCCAATAGTAATGCCGGGACAATACCAACACTCTTAGACAAGTGTAGCTGGAACAAGGTTGTAACAACTATAAATGGAACATTACCCAAAATATCACAAATACGTTCCATTACTAAGTCAATTTTACCACCATAAAAGCCTTCAATCGCACCATAAATAGCACCAATAACTAAGTTTACAGCAGATACACATATAGCTAATAAGAAACTAAATCTAGCTGCTACAGCAAGTCTAGTAAATATATCATAACCACTATTATCAGTACCAAAAATGAATGATGGCTCATAACCATATTGATATTGGAAATATGAATACTTTGAAACTCTAACTGAATAATCTGTTTTACCTGTAGGTTTCCAATATACATAATCACCATTAGAATCTCTTAAATATACATCCTTTAGTATTGGGTTTCCTTCACTATCATAACCTGAAACTTTAGGATTTCCCCTACTATCTATCTCATACCAAATATTAGCATCTTCTTTAAAAGTTTGAATAGTAGATTCAAAACTAACAGCAGGATATATTACTTTTATTCCTGTTTCTTCTTCCCATGCTAAAATATTATTAATTTCATCCATTGTGATTGAGTTAATAAACATAAAGCCCAATCCACTATATGAATCAAATCTTATATCATAATAATTCTCTAATTGGTTTGAAGCACCAACTTGTTGATATTCAGATTTAATTTTTGCAATAGGTTGTTGAGGATTACCAAATTCATTTGTTTCATACCATAATGCATAATATTTGTTAAATTGAGTTTGATTTATAGTCATACTCTTAGTTCCATCCCAAAAACCAGTACCTGAAAATAAATCAATCTTTGGTAATAATCGATTGTATTTTTGTCTATTTTGATCAAATTCAGAACTAGTATACTTTGTACTAGCTAAAATCGGAGCAAATATCGCGTATAAAACTAAAACACATATTATTATAAAAGCAGCAACTGATGCTTTATTTTTACTAAATCTAATAAAAGCATCTTTAAAATAACCAATTTTCTTAGTTTCAAATTTTGTATCATGAATTTTTTTATCTTCATTAACAAATTCAAATAAACTTTTATCAATATCAAGATTATTTTGCATTATTTCGCCCCCATTCTAATACGTGGATCAATTAATCCATAACTTAAGTCAACTACAAGACCAGCTAATAAACCTATTAAACAATAGAAAGCTGACAATAACATAAATAAGTTATATTCTGGGGTAGTACCTTGAATTGATTCTATATATAAAGGACCTACACCTGGAACGCCAAAAATTTGTTCAATAATTAAAGAACCACTTATTATACCAATAAATTGAGAAATAATTGACGGGAAAATAGGAACCATTGAATTCCTTAAAGCATGTCTAATAGTTGCTTGCGATCTAGTTAAGCCTTTAGTTCTAGCTAACAACATAAATTCACTGGTTAAAACTTCTGTCAATTCGGCTCTTGTATAACGAGTTAAACCAGCTATCGTACCAAAAGATAAGGACAGGACTGCTGGCAAAGCTGATACAAACATAGACCACGAGAAATAATCATACCCAGAATCCATAACCATCGGTAACAATTGCCATTTTGAGCATAAGAAATATTGAACTAAAAAGGCATAAACATATGATGGAACAGAAATGAAAACCATAACCCCTGTACTAATCACATGATCTTGCCATCTATTTTTCTTTAAAGCTGCAAATATACCAAGAGCTAAACCAATTGGAACACTAATAATCATAGCCAAAAAGTTTACATAAATTGTAGCTGGTAATTTTTGTAAGAAAATCCCCATAATTTCTTGACCTTGATATTTTGCACCTTCACCCAAACCCCAGTTACCACCAAATAAAGTAACCCGTAAGAATATAAAATACTGTTCAATTATTGGCTTATTATAACCCAATAATTCTCTTCGAGCTTCTAATATAGCTTTATCTTTATTTGCAGCATCAATAGGAGGTAATGGTAATAATTTAACTAAAACAAAACACATTGTAAGAATAACTAAAAAAGTAAATAGCATCAGCGCTATTCTTTTTATAACATATTTTACCATGAAAAAACTCCTTTATTTAAGATAAAAATAGGTAGATAGGACATATTCATATCCTATCTACGAATTTTCAAAAACATAAATTATTTATAATTTAATGTTCCACCAGAATCTTTAACGTATTCTGCCCAACCATTATCATCATAGTTATATGTAAAGTATTGGAAGCCACCAAAACCCATACCAAATACATATTCTTCAGTACCAAAGTTTATCTTTTGGCCACGTAATTGAGCACTAGAGTTATCAATTAAAGGTAACATTGTATATTGTTCTAATACCGCACCTTCACAAGCAGCTAATACTGCAATTCTAGTTTCATATGCAACATTAGAACCAGCTGTAAATTGATATTTATCACCAGTTTCTTTAACAGTAACATTGATAGTTTGTCCTGATAATGCAACAGCACCTAAATCATATGCGTTAGATACTAATGTTACATCATGAAGTTCTACATCTTGACCATCTTTTTGAACAGTTACATTTTCAAAATAAACTTCTACTGGAACTGTTGAATAAGAAATACCTGTATCATATTGTTGGTTTGGAGCAACATAAGCACTCATTAAGTTGTATGGATCTAATTCTGAACCAGACCATCCTACACCAAATAAAATATCAACTTGTCCGCCTCTTAAAGCATCACCGAAACCATCACCGATTGATTCATCTTTAGTGAAGTTAAGTTTACCTTCAAATAGTGTACCTTTTGCAGCTTCATTCCAACTTGCTGTTAATGAATCAAAGCCTTTTGAATAGAATTCAGCTGTACCTGGTATACCGATAACTATATCAATTGTAGAGTTACCATCCCATTTACCTTCAGCCTTTAATGTTTTAGCAGCTTCATTGAACATTTCTTTAGCTTGAGCAACATCTACACCAGTAATAGAAGCAATAGCTTCATCTTTTGTAGCATAACGTTTACCTTCACCAACTTCGTCAGCTAAACCCCAGAACTCTAATATAACATCTTTTGCAGCTTCTTCAGAACGATAAGTAGTACCATTATCAGGATCAGAAACATTTAATGTTGAGAATAAAGCTGTAGCAGCATTATTCATTGGAGAACATGCAAGTGCGAATGCTTTACGATCAATAGCGAATGATAATGCTTTACGGAAAGAAAGATTAGATAATGCTATATCACCTGAATTAGCACCATCTTTATTACCTTGTGGGTTAATAGCAACAAAGAATGTACTTGCAGAACCTGAATAATAAGTATATGGACTATTTTGGTATCCTTCCATATCAGCTTCAGTTAAACCGTATGAATCAAGTTGACCATTTAAGAACATGCTTAATCTTGTGTTATCTTCTTTAACACATTGAGTAACAACTCTATCTGTTTGATACCAACCTGGTCCTGGTTCTTTATCGTTATAACCATACCAATTTTCATTACGTTCTAGAACGATTTCCTTATCCATTTGGAAAGAAGTTAATTTATATGGACCATATGATGAATATGTTTCTACACTTGTGCCATATGTTGATGTAGTTATACTATTTTCAGTTTTCTTAGTTGATTCATATAATTTAACATTTACTAATGGACTAGGCATAGCATATTTTAAGTAGAACCCTTCTAATGGATTATCAATAATATATACTAACTTACCATCTACAGCTTTAACACCAACATCTTCAAAAGCTACTTCAGGCCATGTATAGTCTTCAACTACAAAGAAATCTAACTCTTCATCAGCCATAGTTTGCCACCATGCAATAAGTCTATTCCAAGTATCAGAAACTGAAGAATCAGCTTTGATAGCAGCAAGAGTCATACCTTCCATTTTTGCTAAATCAGCTATTAATTCAGCACCACCATCAGTTACAGCATCATATGTAGTTCCTTTGCCATCACCATATTGATCTTCGATTTTACCAACTAAATAATTTTTAACTATAACTTCAGCAACTTGTGCCGCAGTTTGTGTTGTAGCACCTAGAGAGCTTCTAATTGAAGCTACATCTTCTCCACCTTCAGTAGCAGCAGGACCTAGTTTAAATACAAGTTCACTATCATTTTCTGTAGAATATGTTGAGTAAACAGTATCACCAGCAAAGTCACCTTTCTTACCTTGGTAAATATAATTCTTAGCATTGTGAATTACAAAACTACCAGAATATGTATAAGAGTCAGCTCTATAATTTTGTGCTGATGGTTCTAATAACAACTTTATTGAATCAACAAATGTTTGAGCTGTAATACGAGTGCCATCATCAAATTTTAGATCATCTCTTAAAGTGACTTCCCAAGCACGGTTTTTGTCGCCATCAGCAATGCCCCATTCTTCACCAACATACTTGTTTGTTACATCAACAGGATCACCAACAGCCATTCCATCAACCATTTGATAACCTGTCCTGTCTTCATTATAATCAAATGTATAAAGACCAGAAGTTGTATCACTAATAATTAATGAATTAGCAGTTTCAGTTTGATATGTAAATGGATTCCAGTTATTAGGGAAAACACTAGTAGCTTGGTTATATGTGTGTGTACCATCATTAGAATAAACTTTATTTCCTTCTTCAGACTTACAACCTGCAAAAGTCACACATGCAACCGTTGTCAAACCTAATGCAACAATTTTTCTTCCAATTTTAGTCATTTTTTCTCCTTTCATAGTTCCTTCTTTTTTGCTGAAAGATAAGCATTTTTACCATTTCAAATAGACGAATCTTTCAAAATGTGTTATTAATTATATATATTTTCAAATGCAAAATCAAGAACATTGTCAGTTATTTTCATTTGAAAACGCTTTTTTATATAATAAAATTAGAACTAAATGGATGCATAAAAAATTTATTTTTTGTTGAAAAGCCTTTTATAAAAATAAAATTCAATAAGCATCAAAAACCGCTTAATTAAATAAATAAAATTCAAAAAAGCGGTTAATGTTTGAATATATTATTTTCTAATTCTTACGACTTCAGTATAAGCCATAATAAATGGTCCTACCCCTTTAGCATCATTTTCTACTATAGGTTCTGATATATAATATTTAAAAGTTCCATCTCTTCTTCTATTATTTTCAGGTCCTAAACCGGCAACTAAACATATGCCACCTAAATTTAAGTCACCATTCTTATTAGTTAGATACTTATTACAAATACCATCAAATATTTTAAGACCAATTTCTGCATATCTTTCCGGTAATACTCTTAAACGTGCTCCTTTAAGTAAAGTATAAGCTACCATAGCACTACCACTAGTTTCTAGATAATTACCTTCTTTACTTCCTTTATCAATTACCTGATAGAACATATTACTATCTTTATCTAAATATTTTAAAATACCATCAACAGCTTCTTTTAACAATCCTTTATAGTAAGCATAATCTTCATAAATTTGTTCATCCATATAACCTAATATATCTACTAAACTTACTAAATGCCAACCACAAGCTCTTAGCCAAAAATTCTTAGATAAACCTGTTTCTTTATCGCACCAAAATGATTCTCTAGATGCATCATAAGCATGGTAATGTAATCCTTTTTTAGAATTAAACATATTTTTTCTTACATTTTGATATTGTAATTTAATATCTTTATAATTCTTATAACCATTAAATATAGTTTCATAGCGCATATAAAATACTTGCATCATATAAAGACCATCTAACCAAACTTGATTAGGATAGATTTTTTTATGCCAAAAACTACCTTCTTTAGTTCTAGGATGAGTAAGTATTTGCGAATATGATAATTCAATCGCATTCTTATATTTTTCTTCTTTGAAGTATTTATATAAATCAAATAAAATTCTTGATTCAGCTACATCATCAGTTGAATAATTCTCTTTATTATAGCCTAATATCTTATTACCGTTATCACTTAAATAATAATCTACATAAGTTTTAACAAAATTTAAATACTTCTTATCATTAGTAACTTCATATAGTTGAATTAATGAATTCATCATGCAACCATCAATATAATTCCAATGTGCTTCTTTACCTTGTCTGATTTGTTCAATATTCCATAATGGTTCGTTTGGCTTTGAAGTCATTAACTTTTCAATATAATTATCAACAATTTGCATACTTAACCTCCTATACATGCCTTAATATCTTCTAAAGTGATTGCACCTTGTCTTAACATAATTATATCACACTTTGTTAAATCTACAACTGAAGAAGGTAAATGACTAGATACATTTTCTTTAGGATAAATCTTTTTAACTTTATCACCATAGTTTTTAACTATTGTATCATAATCATCTAAACTAGGCTCCCCACTCTCGTTGACACTTGTAACAAACATCGGTCCATTTTCTTTTAAGATTTCTAGGGATAGTTTCGCATTAGGGATTCTAACCCCAACTGTTTTTAGTCCCGATACTTTAGTTAATTTTTCTTTAGCATTTAATATTAAAGTTAAAGGACCAGGCAAAAATTTATTAATAATCTTTTTAGCATCATCACTTAAAATAGCTATTTCATCAATTTGTTCTAAATCAGCACATAAAACAGCTAACGGCTTACTTTTAGGCCTATTTTTAATCTTATATATTAAATCAATTCCTTCTAAATCAGACACTTTACATCCAATACCATAAACTGTATCTGTCGGAAAAATAATCACATTATTCATGAAATTCACCAATATAGATAAAAGTCATTCTATCTTTTCCTTCTAAATCTTTTAAAGTTTCTACCTTAGCATTTTTAAAATATTTCAAAGCTAAAGCTTCTATTTCTTTTTTCTTATCATAGCCATGTTCAAAACATATCATTGCTTTTTCATTTAAATAATTAGCTGCATTTTTAAGTATTATTTCATAAAACTTAAGGCCATCATTACCGCCAAATAAAGCGATATTTGGTTCATTGTCTTTAACTAAACTATCAACTTCTTCACTACTTGGAATATAAGGAGGATTTGATACTAATATATCATATTTTTTCGTTAATGGTTCTAACATATCACCAATTAAAAAATCAACTTTAGCACCTAAATTTAAAGCATTTTCCCTAGCTACACAAATAGCTTTTTCTGATATATCTGTAGCTGTTAGATGCATATGCTTTTCTTCTAAAGCTAAACTAATTGCAATACAACCAGAACCAGTACCAATATCAACTACTTCGACATCTTTATCTTTAAAATATCTATCATAGCGATATAAAATATTTTCTACTAATTCTTCTGTTTCAAAACGAGGAATTAAAACATCTTCATTAACTTTAAAATCATAACCATAAAAAGTAGTTTTACCTACTAAATATTGTATAGGTTTATTATGATGTAAATATAAATCAAATAGTTTATTAAACTCTAAAATGTCATTATCATTAATATCTTTATCTAATAAATTAAATAATTCTGTTGTTGATAAATTTAAAAGATAAGTAAGTAAAAAGATAACGGCACTATCTTCTTTGCCGTTATTCAATGCTTCTTCTTGTTTAAGTTTTATAAATTTATTGAAGGTCATTGATTTCTGCCTCTAACTTTTCTTTTTGATCAGCATTAATTAATTCATTAATAACTAAATCTAATTTACCTTCCATAATGACATCAAGACGATTAATTGTAAAACCAATTCTATGATCAGTTACTCGGTTTTGTGGGTAGTTATATGTTCTAATCTTTTCACTACGTTCACCATGTCCGACTAAAGATTTACGAGTATTACCCTCTTGTTCTTCTTTTTCAGCTAACATTTGATTATAAATTCTAGTTTTTAAAAGTTGAATAGCTGCCGCCTTATTTTCATGTTGTGAACGATGAATTTGACATGCAACCGCAATACCTGTTGGAATATGAGTAACTCTAACCGCACTATAAGTAGTGTTAACCCCTTGTCCTCCTGGACCTGAAGAACAGAATGTATCGATTCTACAATCATTTAAATCAAGTTCAAAATCAATTTCTTCAGCCTCAGGCATTACAAGTACTGTAGCGATAGATGTATGAATTCTACCTTGTGATTCAGTTGCCGGAACTCTTTGAACTCTATGACCACCTGATTCATATTTTAAAAATGAGTAAGCACCTTCACCTTTAACCATAAACTGAATAGATGAATAACCACCCATTTCAGAAGTAATAGCATCTAAGACTTCAATTTTCCAGCCTTTAGCTTCGGCATATTTAGAATACATTCTATATAAATCACCAGCAAAAATATTTGCTTCATCGCCACCTACAGCTCCTCTAATTTCCATAATAACATTCTTATCATCATTAGGATCTTTAGGAAGTAATAAAACTTTAATTTCTTCATCAATTTCTGCAATTCTTTTAACTGCATTATCATATTCTTCTTCAGCCATAGCTTGAATTTCCGGATCTGACTCTTTTTTCATTTCCTTTAAATCAGCTAGACTATCATTTAATTTCTTTTGCTCACGATATAAAGAAACTACATCTTCAAGACCACGAGCTTCTTTAGCATAACTAGTTACTAATTTAACATTCATAACTACTTCTGGGTCTTGCATTAATTGTTGCAATTCTTCATATCTTTTTTCCATCAATTCTAAACGATCATTCATAAAATAATAACCCACCTTATTCTGTCTTTTCTATAAAGTTAGAGAATTCGCCATTAAATATCATAGCAATCCCATCACCTTCTGTTGTTTGACCACTTCTATTTTTAGCAATGATTAAATCAGCTTCCCCTTTACGGGTTGAGCTTTTATTATAATAATCATCACGATATAAAAACATAATAATATCAGCATCTTGTTCAATAGAACCAGAATCACGTAAATCCGCCATAATTGGCCTTTTATCATCTCTTTTTTCAACTGCTCGTGAAAGTTGAGATAAGGCAACAATAGGAATATTTAATTCTAAAGCCATTAACTTTAAAGCTCTTGAAATTTTACCAATTTCTTCATTCATAGACATACCACCTTCAGATTTAATTAATTGAAGGTAGTCAATAACTACAAAATCCAAATCATCTTGTTCTTTTAATTGTCTACATACTGATTTTATCTTATTAACTGTTAAATCAGTTTCATCACTAAAATAAATATTTAAATTATTTAATCTTGTACAAGCTGTTTGAATACGAACCCATTCAGCTTCTTTTAAATAACCTCTTTTAATATTTTTTAAAGAAATTTTAGAATCAGAAGCGATCATTCTCTCTACTAATTGTTCTTGAGGCATTTCTAAAGAAAACATAGCTACCGTAGCTCTACCTTTTTTATTCTTAGAAGCTACATTAACAACTAAATTAACCGCAAAAGCTGATTTACCCATAGCAGGTCTAGCCCCAAGTAAAATTAATTGTCCACCTTGAAAACCTAATGTATAATTGTCTAAAGACGGAAAACCTGTTTTTAAACCAACAATATTTTCTTTTTGTTTAGATCTAGCTTCCGCATTAGCTAAAACTACTCCCGTAATATTTTTAATATTAGTAAAAGTTCCTGTCTTTTTTCTTTTTGATAAAGCGAAGACACTAGTTTCCATATCATCAATAAAATTTTCAGTTGTCGTATTAGCTTGATAACCTTTTTCCGTTAAAGTTTGTAACAATTTTAAAGCATCACGGCGTAAACTAGCATCTTCAATAAATTTAATATAAGTTTCGGCATTACGTGTTGAATAACCAATATCAGCAAGGGTTGAAATATATTCAAAACCACCAGCTTTAGTTAAAGTATCCTTAGACTCTAAATCACTGATTAAACTTGTTATATCAATATTTTTCCCTTCTCGATATAAGCTTATTAGAGAGGCAAAAATGATTCTATTTCTTTGTTCATAAAAATCTCTTTCTAAAAGTCTACCTTCTACTTTATTCAAAATTGTAGGTTCTAATAAAATAGAACCAATTAGACCTTTTTCTGCCTCCACATTAGCAGGTATAGTAATATTTTGTTGCATAAGAACCTCTAACAACCAACTACATTAATTTGGAAAGTAGCTTGAATATCCTTATCTAAATTAACTGTACCTTGATAAATACCAATCGCATTAATATCAGCTGGCATTTCTAGTTTTCTCTTATCTAGTCTTATACCGTTTTGAGCATCAAATTCATCAACTATTTGTTTAGATGTAACATGTCCAAATAATTTACCATCTGCACCTTGTTTGATATAAACAGTAACACTCTTAGTTTCAATTTCTTGTTTTAATTTTAATAATAAATTACGTCTATTTTCCTTATCAATAGCTTCTTGTTTCTTATTTTCTTCTAATTGCTGTAAGTTAGCATCATTACATAATAAAGCACTACCATTGTTAATTAAGAAATTACCATATCCATTATTAACATCAATAATATCATCTTTTTTACCTTTGCCTTTAACATCTTTTAATAAAATAACTTTCATTCTCTCTTCACCTTCAAAATCATAATTACGTTTTAATATATCAAGTAACTGAGCTTTAACATCAGCTAAAGTTTTATCCTTAATTTGACATGCAGCAGCCTGTAAATGACCGCCGCCACCCATTTCTTCCATAATAATTTGAACATTGACAGTATCTAAACTTCTTGAAGATATCGCAACTTCGTTTTCTGACAAATAAGCTAAAGCAAAACTAGCATCTACCCCTTCAATAGTTAATAATCTATCAGATATCTTAGCTAAAATAGTTCTATCATCAAAAACTTTATCAATAGAAGCTATTGCGAAATGGCCTAAAACAATCTCACTTTCAACTACTGCCTCAGAAATCTTTCTCTCATCGCTATATGAATCACGTAAGATTCTCTTAACCTTGACCATATCAGCACCATTTTCTTTAAGAGTTGAAGCAACCTCAAAAGTTCTAAAACCTGTTCGATAAGTAAAATAATTAGTATCAACAACCATACCACAAAGCATTAAAGTAGCTTCAATAGGTTTTAATTTAGGACTAGGAGCAAACATAAACATTTCCATAATCAATTCTACTGTTGATGAACTATAAGTTTCAACATAACTCATTTCAACATTCTTAAAGTCAGCATCACCAACACGATGATGATCAATTACTGCTACATGTAAAGCCTTGTCAATTAATGTCTTAAACATTACTAAATTAGGTGATTGTGTATCACAAACTAAAAGTAATGTATTTGAAGTTAAATAATTTAAGGCTTTAGCTTCATCTATAACATAATCTAAAACTTCCGGTTCTTCATTGGCTAGAAGTTCATAAGCTTTTTTAGCTGTAACATCTAAATGGTCATAATCTAGAGCTATTCTAGTTGTTATACCAAAACTTTCAACCAATCTAAACGCACCTATTATAGCCCCTAAAGCATCACAATCAGCTTTATTATGGGCCATAATTAATACTTTTTCATAAGTATCTGTCAATTCTTTTAATGAGTTAGTTTGCATTCTAACCGCAACTAAAGTATTCTTTTCTAAAGCATT
Source organism: uncultured Acholeplasmatales bacterium (assembly GCA_944324705.1). Taxonomy (GTDB): domain Bacteria; phylum Bacillota_I; class Bacilli_A; order Acholeplasmatales; family Anaeroplasmataceae; genus CALUXS01. Next base: position 15,870 of record CALUXI010000009.1, read on the forward strand.
AACTTGGCCACCAATATATTGGATCTTTGAACCTTGAATATTAACTACAGCCTGATCCCCACCACGCTTTTCTGCTAATTCTACAGCATTCAAGGCAAGATCTCCTACCTCGTTAAATTTAAGATCATAGGAAGCAATACCAACGCTGATAGTTGTTTTAATATGATTGTTCTTTGATAAATCTCTAATTTTATCTAAAATAGAAAATTTATCTTCAACCATTTTTAGTAATTCTTCTCTATCGGTAATAATTAAAATTCTATCATCATCTATACTTTGGAAAAAACAATTATATGTTTGAGCCCAATTAGAAATTTCCCCAAATATTTTACCACTTATAGTTGTCTTATCTTGTAAGTCATAACGTTTTAAACTTTCTTCTAAGTTATCTACAACTACAATTCCAATCGCAATATTACGATTTAAATACCTAGTTTTTAACTCTGTTTCTTTAGTCGTATCAAAAAAATACAATAACCTATTTTCTTTCTTAATACTAAACTCATAAGTCCTACCGTTATCTGATAAAATAAAACTTGATTCATCGCTTTTTAAAAAATCCAACAATTTCTCACTAATATCAGATATAGCTACATTCTTTAAACTTTTCTTTAAACATTTTTGGGCATAATCATTAAACCACTTAATATGAAAATCATTATCATAAATAATGATACCAACTGGCAAGTTTTGAAAAGCCATATCACCAGCTGCATTAATATGATATGTAGTATCAGACCATACTTCTAACTGTTGTTTCAACTTTTTAATTGTTTTTTGTTTTAAAGTAATAGCATAAATAAAAATAACTATAACAGCTATAACTAAAGTTGAAATAGCCAATATTAAATACGTTAAATTAAGGGTTAAGTTATTTTCTTGACTATAAAAATACCATAAAACTCCCGAAGCCCCTAATGATAATAATGCAAATATAGTATAAAGCAATTAAATCACCTCATTTAATAAATTATAACAATTTATTAACTTTTTTACAATTAAAAAGAGGTTTTTCAACCTCTTATTATACTATTCTTTTACGAATGGTAATAATGCCATATGACGTGCTCTTTTAATAGCAATTGCTAATTTTCTTTGATATTTAGCAGAAGTACCAGTAACACGACGTGGTAAAATTTTACCTCTTTCAGTAATGAATTTCTTTAATAATTCAACATCTTTAAAATCGATATGTTCAATTTTGTTCTTTGTGAAGTAACATTCTTTTTTTCTGCTGCGACGTACAAAGTCACGTTTTTCACTTTTATTTTGCATAATTATTCTCCTTTCTAAAATGGTAAATCATCATCATCAACATTCATTGTATCAACATCATCACTTGAGCCATAACTTGGCTTTTGATAGGTGTTAGGAAAACTTTGTGGGCTCACAACTGAACCTTGACTAGGTTGGTTAAAGCTTGGATTAGGTTGATTCTCAATATTTTGTGTTCTCGGAGTTAAATTTTCAACTTGATCACACATTATATCAACTACATTACGCATACTACCATCTTGTGCTTGATAAGTTCTAGTTTGCAATCTACCTTCAACAGCTAACATATTACCTTTTTTAACATAACGAGAAATAAATTCAGCTTGACTTCTAAATGCTACACAATTAAAAAAGTCAGCTTGTCTATTACCTGATGCATCTCTAGTCATTCTATCAACAGCTAAAGAAAATGAAAGCATCGCAATTCCCGTAGATGAATATCTAAGTTCTGGGTCTTTTGTAATACGCCCAGTTAAAAACACCCTATTCATGATTATTCACCGTCTTTTACAACAATGTTACGAATAATGTTTTCATTATAACCAACAACACGGTTAAATTCTTCAATAGCCTTAGGTGTAGCTTCTACTAACATCCACACATAATAACCTTTACGCATTTTTTGGATTTCGTAAGCTAATTCTCTAAGACCCCATTCTTTAGTTTCTAGAACTTTAGATTCGTTATTAGCAAATATTTTTTCAACATTAGCTACTTCATTTTTAATAACATCTTGTTCTAGATTTGAACGAAGAATAAACATAACTTCATATTTTTTCATATTTTTACCTCCTTATGGTCTTTTGGCCTATCATTAAATAGGCAAGGACGCCTTCAAGCGCTTTGTTATTTTAGCACAAATAACATTACAAAGCAATTAAAATTTAAAAAAATTACTTATTGATAACTTCTACTTTCTTAACATAATCAAGATGATTTAAAAGAAATATTGTTTCATCTAATGGCCCAAGTCTCGAAGATGTATTATTTTCCGCCCGATAAGATAATGAACTATCAAAATTTAATGAAACAATACCTTCTAAATATGACACATCTTTAAGGCCAAAGTTTTCATGTATATATGTAGTAATAATTTTATTATTTGAATCAGTAATACTTGAAGCATATTTATAACCTATCAAATTATCAAAAAAATCATAATTAAAGCCGTTATAATTAATAAAATTTTTATCAATATATAAATTTAAAGTAAAACTAAATGAATCTTTACTAGTATCTATTTTATTAATCTCATTTGTTATTTCATTTTTATTTAATATTTCCTTATCTTCTAATATAACACTATTATATTCCTTAAATTCTGAATCTGGTACACCATCTGTTAAATAATCAAAATAAGAAGAAATTGCAGCTACAGTATAACTAGATACTAATAAATTTTTATATGCATCTTGTAAACTATAAGTGTTTTTTCCATCATAAACTAATATTACATCTACTATACCAATACGACTAAATTTAAAATTACCTATCTCATAATACCAGTATTCAGCAAAACCAGAATTTAAATCACCTAAATAAATATAACAACCATCATAAATGCCATAATACTTATCTATAGAAAATTGATATGTTCCATATAATTCATAACAATCTTCTAAAGTCCACCCTTTATCTTCCTCATAATTAGCTAAATAATAATTTTTAAAAGAATCATAATACAATTCACAATAAGTTTTTACATCCATATTCAAAGAAGCCGCTATTTCTTTATCTTTTTCAGTATACTTATTATCTTCTTTATTACATGCTGAAATAGATAACAAAGACATTATAAATAACATTATAACTAAGAATTTTTTCATTATAACACCACCTAATCATAAACAACCATTGCGTTATCAAAATACATATCTAATAAGTAACCACACATAATACAATCAACATATCTATTAGATAAAGTGTCTGAATGTAAAACAACATGCTCTCCAACTCTAGATTCACCACAAAGAGAACAATATACACTATGTTCTTTTCTATTACGTGATAATGAAACGTAATTATGCTCGTGTTGAGGTATAAAATCATCTAGAGAGTTATAAACATTTAAAATACCACTTGACACACAAGTACTATATAAACTTTCTTTTTTAGTAGCATTACTCATTAAATTTTCTTTAAATTCTAACCAACTAATTGATTTATTAGCTTTCACACAAGATCCATATAATAAAGCAATAGCTCCTGTTACAATAGCAGTTGAATAGGATGTCCCAGATACATAATCATATGAATTTACATTATTAGCAGTTGTCGTGTATATATTTATCCCCGGGGCCAATAAATCTACAGTTTCTTCATCTGTATAAAAGTCTTTTATAGCTTCATCAGATTCTAGCACCAACTACTAACAAATTATCATAATCAAATCTTTGTGGCACTGTAACATCCTTACCACTATTTTTATTATAATTACCTGCAGAACACACAATGATTCCTGAATAATCTCTAATTGCTTCACCTAATATCGGCGATGTTGCAGCTGATGAAAAATTAGAACTTAAATTTAATAGCTAAAGCAGCATTATAAGACGATGAAGTATAATCTGAATTTGTAATTTTTAAAGAAACTAATGAAACATCATCACATACACCAGCTATTCCAACATTATTATTTCTTTTTGCTCCAATAATGCCTGCTATTTTTGTCCCATGCCCAGAACCATCGATGGCATTATCAATAAATGGGTTATTTAATCATAGCTAAGTGTTTCATCTACTAAGCCTTTTAAATCTTCATGTTCTTTATTTATACCAGAATCAATAATACCTATTTTTAAACCTTCAGCAGAATCATTTATTATATTTCATTATCTAATCCAATATTGTCAAAATACCATTGATTTAAATTATATGGATCGTTTGTGTTAATCATTGTTTTTGGCGAAATTATTATCGTTCCAACATCCCTCTCCGATAAATATCCACAACTATCAAACAAACTACAATTTTTTTCATTATAACACGCTCATCGTTAATATTAGTCTCTATAACTATCTACAATCGCATAAACATTATAGCCAAAAACTAATAAATAATAAGCAAATAAAATATAACAATAATTAGGGAACACACTATCTAAGGAAAGATATAAAACTGCTAAAGTTATCGTAATTGGAATAAGAATTATTAATATAAACATTTTCAATGATTTAAATAAATTAAAAATAAGACCAACTGCTAAAAAACCAGCTAATACCAACCCTAAATAAATAGAAAAATTAACAAGGTCAAATTCCCCGTTACTACCAAAAGAGGCAACTACACAAACAGCTAATAAAACAACAAAACCAACAATACTTTTAATAAGTGCTAAATTAGAACTTCTTATAATAAAAATATCGAATAAATACACTAACAAATTAATAATTACTAATGTTTCAAACACTTTTATATTATTAAAAACATATAAACTTAAAAAACAAAACACTAATAACACAATAAACACTACATCTAGTAAATATGATATTTTCTTTAACATTATATATCACTTCCCTTTCTTTAATTTTTACTAGCTGAATCTAAAACAACTATCATAATTCAAATTTTCCATTATACACAATAAACATTTAACATTCGTTAATTTTATCTAATTAACTCTTCTAATATCTTAGAAAACTCATTCTTAAACTTTTCAAGTGAGTCAAGAGTTATATTTGAAAATCTAACAAAGTTTTCTCCCATAGCTACACTAGAACATAAATCTAATTCTAAAGTAATCATCTAAATCTTGAAATTGAATGTCTATACTCGTTTTTGTTTTTATAACCTTATCCAAAAAATCGTCTAACATATTAAGGTCAAACAAGTCATAATCCCAAAATGTAAATTCAATGCTTTCAAATAATTGTGGGATATATATTAAATATTTATTATAATTTTTGGGCATAATATCCGAAAATACAAAGAATAAATCTACAGCTTCATAACCATATCTATCTAATACTAATCTAGCAAAAGGATTAGAAAAATTTAAATTGCACTCGTTAATTTTTTGTAATTGAATCCTATAATATAATGCCCCCTATAAATAATAAATCGTTAACCTCAATTGAATTATAGCATATAATATATTTTATTAAAAGAATAAAACTGATTTTGTCAATCAGTTTCATTTAAATATGGAATTATATTATTTAATACTAAACCTATTTCATAACCTAGTATTAAAGATTTAAAATCATTTAAATTAATTTGACATATCTCTTCTTTTTCTACTTCTTTATTAATTAAATCAATTACTAAACTATCTCTATACTTTAAATCTTTATTAACTAAAAAAGATGTTACATCATTAAGTTTAATAATAATTGGGGCTTTATCAATACTAAAACTATCTGGATATTTAAATATATGTTTTCTAAAGTATTCTTTTTTTAACATATCCTCTAATATAATTAAATAATAATTATCATATAAACAATAAACACTATTTTTACTAATATTAAAATCAGAATATATTTCATAATAAGTATAAATTAATCTTTTATTTTTGTATTTATTTAATTTAACTTCTAAATATCTTTTTAAAGCCTTTTTATAATTCTTACGATAAAGAAAAAACAATATTGGGGTAAAATAAACAATTCCTAAAAGTGAAATTATTAATAAAACTATAAATACTAAATAGTTATTAATTATTAAGAAAATAAAACTTACTAATAATAGCAATAAAAATATAGCTGATGGAAAAATTAAATATAAATTATAATCATAAGCTAAATAAGCTTTAATAATATTTAATTCAAAATCATCTAATAAATTACCTTTAGCTAATTTATTTAAATAATAATAAAATCTAATCAAGATAGTCACCATCAAAAGTAATAATGAAATAATAATTGCGGCCAGCAAAATGTTTATTCAACATATCTAAAATTTCCTCATTACTCTTTTTATAATCATGAGGAACAACAACATCAAAAACCACATTAGTATGAGTAGGACCCTCAACTATTCTAAAATCATGAATTGTTAGCCCTTCTATTTGTAAGAGCTCATTGACTTCTTTTTTTAAAGAAATAACCTTCTGATTGTCATTTTCAATCGGATCCATATGAATGGTCAAATCAACCCCGTATTTAGCTAAAATGTCTCTTTCAATATTATCTATTTGATCATGGGCTGCCATAATATCTTCTTTAGCCGGAACTTCTACATGAATAGTCATAAAACTTTTGTTAGGACCATACATATGACATCTTATATCATGAACCCCTAATACTAAAGGATAACTCAAAATATCACTTACAATATTTTGAATAAACTCATGACTTGGGTTAATTCCAATTAAAGGGTCTGATGTTTCTTTAATCATTTTAATACCAGAAATTAAAACGAATATACTAATAAATATACCAAGAACACCATCTAAAGAAAATGGCATATTAGGAACAAAATATATAACTACACTACCAATAAAAATAGTTGAGGTAGATAATACATCATTTAACGAATCTTGACTTGAAGCAAGTAAAGAAACTGAATTAATAAGTTTACCCACCTTCCGGTAAAAATATCCTTGCCATAATTTAACTATAATTGCCATTGCTAAAATAACTAACGTAATAATTTTAATATCTGTCTTTTCGTTATTTATTATAGAATCAATTGAATCTGTTAAAATTTGAATACCAAAAACAATAATAATAACACTAATAATCAATCCAGCAATATATTCAAATCTAGCATGACCATAAGGATGTTTTTTATCTGCTGGTTTAGCAGATATCTTAAACCCAAACAAATTAATACTAGATGAGGCCATATCAGATAAGTTATTAAAACTATCACCAATAATGGCTACTGAATTCGCAATAAAACCAATTATAAGCTTAGCCAAAAATAGTAAGAAGTTAGAAATAATTCCAACTAAACTAGCTAAAGTGCCATGTTTTGTTCTAACCTTTTCATTTTCTAAATTTTTATAATCTTTAATGAATAATTTTCGTAATAAATTAACCATTTCTTTAGCCTAAAGTAGTTTTATATTCTAGATACTTCCAAGAACCATCTATATTACGTAAAACTACAATAGACATTTCCTCCCCTTTCAACATTAGGTTTAATTCTCTACTAATATCTGTATTTCTAGTTACATAAGTATCATTTACCTTAAATACAACATCATTAACTTGTAAACCAACTACATCACTATCTTTACTTGTAGCATTAGCTGCATTACTTCCTTCTTCTACAGCTGTAACAACTACACCTTGATTAAAATCCTTACCTTTATTTTCTTCATCTTCATTAGGATAAGTGTTTGGCAATTTAGCACTATCTTCAGGATTTAAAGTACTATTAACTGTCATAACTGTAATACCTAATTTAGGTCTTTCAACATCTTTATATGTTGATTCAATATCAGAAACAACATCTCTAACTGTCCAAATTGGAATAGTATAGCCCATTCCTTCAATCGGAATTATTTCTCCTTCTTCTTCAATTATAGTACTCTTTTGATAATTAATACCAATTAATTTACCTGTTATAGAAAATAAAGCTCCACCACTATTACCAGGATTAATAGCCGCTGTATGCATAATATCAGTCAAACTAACTTTCGCAATATTACCAACTGAAACATAATTATAATTATCTAAAGATAAAGGGCAACCAATAGCTATACAATAATTACCTTCAACTGGCATATTATCTTCTTCATTATCAATTGAAATAGCTTTTAAATTATATTCTTTTAAATTGACATTAAAAGTTAAAACAGCCAAATCATTAGCGGCATCACTACCAACTGAGTCAGCTTCGATATATTTGCCATTACCTAAATAAACATTGTATTTAGCTAGGTTTCCCTCTGTATTAACAACATGTTCATTAGTTATAACAAAACAAGTTACAACTGTACTATTTTCATCAGCTTCTTTATCGCCATCCATCATTTTATAAATGACACCACTACCAATAGACATTGCTTCTTGTCCCATTGTTTTATAGGTTACGCTAATACCAACACAAGCACTTTTAACTTCTTCAATAGTTTTAGTGATATCTGTTTCAATCTTTTCATAAGTTGTATCATCAGTTAAAACCGTTGAAATTGGGGCTTGTGGATCTGTAAATGTTAAATCACAACTCACCAAGCTAAAAATCAATAATAATCCTACTATGGCCGTTAATATTTTATTTTTCATGATTAATCCTCCAATTTAAATAACTTAATAGTATTATTTTCTAATATTTTTTCTAATTCTAAAATATCTATATTTCTAATTTCGGAAATAGCTTTTAATACTTCTTTAACATAGGCTGGTTCATTTCGTTTACCTCTGTAAGGAGTAGGTGCTAAATATGGTGAATCTGTTTCAATTAACAATTTATCTAAAGGTATGCCTTTAGCTACCTCTTTAGGAACTCTAGCATTCTTAAAAGTAACTGGTCCACCTAAACTAATATAAAAACCTAAAGCAATAAACTTTAAAGCCATCTCTAAACTACCACTATAACAATGCATAACTCCCCGTGCCTCTTTATACTTAGATAAGATATTATAAGTATCATTAATCGCATCTCTTGAATGAATTATTAAAGGCAAATTATATTTAATACTTAATTTAACTTGTTCCTCAAAAACCTTTAATTGTAAATCTTTATTAGAAGTATCATAATGATAATCTAAACCACATTCTCCTAAAGCATAAACTTTATGATTATTAATAAAATCCTCTAAATATACTAAATCTGAAAGATAATTATCACTAACTTCACTAGGATGTATTCCACAAGTAGGATATAAATAGCCTTTATATTTTGTAGCTAATTGATAAGCTAAATCATTAGTATCTCTAGAAAAACCTACTAATACAATTTTATTAACACCATTATTTTTAGCATTATTTATTACATTTTCTAAATCTAAGCTAAAACTTTCATCAAATATATGGGCATGTGAATCAATCATCTTATCCCTCCATTTAGTGTATTATAAACTTATAATGAAAAAAAATCATTATTTTTTATAAAATATAATAAATTAACTGGTTATTTATATTTCTTATTACTCTAATATCTAGTTTAATTAGTTAACTTGTTTTCTTTACATATTAAATAATCAAAGACAACATCACTCTTGAAATGACAATAAATACCTAAAGCCATGCTAGTTAAAATTGTACTAACTAAGCATAAAATCATATCCTTCATAGTATCTAATAAAGCATAACGATATCCTTCAGGTTTAACATAGAAATTATAAATATCTTCCATTGAACCTTCCAAATTTAAACTAGAATCCCCACCATTATAAATTCCCTCAATTTCGGGAATAAACCTTTGGGCATTACCAGAAAATAATGTGTCTGAACAAAACTCAAAAACTTCCCATAATAAAGCTATTGTACAAGAAGCCAAAAAAGCTACGAATAATGATAAAAGATAATTCTTTCCTTTTGTTAAATCTTTTAAAAACAAATTATGAATTACCAAATAAGCAACAAAGGTAAAAACAATTCTACTCGTAAAATGTAAAATTGAATCTCAAAAAGGAATTAAATCATAAAAATTAAAAATTGAACCTAAATAAATAGCACAAAAAGTAAAAACTAAAATAATTATTCTAATTAAAGAATCTATTTCAATTTTAAATAATTTTTCAGCAAACGGAAAAGCAAAAATAACTAATAATCCTCCGATAGACTGACAAATATTAATAAATAATTTATCACTATTATTAAAATAACTATAAACTATACCTCCTACAAAAGTCATAATATAGATTATAAAAAAACACCAACAATATTTTATTTTTTCTTAAACTCATAATATCACCAAAACTATTCTAGCCTAAAGATAAATTAAGTTTGTGAATAACTAGTGGGATTAAAATTCTTGTATTTCAACATATAACCTAATTTAATATATTATTTTTTTAAACATTGTAATATAATAAGTCTGGTGGTTTAGATGTATAAAGTTAAAATAACAATAATTAGAAAAAATAAATATGATGATTTAATTCTAAAATATGAAAATAAAATATTAAACCCTTGTCCTTATAAAGAAGGCGACACCTATATCTATGATGGTCTAGAAAAACCTAAAGAATTGTGTGAAAATGCTTGGCTAAGCATATACCCCTACGCTTTTGCCTTAAGTCAAGGAGCCACTAAAATTCATAATAATTGGTTAAAAAATGAAAGACAGGCCATAGTCAGCTGTAATGACGGACTTAGACCTGTAACCTTTTTACTTGAAACTATTGAAGAAGCTTAATTTCTTTAAAGATTTTAGCTTCTTTTTTTATTTTTTTACCATTCCCAATTGCACATTTAACACTATCTTTAAAACCATTTATTAAAACATTTTTTAGATTCTTAATATCAAATAAAGTAGTATTAATAACCTCTTTTTTCAACCTTATATTATCCTCTAAACTATAACCTCTCAAATAATCAAATAAAGCTCTCTCACCCTTACTTCTAATACTTAGAGGTTGTTCTAACTGCCCAATAGTTCCGACTTTATAATTATTCAATTTTTCTTCAGTTAACTCTAAATTCTCTAAATAATTAATTATATTATAATAAATTTCATATGTTTTACTTATATTAGGATCTTGATAACTAACAATACCAAATAAACCATTACGCATAAATTTAATATTAGAACCATAAGCTCCTCCTAATACTCTAACGTTATCCCATAAATAAGAAGAATTTAAAATATTATTTAAAACTAATAGTTGTCCCGTAAACTCTCCTTCATACCTTCCCCCAAGAGCTACATAATTAACTGTAAAATCAGTTATAAAGCCTTCATTTAATTTATCTTCTTTAAATATATATTTTGCATTATATTTATAATCACTTAAATTATTATAAGTAAAATCAATTTCTTTCTTAATACTATCTAAATTAAAATTATCACAAGTAACATGAGCTAAAAATCTATCTTTAACAAATATAATATTTTTAATTCTTTCTAACTTATTAATTATTTCTTTTTTTAAAGAATCATAATTATTAACTAAATTACTAATAAAATAATAAAAATTAAGACCACTAATATTTTCATTAAAATTAAAAGATTCATCAAGATAACTTAAACATCTATTAAGAGCTAACCCTACACTACTATCTACTAAACTAGTCTCTAAATTAATTTTAATTTCTTCTAATCTTTCTTTTAATTTAATCTCATCATTAAAAATTGTATTATTAATAATATCATTAATTAATAAGTTAGCTTCCTTAATATTTTCACTTAATAGACTAAAACTAACTGTAAAATAAGCCTTATAGCATTTTTCTTTAGTCGTAAGTAAACTTAATCTAAAACTTAAGCCACCCGTATATTTAAGAATCTTTTTAACTAAATCTGAACTACTATTATTACTAGTAGGTAAATGCTTTAAAATAAGGCTTAATAAAGACAAATATAGGATGTCATCATTACTTAAATTTAAGGCATTAAATAAATATTTTAAATATATTAAATTATGACTACTATAATCACTATGTAATAATAAATAACTATCTTTTATCTCTTTAATTTTAAATTCTTCAATATCTTTATTTAAATCACTTATTTTTAATTTAGGAATCTTAGCTAACACTTCTTCACTATCTTCTTTTTCTTGATATTCCTTTAATCTTAAATTAGCTAAATTTAATTCTTCTTTATCTAAATTATTTTTAAATTCATGAACTTTATTTTCCTTAACTTTTGGCTCTAAAGAAACATAAGATTTATGATTATTATTTAATAAATAATCCTTTATTACTTCATTAAAATAAGTTGTATTTATTTCTTCTTTTAACATTTCATAATATTTTAATACTTCTAAATGGCTATAACAATCACTATTATCATAAAGTAAAGAAGCTAAACTTCCTAAAATATAACTTAAACCTTTATTAGCACTTAAATTAAATTCCTTATTTTTAAAAATATTATATTCTATTTGATTTCTTAGCAATTCCTTATCTAAACCATTAATAGCATAATAATTAAGCTCTTCATTTAATAACTTAACAAATTCCTTTTCCTTATCTTTATTACTACCATAAGCTACAATTGAAATAAATGGGGTTAATATTTGATCATCAAAAGTAACATTAATATCTTTACATATCCCCAATTCAACTAATTTTTTAGTTATTTTAGCATTAGGGTTTTGTAATAAAATGGTTAAAATTAAATCTATTGCTAGAATTAGCTTCATATCTTTATTACTAGATAAAACTAAATTATAACTTAAATAAGTATCATTTTTATTTGTATCATTAACTTCATAGTAAGCTTTAACTTCTTTTATTTCTGAACACTTACTTTTTTTAATCTCTGTATTATAATTTGAATATTCAAATTTATTTAAATAATTTAAGGCAATATAATTTAACCTTTCCTCTACATCACAATTACCATATAAATAAATATAACAATTTGAAGGATGGTAATAGTTTTTATGACAATCTAAAAACTCTTCATAACTTAAATTAGGAATTTCTTTTGGGTAACCTCCAGACTCAAATCCATAAGAAGAACCAGGATATAAACTTTTTAAAATTTCATGATATAAAATTTGTTCTGGATCTGAATATACTCCTTGCATTTCATTATATACTACACCATTACAAATTATTTTATTTTCTTTTACTTCATAATGATAGCCTTCTTGTTCAAATATTTCTTTATTCTTATAAATTAAAGGATTAAATACAGCATCTAAATAAACATCCATCAAAATTTTAAAATCCAAATCATTTGTACTTGCACAAGGATACATAGTTTTATCACTATAGGTCATAGCATTTAAAAAAGTATTAACTGAACTTTTAAGTAATTCTTTATACGGATCTTTAATAGGATATTTATTTGAACCACATAAGACACTATGTTCTAAAATATGACATACACCTGTGTTATCTTTAGGAGGTGTTCTAAAAGCTATCGTAAAATATTTATTATTATCATCATTTTTAATCACACAAACTTTAGCTTTAGTTTTATTATGTGAATATAAATAAATATCTGAATCTATATCTTTAAGGTATTTATGATTAATGAGTGTATAATATTCCATTATTTTCACCTCTAATTTTTATAGCCTAAATTATACCTAAAAATAGGGGTAACCTCAAGTATAAGGTTACCCAATAAATTACCGACTATATTTTAAATAAATATTATTTTCTTCTGTTTTAAATTGAATATTAAGACTATTTGCCATCAGACTTCCTTTCCTAACTGTAGGTAAAGTAGTTACCCTGTAATATTCACCTTTAGCTATTTCAAACATCTTAGTTTTTTGATAAAACTCTATAAATTCGGTTTCACTACATTTTATTTTATACCATTCATTTTCATTTATATAAACTTCATCACTATCTACCCTTTTGACATCTATAAGATACGTAGGGGCCATAAATATAGTAGAATCATCATCATACTGTAATATTATATGAGGTTGTTCATAAATATAATACTTACCAACATCGGAAATAATTCCAATTTGGATTGTGTCATTTATGTTTTTTTCAATAACGAGGGTATCATCATAAATATAGGCTTCACAATCATTTTTTTCTAATATTTTCTCTTTTATTTTTTCTAAAGAAGTAGTGCTATTAAAGGTGCCCCCCTTACCATTTTCATAAACATTTACACCTTGATACTCAAGAACAAGTTCTTCTCCCACCGAAGTCCAAAAATCAAGGTTAGTTCTAAAAGCCGGACCAGTCACACAAGAGGTTAAACTAAATAAAATTAACAAAGTAATAATAAATTTTTTCAAAATTGTTACCTCCTCGTATAATAATGATGTTTTTCATATTTCATTATTCTTGTATTTCCGAAAGCATTTATTACACTTATTCTAAAAAATACATACAATATAAACAATCAAATTATTATATTACCTCCCTTTTTTAATATGTAGTGCAAATTTAAATCTTAGAGATACCCAGCTACATATCAGTATTTGTGAAACTATAAAATTATAATCTTATTAAATTAAATATAACTAAATAATATACTTTTTCATTGTTGGTTAACTACTTTTAAATATCCTATTCTATATTAATGACAAACATTAAAATAACACCTAAAACTAAAGTTATAGCCATCATTATAATATCTAGTTTAGAGATTTTAATCGTTCTAGAAAATATAGCGTAGGTAGAGTATTCTAAAACTAAGACTACCCCTATCAGTAATAAATTAAATGGGTTATGGTTAATAATGGCAGAAAAATAAATTAAGACAAGAATAAACAATATTGGGGTAAGAAGCTTATAACTAAATAGTTTAGTATCTGGTAATTCTACCTTTTCGGCATAAGTCTTAGTACTATAAAAGTAAAGTGGAATAAAGGATAAGTAACAAATAACTGTAATGCTTAAACCTAAAACAAGGTTTAAAACATAAACTGTATCTTTTGTATTTAAGATATAGTAATTACACCAATTACCAAGCATTGCATATAAACTATAATCTAATAATCGTTCATTAATAAAATAACTAATAATTAGAACTACTATTTTAGGAATAAAAATTAAAAATATTAAATATAAAATGGAATCTATATAATTATTAGCTCTATTAAAAAAGAAAAGTATAACATTCATTAGTCCAAGCCCTGAAACTAATTCTATTAAAACAATGTAAAAGATTTGTAGTAATTCCGATCTTGTTAAATACATAGGTTCTCCCGCAAATGATATACCTAGACTCAATAGTCCCGCAATAGCGTAAGATGAACCTAATAAAACTAAGAACATAACAACTACTTCTATTAAGGTAAATAAATATTTTCCTAAAAATAGTTCTTTATGAGTAATAGGTAAAGCATAATATAAATCTAAGGAAATACGTTTTTTGTTATAACTAAAATTATAATAAATAATTAAAATAATACCTACAAAAGAAAAATAACCAACAAAACTAGTAAAGCTATTTACACTTATATAAAAACTTCCCCATAAAATAAACAAGTAAATGCTAAGCCCTAAGCCTAATAAGATTGGGAAAAACAATAAATTTCTTTTTAATTCATACTTTAATACATCTTTCATTTTAAATACCCACTTTCTTTTATCATCATCTTAAAATAATCCTCAAAACTAATGGGTACTTCCTCTATAAAGACAGGTTTCATTGCCTCTAGTTTTCCTAAATAAGAAATGTTTTCCTCTCTTTTAAAGACAATTTCAATAATTTTATTATTAATATTAATAGCTATAGGGTTTAAAAAAACAAAATCTTTTACTTCTTTATATTCCTTAAATGCTAATTGAAATTTAACATATTGTTCAATTTGATCATTTGTATTACCACAAGAAATAACCTTTTTATTATCTAAGATAGCAAAAGAATCAACTATATCTTCTAAATCCTTTAACGAATGAGAAGATAAAACAACTGTCATATCAGGGTAATCTTCATAAATATCGGTAATCATATTTTTAAATTCTAATCTAGCTAACGGATCTAGACCATCAAAGGCTTCATCTAAAATAATATATTCAACCTTACAAGCTAAAGCTAAACTAATAAAAAATCTTCTTTTCATACCTTTAGAATAGTTGATAATCTTTTTACTAGGATCTAAAGAAAATTTATCTAGATAATAATAAAATTTATTTTCATCTAAATCTTCATAAAAAGATTCATATAATCTAAGCAATAACTTCCCACTAGCGTTTAAAGTGTAGTAAGGTTCATCAGGCAAGAAAAAGACCTTTTTCTTAACTTCTTTACTTTCAAAAAGATTAGACCCTTCAAATAAAATTTCTCCGGCATCTGGTTTATAGACTGTTGCCATTAGTCGCATTAAGGTTGATTTACCAGACCCATTAATCCCAATTAAACCAAAAATACTGCCTTTAGAAATTGTTAAATTAATTTTTTCTAAAACTACTTTTCCGTCAAAACCTTTAGTTAAATTATTTATCGCAATCATCTTTTTCACCTTCTTTATAAACGATATTGATATACTCTTCTAATTCCTCCTTAGTAACATTATTTTCCTTAAAATGTTTAAGGGTATTGATAATTTCTGTTTGAAAAGTATATTTTGATTGACTACCCTTAACAAAAATTCCCTTTTTAGGTAATGTATAAATTACACCTCTTTCCTCTAATAGAGAATAAACACGTTCAATCGTATTAGGACTTACACCGAGCTGAACACCTAGTTTTCTACAAGAAGGTAACTTTTCATTTTCTTTGTAGACACCTAATTTTATTAAAGATTCAATTTTTTCTGCGAGTTCTAAATAGATAGATTGTTTTGACGTAATTTTAATATCTATGTTCTTCACATCTATAGTATACTGTATCAACTGTATCAAGTCAAGCGCTTTCATAAACGTTATAAAATATAAAAAAGAGGACCTTAAATCCTCCTAGACTTTAATTCTAATATTAAAAAACCAAGTATATAACTACTACCAAAACCACCTAAAATGCCCGTTATGACTCTTCTAGTGTTAGTTGACATTATATTAAAACCATATTGTAACAAGCCATCCAAAAAACCAATTAATAAACAAATAATAGCTAGAATTAGCAATTTTTTATTTAATCTCGTAAAGGAAAATAAAAAGAAAGGAATAAATAAAAATAAAGTTAAAGTGATAGCTAGACATCTAAAGCATAAAGGGAAACAAAAACCATTAATAATGATAGATCTACTAGGATTCTTGTTACAATAAGGAAGTTGACCAAACATATCTTTATCAATTAAATAAGTAACTAATAAAATAAGAGCTACAAAATATCCCCCATATAAAATAAGAGATATTAATGTAGCTAATAAATTAATTATGATATTTCCTCTTTTTAAAAAGATATTTTTAAGGCCTAAAAATGGTACTAAACAGGCAAACATTAGGCAGTAGCCGTACAACCAACTAAACCTGCAATGCAAACAAAGTAAACTACGATTAATACAGCATTAAGAATAACCATTGTTAAAGCACCTTTACCTGCTTGATTAGCATTTTTAGGTTGAGTATCTTTCCAAACAAGATATAAAATTAAACCTGCTAATGGAATAAAAAAACCTAAAACTGCCCAACCAAAACTACCAGTATCGTTTGCATTAGTGCTAGACACACCATTTTGTGAAGCCCCACAATACGGACAAAACTTAGTCCCTTCTGGAATCTCTTTACCACAACTTCTACAAAACATACAATCCCCTCCAAACAGTTATATATTCTACTAAATTTTTTACTAATCTTCAATTAAATATGTATTATTCTGTAAAATACCTTGTAAATATGAACAAATATTATCTATTTCAGCTTCCTTATTACGCCACCAATTCATAATCCAAATCCGGTAAATATGCCAACCCCTAGATTCCATATATTTACGTCTTGAATAATCTCTTTCTCTAACATTACTAATATTTTTAAATAATAAAGTATCAAACTCAATACCTAAAATATATTTATCATCTTGTTTAATAGCTAAGGCAATACTATATTTACCAATCCCTACATTAGCTAAAACTGTAAATCCTCTTCTTCTTATTTCTTGATACACTTCAGCTATAATGTTTTGTTCATTATTTTTATGTAATTGATTTTGTTCTCTTAAGGAATATAAGGTAGCCTTAGCTGCTACATTATCACTACTAGATACAGCAAAACAATATTCTAAATACTTCTTCAAATAACGTGGCCCCGAATTAGTAGTTTGCTCAATCTTTAATTCGTATGGGAAAATCGAAGTTACAACAATAACTTTTTGTTTAGCTCTTGTTATTGCGACGTTTAGTCTATTTTCCCCACCTTTTTGATTTAACCAACCAAAGTTATGAACCAATTTACCATTTTCATTTTTCGCATAACCGATAGAAAAGATTATGACATCTCTTTCATCACCTTGTACATTTTCAATATTTTTAACAAATAAACCAATATCTTCGCCATCTTTATTACGTTTAAATTCACTTTTAACAAGACTAGCAAACTCACTATCGTTATTCGCTTCTAAATCAATCAAATCTAAGATTAAATCTCTTTGTTGACTATTAAAAGTGATAATACCTACTGTTTCATTATTAGTTCTGGTCTTTAAGAAATCTTTTAGTAAACTTACAACTTTTAAAGCTTCTGGTTTATTCTGTCTGTCAAGCCATAAGCCATTATCAATTTTATAAACTCTAATTGCATTATATGATTTATCAGTTGTGTTAGGTGAGATATATAAATCATCATTGTAAAAGGCATAATTAGAAAAAGATATTAACTCTTGATACTTACTACGATAATGGAAATTTAAAACAAGTGGTGGTAAAATTTTGTATTTAGCAAGTTCTAATAAACTTTCTTCTTCTAAGGCAATATTATCCTCGTCATATTCATCAACATCATATTCAAGCCTTCCTGAACCTAAACTAGATGGACGCAATTGTTTACTATCCCCAGCTACTAAAAGTTTCTTCGCTCTAAAAATAGTAGGAATACTTTTTTCAATATATAACTGACTGGCCTCATCGAATATAACTAAATCAAAACTTTTTTCAAATAATGGGAAAACTTCACTAACAACTTCTGGAGTCATTAAGTATATTTTAATGTTATTATTAAATAAACTATAATACTTATTAATAAATCTATTTAAATTGTATTTTCTCTTAGCTGAAACAATATTATGATTAATTTCATCCCACTTTTCACTGCTTTTAATTTTCTTAATACCATCTAATAATTTATTATAAACAATATTTAAAACAACATCTTTTTTCTTATTATATAAATTATCAAGCGTATTATATAACTCATTATAATTATGAATATCCGCTAATGCTTCTAAATGTTGTTGTTCATAATTAATTAAATAATTATATAACAAGAAATTTAATAATATTTGATTAGCTAAACTTAAATCATGTTCAACATCTTTAATTACTTTTCTTAAAGCTTCTAAATAGTAAATATTAGTTTTAGTTAAAGTTAAATAAATCTTTTTACCATCAACAAAACTCTTATAATCATCTAAATCAACAATTGAAATACCTTTATTAATTAAATTAATTCTAACTTCTTTATTTAATTCTCTAAAATATTTCTTACCAAAACTATTAATACTCTTTTTAATCTTCCCTTTAAACATTTGTTTAAATTTAGATTTTTCCTTAAAGTCTTTAATATCTTGACTAAGTTTTCTAACTTCACTTCTAATATCTTCTAAGTTAAGATCCGTTAAGTCATCATTTAAATAATAAATAAACGTATTTTCATATTTTTTATATAATAAAACCTTACTTAAAAAACCACTATCTTTAAATTTAACAAAACTATCCTTAATATCATTATATAACAAATCATTAAAATTAAAATTATATAAACTTTCTTTTAATGCATTATAAGTAATTTTATCCCCTGGATTATCTAAATTAAAACTAGTAGTTTCTTGATACATTTGACTACAAGATGTACCAAAATTAGAATCTTTATAAAAAATATCTGCAATATTTTGAAATCTAGTGGTAATATTATTAATCTTCTTATCAATTTCAATTAACTCTTCTTGATTACTATTTAAAGTTTTAACATCTTCATCACTAAATATTTTAATCAAAGACTTATAAAAACCATCTTTATCATTAATATCATCAATTTGTAAGGCAAACTTATTTAAAATACCCAAACGTGAA
Organism: uncultured Acholeplasmatales bacterium; assembly: GCA_944324705.1. Taxonomy (GTDB): domain Bacteria; phylum Bacillota_I; class Bacilli_A; order Acholeplasmatales; family Anaeroplasmataceae; genus CALUXS01. The sequence continues at coordinate 35,797 of CALUXI010000009.1, forward strand.
TAAACAACATCTAAAGCTGCCTTCTTTTCTGATACTAATAAAACAGATTTATCATTTAAAACAAAGTTAGTAACTAAACTAGTAATAGTTTGACTTTTTCCTGTTCCAGGAGGTCCTTCAACAACTACCGCATCTTTAACATTAATATTTTTGATAACTTCTTCTTGAGAACTATTTAATTCACCAACATAATCAAGTTCACCAGAAAACTCTTTAGTTGAGACAAAATCTGCCGTATTGTTTGACAATAGTTTGGCTAAATTTTTAGTAATAATTTTATTTTGTAGTATTTGTTCAAAATCCTTTTGTAAAATAGTTGAATAAGAAGAAAATCTAGCTAAAACAGCATAAGATTCTACACTATAATCACCAATTCTATAATATTTTAAATCATCAGCTTTTACTTGTATAAAAGGAGCTAAATCTTTACTAACTCTGTAAAACCTAATTCCTTCTTCATTATAAAAATCAATTAAATTAGTCATAAAATTAGCTAAATTTAAATCTTCTATTACTACATTTGGTAAAGTCTTATTTATTTCTTTAAATTTATAATTAGCAAGTAATAGATGTGAATTATATGTTACTTCCCTACTTGTATCAAGTTTTAATTTAATAAAATCAATACCTTTTTCAATACTAATAGGGAATAAAGCTAGTGGGGCATGAATATAAAAATCATCTGCTATCTTACCTTTAATAAAAGGATAACCAACATATAAATCTAAAATACCCTTATCACGATAGTTTTTCTCTGTATCTCTATATACAGCATTAAATAATTTAAAAGCTACCCCAGAGTTAATAGATATCTTAAATGTTTTATGTCTAAATAATAAATCAAATGGATCGTTTCCTGATGTATTTAAATCGAATGAAGCTTGAGGTAGTTTAGGAATATATAACATCCTATTTCTTTTATTTATTTCAACTAACTTTTTTTCTAACTCCCTAATTGTATTTAAAACATCAGGATTTAAATCACAAAAATTAGAACTGTTAGCTACTAAAGATGTTACTACATCAACTATTTCATCAACATAACGATAATCTATCTTAACTAATTTATTAAGTTCTTCCTTACTTTGAGGTTTAACTTTAACTATTTTTTCTAAATCAACATCACTAAAAACTTCAGGTTTTTCTTTGGCTCGTGATTCATCTTGAATACGTTTTTTACGTCTTAACAACTCTTCTCTTAATAAATTATCGATATTCATGAATCTTCGCCTCCTTTTATTTAAATTTTCATATAATCTTCTACTTTTAAACCTAATTTATGAGCAAATTCTTCAACTGCTTTAACATCTGCAGAATATAAATTCTTAATTTTATGAGCATCAGCCCCAATAATTATTCTTAAATTAGGATATGTTTTAGCTATTTCCCAAAATTCTTTCCGCGGATATAACCATTCATCCTTATGCCCGTATTTAAGAGAGTTAGCTAAACCATTAGCATTAACTTCTAAATAAATCCCTAATCTACTAGCTGTTTCACAGATCATATGACTAACCTTAATACAATGTTTATCAAAAACCTGCTTACCTTCTTCATTTTTATAATTAAAATAAAACAAATCTGGGTGTACTAAACAATTATAGATACCTGTTTCCATACCTTTAATAGCTATATCAGCATAATCATAAATAGTTTTATAATTAACATCATCATAACTATTTTTTTCTATTCCATCAGATAAAAAATAATGAATACCTAAATTTAAATAATCTAAATTAGCTTTAAGCCCAATATAATATTCCTCATGACCCGGGATATATTCAACTTCTAAACCCTTATATATCTTGATTTTTGAACCATATTTACTAATTGCCTCATCTAAAGCAGGTAAATAAATACTATAATATTCCTCTAAAGTCATATTTCTTTGAATCCAATTATTTAAATACTCCTCTTCCGACATAAACTCTCTAGGAACCGGTCCATGATCAGACATCCCAAGTTCTTTAAACCCTAAACTAATAGCTTCTTTTATGTAATCTTCTGGCATACCCTCAGCATGATTACATAACTTAGTGTGAGTATGATAATTAGCTTTTAACATTTTATCCCTTCCTACATATCATATTTCGTAATTAAATTAGCTGGACTTCGCTTTAAATACATATAAATTGGTAAAAGTCCTATTACTATATTTATTAAATATAATAAACCTATTCCTACTCCAAAGGAAGTGAAATTCACTAAAAATAAATTCATTCCGGACATTTCATTAACTAACGAATTGCCTAAAGCAAAGAAAGTAAACATCATTAAATAGCCTATTAAAGTAGTAAAGGTACTTAATACAATAACTTCTTTTAAATATTTAAAATAAAAACTTCGTTTAGTAGCCCCTAAAGTTCGGTATACCGCAATTTCATATTGTTCTTTTAAAACTTTAGAACGCATTACAAAATAAACTAATAAAACATAAGTTACAATTAAAACTAAGGAAATAACTCCAAAAATAATGATATCTTCATAATTATAAGCCTTGTATAGTCCAACATAATAATCATATTGACTAATTAATGACACTTCTTGATCATATTGTGTCTTTAAAAAATTAATTAACCCATTATAATCAGATATTTCAAAAGCTAAATCTTTATTAAAATTACTCTTATTACATAAATAATTAAAAGTGTCAGAATTAACTAACATATTACCAAAAGTTTCACTTTGACTAGCATCATAAAATCCTACTATTGTTAAATTAGTATAATTATCTATAGGAGAATTAATCTTATCTCCAACATTATAAAAAGATAACATATAAGCAGGTAATAAACAGGTTAAATTATTAGTAATATCTTCACCCTTAATTATCTTATAATTTAAATCTTCATTAGCCATAATATCTGTTCCACCAGGTAAATCATTAGAATTTAAGAATACTGCATCATCTTGAACTACATAATCTTCCTTTAACCTAATAATACCATCTACTGTAAATGTGCCTAAATTCGTATGAACTACATCATTCAAATCATATTTAGAGTTCTCTAATACACAAGCTTCCCCAACAAAACCATCAATTACTTCATAATTATAGTCACTAATATTATAAATAGTAGCATATTTAAGATCTACAGAATTAGAAGAAACATATATTTCTTTGCTTGTTGTATATAAAACAGCTATTTCATCTTCTATTATACCAGATACTTTAAAATAATATTTTTTTATGCCCATAGTTACTAAATTTTTATTTAAAATATCTTCATAATTATCCGATAACATATCAGCTAATTTTGTTGTTATGACAGCATTTTCTAAATTACCAGCTACAAGTTCTCTTTCATTTATTTGTTCTTTATTATTAATATATGTATTAGTTGTTTGTCGATAATTTTCAATGCTGTTTGTTTTCTCTACTAAAGAAACTGTTAATGTACTATTAGCTGATAAATCACAAACATAAGGTAAAATATCTTCAAGGATGTCATATGATACATAAGAATCATACGTTTTATCTACAATTACATATTTATTTTTATATGCCGTAGGTTCATAAGGAGTTAAAATATAATTAAAAAATGATGTCACCGAAATAGCTAAAATAAACCCAACCCCAAAGAAAGAAATCTTTAGTAATTTATCTTTCCTTCTTCTATTTTTAAAGAAATTAACAAAACTGTCTTTAAATTTAGATAAAGATCTTCTTCTCTTTAAGTTATTGTTATACCAAGAATTATCAAAATCAATTTCTTTTTCAACAATTTCTGTTCTTTTTTCTTTTAATCTATCAGGACTTAAAATAGATATATTTTTATTAGCTACTAAATAATACCTATTATCTCTATATATTAGATTAATCTTTAAATCATAATCTTCATTAGCATAAATATTTAATTCTAAATTATTTAAACTAGTACTATCTTTTTGATAATCTTCTAAATAAATAACATCATCTTCATTAGAATTGATATTATTAACATCACTTAAATCAACATTATTATTAATATTACCATCTGAAATATAAATAATATTATCACTATAATTTTTAGCCAATTCATTATTATGGGTAACTAATAATACTAATGTAGTTTTACTAACTTCTTTTAAAATATTCATAATAGCTAAACTATTACTCTTATCTAAATTACCTGTTGGCTCATCAGCTAAAATAATTTTAGCATTTTTAATTAAAGCTCTAGCGATACTTATTCTTTGTTGTTCCCCGCCAGATAAGTTCTTAGCTAATTTTTTTCTTTTCTTATACATCCCAACTTTTTTTAAGACGTATTCAATTCTTGCCTCTACTTCTTTTTCATCAACTATACCAATAATATTAAGACATATTTTTAAATTTTCAATTACTGTCAAATCTGGAAATAATAAATAATTTTGAAAAATAATACCAATATTTTCTTGTCTATATAAATCTAAATTATAACCTTTATAAGTTTTACCATCATACTCAATAGTTCCATTATAATTATCTAAGCCACCTAAAATATGTAACAATGTTGATTTGCCACTACCACTTCTACCAAGTAAAGAAATAAGACCTGTATTAGGTAAATCTAAATTAACACCTTTTAAAACTTCTAAAGCGTTTTTCTTATTCTTGTTATAAACTTTTGTTAAATTAAGCGCTTTAATCATTTCTCTCACCTACTAGTGTCTTAGTTGTTCTTTCTTTAAAGAAATTATAATTAACTTTGAACCCTAAGAAGACAATAAACATTAACATAATAAAGATATATGCTACATAAATCCAAACTTCAACTATTCTATATAAAATAATATTAAAATAATAACCTAAAAAAATACTTAAAATAATAGTAAAAATTAAAGCTATAATAGAAACTATACTAGTCTCTAATAATAACATTTTTTGTGAGGACTTTTTATTAATTCCTAATATACGCATAATTGTATACTCTTTTAATTTACTTACAAAAATATTTTTATAAATTAAATAAGTAATTAAATAAATAATGAACACTGGAATCAATAACATAATAAATAACAAAATCAAAGTTAATAAAGCTCCCCCATTAATACTACTATTTTCATAAGGATTATATAAATTATAACCTAAATCTCTTAATTTGTTGGCTTGACTATTAGTTAATATCGCATCTACCTCATAAGTTTCAAAATTATCACTTATAACATAATCAATAGGTAAATACACTGTAAAATCAGAATAAGCATCATCATAACTAACATCGGCATCTACACTAAATCTATAATTAATAAATGGAGAATAAGCAAATTCTAATTTATTAAATTCATAACCTTTTGGCAAGTAAATAGTCACTTTATCAATATCTGTTCTCCGAACAAAATCTAATTTTAAATTTAAATCATTATTAAGAATTGGAATAAAAGAATCATAATTAAAATTATTATTAGATAAATTACTTTCAAATGGCGTATATGCTATAATCCCTCTTAAATACCTATTTCTTCCTACACCTACTACTTTAAAAGTTTTATTTTCACTCTCGTAAAAAACAGTATTATCAATTTTTTTCAAGGCTATTTGATAAAAACTATAACCCGAAAATAGAACTATTTCATCTTCTGTCTGAGGCATTCTACCCTCAAACATATCGGTAGAAATATTTAAATTAGTTAGTTCATAATTTGTACTATCACTAGTAATATACTTATTATACAAACTGTACTTATTATAATTAATTCCCGTAAAATCTTCTAAATTTAAAGCACTATAATCCTTATTGTTAATTACATAATAATTAGGGACTAAACATAAAGCACTATCTTCTGTTATTCTAGTTGTTCCTGAATAAGAATAAGATAAAGAACTAAACATAGTTAAAATAATAAAAGACATTACAAACATAATCATAAAAGCAAAAATACTTTTTTTAGGTGTGCCTAACAAATTATTAGATGTAAAACGCAAAATATTTTTAAATGATAACTTATTAGGACTTAAATCCATTTTAGTATTATCTCTATCATTTACTTCTTTTATCACTCTATCTTCAATTATATGACCATCAACTAAAGTTACTTTACGAGTTACAATATCTTTTACTTCTTCATAATTATGAGTAACTATTAAGACTAATTTATCTTTTGCTACTTCTTTAATTAAATTAATAATCTCTTTACTAGTATTACTATCTAAATTACCAGTCATTTCATCACAAGCTAAGATTAAAGGATCTTGGGCTAAAGCTCTAGCTATGACAACTCTTTGTTTTTCCCCGCCAGATAATTTAGTTCCACGATGTTTAACCCTAGCACTAAGACCTACTTTAGCAATTAATTCTAAAGCTTTTTCCTTAGCCTTATCATAATCCATTCCCTTAATTAACAAAGGAAACATAACATTTTGTAAGACTGTGTATGAATCTATAATATTATAATTTTGATAAATAAAACCTACATATTTAGCTTTAAAATTATCCGCATCATTTACATCAAAATAACTAGTTTCCTCACCATTAAAATAAATTTCTCCATCATTATAAGTATCATTAGCACATATAACATTTAATAAAGTTGATTTACCACTACCACTTTCACCTGTAATAGCAACAATATCCCCCTTATTAAACTCTAAATTAATATGTTCTAAAGCTACTGTTGTTATACCATTAGAATTATAATATTTAGATACATCTTTTAATTTAATCATTTAACCTCTCCACTAGCTAAAAAAGCTTTATTGTCATCTTGTTTATAATCTAAAACTTTTAAATAAACTAAATAATCAGCTTCCATTCCTTCTACGTGCATTACATCTAATACTTCACATTTCATTTTAACTTTAGCTTCTTTAACAACATATACATCATTATACTTTTCTAAATAATGTTGATTAAATTTTGGGTAACTATCACTATGATTTTCCCCGAAATGTTTAGCTATTAAATCTTGACCTTTAGCTAAGGCAGACACACCTACTAAGTCACCCTTAACTAAACTCTTACCAGTATCTGATGTACTACCTAGTAACATCATAACCTTATCATAATCACACATCATAGACCATGCACACGTCATAGCTCTAAACTTACTATTTTTATAAGATGTTATAACATTAGCACCCATTAAAAAAGCCTCTAAATTAGCCATATTTTCTACCTCCTATTTGTTTCAATATCTCATATTAAAAGATAATTGTTTTTTACTTCTAACTAAATTATATCATAAACAAAATAAACTATAAAGAAAAAACAAAAAGAGGAAGCAAAACTGCTTCCTAAATAATAACCATCTTCTTTTTATACAAAACCTTGAACAAGAGCAATTGGAGAGTATAAAAGAAGAACTAAAATTGATACCATTAAATCTTTGAAGAAAATCGTTACTTTTGCTTTATTGCCTTTATAATTTCTAACATCTATTAAAATCAATAATACTAATGTTATAGCATTACCTAAAGCAAAAGGCGCCCAAGCTAAATCAAAACCATTCATATTTAAAGCTATTGGATGGACAATCATAAATACTACAATAAACAAAACTGTTATTATAATGGCATATATAGTACTTTTCCTCATTTTTTTATACCTCCTTTCATTTAAAAACGCTACCTCTACATTTATACTGTAGTATTTTTAAAAAAATAAGTCAAGGCTTTTTAAAATTTACATTATTTTCATAAATAAAACGACCTAAAAGTCGTCTTATCTCTTAATAAATCTATTTTCTTTTTGATTATAAACATAATCTATTTTATTTAAAATACTAATTATTTCTTCTTTATCAAAATCTAAGTCTTCAACTAATCCATCTAAACTAGCATAATTATCTCTTAATTTAGTATTTATATAAGATAATAAAATATTAGGGTCTTTAATCATTTAAAAAATCCTTTCTTAAAGTTTCTACATATGGGGTAGGGTTATAATTTTCTCTACTAGAGATTTCGCCACCACCCGTAATATTACCAAACATTTCACCCCAACCACCTTCATAATTTAAATATTCTTCAAAATCATTATAATGATTGTAGGTATAAAAAACATAACGTTCATTAGGATCTATTACTTGATTACCATTTTTGTCATAACGAACATAAACTAATCTTGCTGCCCCTCTGACAATCGTTCTTCCATTATTGTATATTCTAGCTAAATACGCCGGATCACAATCAGTACCGGTAGTGCCTAAATCTATTTCATAATAATCTAGTTCTCCACCTTCACCACTAATATTTGGTAATAGTGGTTCATAAGGATATTTACTTGTATCACCAGAAAAATAGGTATTATTTAATCTTAAATATTCTTTCCAAGGATTATATGTAGGTTTTAGTGATTTACCTTCAACATAATTGGCTGGAATATCCCCAAAAGCCATTAAATAAGCCGCTACTTCTTCAAGAGTAATATAAGCACAATTTCTATAAACATGGTTAACAACATTACCATAGGTATCTAAAACATAATATGTATTATAATCTTCACTAAATAAAGTTGTTGTATTTCTAACATACTTACCATCTTCTTTAATTCTATTACTATATGTAGGTTTTTGATTAGGTACTTCAATATCTCCACTCATTAAATAATAACCTGTTCTAACAACAGCCTCATCATAACTATATGCTTTAGTATAATTTTGATAAAAATCATCTATATTAATATCTTTATACATGTTTTCATAATCGATATCTTCAACAACTTCAATATTTATTGTTGTCTCTACATCACCTAGACTTGCAGTAACTATAAATTCACCAGTCTTAGTCGGATTTATATTTCCTAATTCACTAATATTTAAATCAGGAGAACTATATTTAACTTTTCCTTCTAAATTAATTAAATCTACTTCAAGTTGGTATTCTTTGTTAACTTCAATTTTTAAATTATTTCTATTACTAATTATTATTTGAGCTTCTTTGTTTTCATTTTGTTTAACACAGCTACATAATATTAATAAACATAAACTGCTTAAAATTAGACATTTTTTTATCATAATAAAATTACCTCTATTAAGATTTTACCATAGCATCGTAAAAAAATCTCTAAAATAGATAACTACTTTAGAGATAAAATATTAATAACGCATTAAATATTGATCAATTTCCCATTTAGTAACTTGTCTACGATAATTATCCCATTCAATCTTTTTAGCTTGAACTAATTTTTCACAAACATGTTCACCCATAGCTTCTTTAATAACATCATCTTTTAAGAATTCACCAATAGCTTCATTTAAATTAGCTGGTAAACTGTAAACTCCAACATTAGCTCTTTCTTCATCTGTCATTTTAAATAAATTATCATAAACAGGTTCATAATTTTTACAATTACCTTTTACCCCGTCAAGACCAGCGGCCAAAATAGCTGCCATAGCCAAATATGGGTTAGCGGCCACATCAACAGATCTAACTTCTGTTCTAGTTTTTAAACCACGAGCTGCCGGAATACGAATCATAGTTGATCTATTACTGTCAGACCAAGATATATAACAAGGAGCTTCAAAACCAGGAACAATTCTCTTATATGAATTTACAATTGGGTTTGTAACTAGACAAAAACCACGTGCATGATCTAATATACCTGATATCCATTTATTACATAATTCAGATAAGCCATTTGGCGTATTAGGATCATAAAAAGCATTTTTTCCATCATCTTTAACTAAAGAACAATTAGCATGCATACCTGAACCATTGATACCATAAATTGGTTTAGGCATAAATGTAGCATGTAAACCATGACGTTTAGCTACATTCTTTACAACAATTTTGAAAGTTTGAACATGATCACAAGCTTCTAAAGCACTATTGAATTTAAAATTAATTTCATGTTGAGACATACTAACTTCATGATGAGCTGCTTCAACAACAAATCCAATGCGTTGTAATTCAGCTACAATATCTCTTCTACAATCTTCAGCACAATCAATAGGTGATAAGTCAAAATAACCACCATTATCATTAAAATCTAAAGTTGGTTTACCATTAGAATCTAATTTAAATAAGAAAAATTCTGGCTCTAATCCTACATTAAAAGCTGTAAAACCCATCTCATTCATTTTCTTGATACTTCTCTTTAAAACATAACGAGGATCGCCTTCAAAAGGAATATGTTGACCATTTTTACCTGGTCTATAAATATCACAAATAAAACGAGCTACTTTACCATAAGAATTATCTTCCCAATTTAAAACCAAGAAAGTATTTAAATCTGGATGCAAGAACATATCCGCTTCATAAATACGAACAAAACCTTCAATAGATGAACCATCAAACATAACATTATTATCTAATGCATCTTCAAGTCTAGTAATAGGTATTTCTACATTTTTTACAATACCCATAATATCTGTAAATTGCATACGGATATAATGAACATCTTCATCTTTACAAATTCTTCTAATGTCTTCTTTAGTATAATTTTTCATAACCTTCTCCTTAAAAATTAAAGGGTCACAAAAAAACTTTGCGACCCTGCATAATAATTATTATTTTTTAATTAACGAGCGCCATTGCTCGCTATAAATATTATCAAAACAACTTATCTTTGTCAATATTCTAAATAGTAAATTCTTTAAACAAAATACCTTTTTTATTCATTACTATAAGAATAGACATTGACATTATACCAACAATTAAACTAGCTACTGGGAAAATTAACCAAATACCTAAAGTCCCCAATGCATAAAAACATCCTAATAATATTAAAGGAACAACTAAACAAATAGCCAAAGAAATAGTTGAAGAGATTAAAGGCCTTGAAATTGACTCAAAGAATGTTTGGCAAGAAAAAGAAAATGACCTTGTAATATAAGTAAATGAATATACCATAATCGCCATATTAGTCATTTGAATAGCCCCAGGGATTGTATCATCAATATAAATATGACTGAAAAAATCTCTACCTACAAGCATTATAATAAAAGAAAGAAAACAAATTATAAAACTTGTACCAAAAACCAATTTTTGAATCTTTTTAACCCGATCAATCTTACCAGCCCCATAATTATAACCTGTTGCCGGTTGTAATGAATCACATATACCATATAATATTGGTAAAATAAATACTTCAAGACTCATTAAAACCCCATAAGCATTAACTCCATTATCTCCTGCTTGTTGTAATAAAATAACATTAAAAATAGTTCCCATCAACCTTCCACTAATATTATTAATAAAAGCTGGTCCTCCATTTTTAAAAATACTTATAAACTCTCTTCTAGTAATACTTGGTTTACTAAATTTTAAAACCATCTTTTTACTAACAAACAAGATAACACCTAAGATGGCACAAATAGTAAAAGCTAAAGATGAAGCAAAGGCAGCTGCCCAAATACCTTGTTTTAAAACTACTATCAAAATATAATCAAATAAAGCTATTAAACCTGTCATTAAAACATTTAAAAACATACTAGTCTTAACTTTACCACTAATTCTTAAATAATTATCTAAAGCAAAAACTAAACTAGATACAGGTAAAAAATAAGCATAAACTCTTAAATAAATAATACCTTCTTCTTTTAACTCACCACTGGCATTCAATAAATCTAAAATATTAGGTGCTAAAAAATGTAATAATATAGTAATTATACCTTCTAAAACAAAAATTAAAATAATCGACATACTAAATAAACGACTAGCTTTAACTAAATCTTTTTTACCTAATAATATAGCAATTAAAACACTAGAACCAATACCTACTAAATCCGCAATAGAAAACGCAATATAAACTAAAGGCAAAGTTAAATTAAGCGCACTAAAAGCTACATTAGAAACAAAATTTGAAACAAATAAACCATCTAATATCTGATATATAGCACTAAAAAACATACCAATAGCCCCAGGAATAGCTATCTTAATAAATAGCTTAGATACTGGGGTCTCAATAAAATACTTTTCTTCTAACATATTATTTATTACCTATCTTAAACCCTTGGCTCAATATATCAGCATATAAATTAGCTGCATCAATGAAACTAGTACCATATTTTTCCATAACCTTTTTCATAGCTTCTAATTCTTTAACTTGTATTTCATCAATAAACTTTTTAGCATATAAAATACCATTATCAGTTAAAGAAACTTTCATTTCCTTTTTATTATTAGGTAAATAAGACATGCTTATTAAACCTTCTTTTTCATATTTTTTCAAAGTAGTATTTAATGTAGATTTAGGTATTTGCCAATCTTTACATATTTCTTTTTGTGATAATTCATAATTAGGATATAAGGCATAAATAAGACATAATTCTGATTCACTTAACCCTAAAGTTTTAGAATATCTTGAATAAGCTTCATCTACTCTATAAGTAGCTATATAATATTCTCTAATAATTTTTTTAAGATCCATACTAATCCTCCTTTTGTCCTATTTCGAACTATATTATAGTTCTATTTCGAACAAAAATCAAGAAGTATATCTATTTAATAAATATTCAATCATTTATAAACAAAACAAATAATTATTAAATATAATTCTGTTGTTTTTAAAATATAATTTTATTATATTTGATTTATATCTAACATTATGTTAGTATGGTGTTGTAATGAAAACGTTTTAGTAAAATTACATTAAGGAGGTTATTAAAAATAAAAAAAACGATAGGTATTATTAATATAATTATATTTCTTTTAGCTTGGGTTAATTTACTTAACATTATTATTTTAGATAATAAACAACTAATATTTTTAGAAGATACTTCTTCTTTAAGAGAAATAGTATATATAATACTTATAATAATATATGTTATTAGCCTTGTTGTTTATTTTACTATTAATAAAGACCAAAGTTATAAATTTAAATATTTAAGCATTATTATAATATCTTTATTAACAGCTATTTTAATAGGAATTACCTTTAATTATACTTCCCCTATTATTAATGGTAATAGAACATTAGAAACATTTTATTATTTATCTGTTTCTATAGCTACATTCAATTTAATTATAGCTATAAGTTTATTAATATTACCTCTAGTAAATAATAAAATTAAAATAATTTTCTTTGTCTTTTCTCTTATAACATCTATCTTACCACTTATATCACTAATTTTAGCTAATGAAATAATTAAATATATAATCATTATTTTAGCTTTCATTATCTTGTTATGTAATTTATTTATTAATATATTAATATTTAAGGACAAAGAAATAGGTGTCAGTTGACATCTCAGATTATTGATAAAAAGGCGCTTTACTAGAGTTATGTCTAGCAAAAGTGTCTTTTCTTTTTTTGTATTATGAATTTATAATGTACTGCTACACTAAAATTAGACACATAGAGAGGGGGCTTATAAAGTTCTACTAACTACATTTTTTATCTAAAATCATTTACTTCATTAATTAAATTTGCCGGATCCGGTAATTTAGCTAGGGGGAATATATACCAATTCAATATCGTCTAGTATTTCATTAAACAATAGTAAAAGAGTATCAACATCGTGTTTATCAATATTACATTAATTGTTATCTATATCTAAAGTTTATAACAAAAAAGGTGTCAATGACACCATTTTTTACAAATTAATGATTAATATTATTTAGTTATATTAGACTTTACTTTTAAACGATTAATTGCTCTAGCTAACTTAATTTGAGTAGAATAATATTCTTGTCTACTCATTTTTTGAAGTAATGCTTCACGTGCTTTTTCAGCATCTCTCTTAGCTCTATTTATATCAATTTCTTCTGGTCTTTCAATAGAGTCTACTAGTAATAAAACATTATTGTTTTCAATTTTAAAAACACCAGAAGATACACTAGCTATTTCGGTTTTAGTTCCATCTAAATTAACTCTTAATACACCAGGTATTATGGCTCCTAACATATTGCAATGATTTGCTAGAATACCATATTCGCCATTAGTAGTAGGTAAAATTAAAGAATAGCACTCACCTTCATAAAAAGGTTTATCAGCTGCTAAAACTTGTAACTTGAACTTATTCATTTGTAGTTCCTTCTATCATTTTAGCTTTAGCAATTACATCATCAATTGTTCCTACATTATAAAAAGCTGCTTCTGGATATTTATCCATTTGACCATCAATTATAGCTTTAAAACCTCTAATTGTCTCTTTAATTGGAACATATTTACCAGCTAGACCAGTAAACTTTTCAGCAACAAACATTGGTTGAGCTAAAAATCTTTGAATCTTACGAGCTCTTAAAACTGTTGTTTTATCTTCATCAGATAATTCATCCATACCTAAAATAGCAATAATATCTTGTAATTCATTATATTTTTGTAATGTTTCTTGAACTTTACGAGCTATTTCATAATGTTCTTCACCAACGATACTAGGTTCGAGAATTCTTGATGATGAAGCTAATGGATCAACCGCTGGGTAAATACCTTGTTCAGCAATTTTTCTACTTAATACTGTTGTAGCATCTAAGTGTGAGAAAGTAGTTGCCGGAGCCGGATCAGTTAAGTCATCTGCCGGAACATATATTGCTTGAACTGAAGTTATAGATCCTTTATCTGTTGAAGTAATACGTTCTTCTAATTGTCCCATTTCTTCAGCTAAGGTAGGTTGATATCCTACAGCTGATGGCATTCTACCAAGTAAAGTTGAAACTTCACTACCAGCTTGTACGAAACGGAAAATATTATCAATGAATAATAAAACATCTTTATTCTCTTCATCTCTAAAATATTCAGCCATAGTTAAACCAGTTAAAGCAACTCTCATTCTAACACCAGGTGATTCATTCATTTGGCCAAAAACTAAAGCTGTCTTATCAATAACACCACTTTGGTTCATTTCAAGCCATAAATCATTTCCTTCTCTACTTCTTTCACCAACACCAGTAAAAATAGAATAACCACCATGTTCCATAGCTATGTTATTAATTAATTCTTGAATTAAAACTGTTTTACCAACACCTGCACCACCAAGTAAACCAATCTTACCACCTTTTGGATATGGTAATAATAAATCAATTACTTTAATACCTGTCTCAAGAATTTCAATATTTACTTTTTGACTAGCAAAATCAGGGGCTTTACGATAAATTGGCCATCTTTTAGAATCTTCAGGAATTTCTTTTAATCCATCAATTGGATCTCCTAAAACATTAAATATTCTACCTAAAGTAACTTTACCAACCGGAACACTTATTTCCTTCCCTGAAGCTATAACTTCCATATCGCGAGTTAGGCCATCAGAACTAGCTAACATAATGCATCTAACAATATTATTACCCATATGCATAGCTACTTCCATAACTTTCTTTTCTTTATCTTTTTCTATATAAAGGGCTTCTTTAATCTTAGGAAGCTGGCCATCAGCAAATAAAACATCAACAACTGGACCAGAAACTTGATATATTTTACCTTTATTCATTATACCCCTTCCTTTCTTAAACGTGCTTTAGCTCCAGCTGAAATCTCGGTTATTTCTTGCGTAATTTGAGCTTGACGCACTTGATTAAATTGCATTTGTAAATTAGTTAATATATTTTTAGCATTATCATTAGCTGAACTCATAGCCATCATTCTAGCTTCTTGTTCACAACAAAAACTATCAATTAAAGCACTATAAACATAACCAGTAACATAACTTTTTACTACATTAGCTAAAACATGAGTTAATGATGGATAAAACTCAAGATTACGAACAACCTTAGTATCATCAGAAATATCACTAAACTCTGCTCTATGAAACGGCAAAATACGATTAGATTTAGCCTCACCAACTAGACCACTCTCTAAATCTGTATAAATAACGAACAATTTAGTAAAACTATTTCTGTTGTATTCTTCTAACAATAAATCCGCTATTTCTCTAGCCCTATGCATAGTTGGACTTGATGCAGTATATAAGAAACTTTGTTCTACCTTGATGTTATGTTCATTAAAATAATGCCTACCATATTCGCCAACCACAAATAACTTCATATCTGGATAATCATCTAATATTTTTAATGATTCTTTAATTACATTTTGATTATAAGAACCTGCTAAACCTTTATCAGCTGTAATAACTAAAGCTATACTTTTAACATTTTCTTTTTTAATATTATCAATAGGATAAAAATAGTTACTTTCTATATCACTTGACAATCTAAATATTCTCTTAATTTCCTGTCTTAAAGCCATAAAATAAGGTTTAGTATGATCAAAATCACTCTTAGCTTTTCTTAATTTTGTTGAAGCTATTAAATACATTGCATTTGTTATTTTATGAGTATCTTCAACACTTTTTATTCTTTTTTTTATCTCTTTTGTATTAGGCATACTAATCACCTAAATAAGAGTCTATAAAAGTACTAGCTACCTTTATAATTTCCTCTTTAATTTCTGGAGTTAATACTCTTTCTGTTTCTATTTTATTGCATAACATAGAATTAGTTTGTTTAAAATAATCAAGCATCTTATACTCAGCATCCTTAACTTGTTTTAATGGTAATTTAATAAATAAACGAGCTAAGGCTGTAACTAAAATAATAACTTCCTCATATTGTTTAAATGGTTTATGAACACCTTGACGAAGAATTTGCATTAAACATTGACCATAAGCTAATTGTTCTTTAGTAGCATTATCTAAATCACTAGCAAATTGAGTAAATACTTCCATTTCTCGATATTGTGATAAATCGAGTCTTAAAGTACCTGTAGCTTTCTTAACTGCCTTAGTTTGAGCATCCCCACCAACTCTTGATACTGATAAACCAATATTAATAGCTGGTCTTTGTCCACTGAAAAATAAATCACTTTCTAAAAATATTTGACCATCTGTAATAGAAATAATATTTGTAGGAATATATGCAGATACATCAGCGGCTTGAGTTTCAACAATAGGTAAAGCTGTCATACTTCCCCCACCTAAAGCATCACTTAATTGGGCACTACGTTCAAGTAATCTTGAATGAAGATAGAAAACATCACCAGGATAAGCCTCACGACCAGGAGCTCTACCAAGTAGTAAACTTATCGTTCTATAAGCAATAGCATGTTTAGATAAATCATCATAAATAATTAAAACATCTTTGCCTAATGCCATAAAATATTCCCCTAAAGCACAACCTGCATAAGGTGCAATATATTGTAAAGCTGGTTCATCTGAAGCAAAAGATGATACAACTATTGTATATTCTAAAGCTTTATATTGACGTAAAGTTTCAACTAATTGGGCAACACTAGAAGCTTTTTGACCGATTGCTACATAAATACAAATTACATCTTTACCTTTTTGATTTAAAATAGTATCAACCGCAATACTTGTTTTACCTGTTTGTCTATCACCAATAATTAATTCTCTTTGTCCTTTACCAATTGGGAACATTGAATCAATAGTTAAAATACCTGTTTCAAGTGGACGATTAACTGGTTTTCGACTAATAATATTTGGTGCTTCCTTTTCAATAGGTAAATAACCTTGAGCTTCAATTTGGCCAAGACCATCAATTGGATTACCTAAAGCATCAACAATTCTACCTAAAAAACCTTCACCAACAGGAATACCGGCTGTTTTACCAGTTCTATGAACTTCCATGCCCTCTTCAACTTCACTTGAATCGCCAAACAAAATACAAGACACTGTATTACTACTTATATTTTGAATCATTCCCTTTACGCCACTTTTAAAAATAACTATTTCACTATATTCTACTAAGTCAAGTCCACTAATAGTAACAACCCCATCAATAACACTTAAAACATGTCCAACTTGTTCTGTGATAATTTGGGGTTGCCATTTATCTACAGTTTCTTTTAATAAAGGTATAATGTTTTTATTAGAATATAAAGAATTTAATTTATCTTGTAACTGATTTAGTCTTCCTTCATTAGTCCAATCATAAACATCTGAACCGACTTCAAGTCTAAATCCCCCGATGGTTTTATCAATTACATAAGATAAAGTAATAGTTCCATACTTCTTTTCTAAGAAATTTACTAGACGTTCTTGTTGTTTTTTTGTAGGTTCTTTATCACAATAAAGGATAGCTTTATTCATTTTCGCCACTTCCCTCTATCGCTTTTATAAAGTCATCTAAACTATTGTTTTTAGACTTATCTACAACTTTCTTAGTTGCATCTTTAATTAATTCTTTTATTTCTTTATTTGCGTTATCAACAATTCTACTCTTTTCTTTAGTAGCTAATTTATTAGCATTAGTAATAATATTTGTAGCTTCTTTCTGAGCTTCAGCAATTTGATTTTGTCGATATTCTTCCATATCTTTACTAGTTTTAGCTCTCAAAGACGCCATTTCTTCATTTAACTTAGCTAAGCGAAGATTTACTTCTTCTTCCTTCTTATTAGCTTCAGCTAATTTAAGATTAGCTTCTTTATCCATTTCATCATAATGAGCTTTTCTTTTAGCCATAAATTTTTTAACTGGACTAAATAAAAGTAAATAAAGCCCACCTACTAAAATAACAAAGTTTAAAAGATGTAAGAGAATTTGTTGCCAATCAATATTTAAAGGAATATCAGCCAAAAACATCCTCATCACCTAACCTTATAATACGAATATTACTAAAATGCCTACAATTAATGCATAAATAACAACAGTTTCAATAAATACTAAACCTAACATGAAAACTGATCGAATCTTACCATCAGCTTCAGGTTGACGACTAATACTTTCACTTGCCTTAGCAATAGCTAAACCCATACCAATAGTACCACCTAAAGCAGCAAGTCCAATACCAATACCGGCAGCCATAGCTTTAAAACCATCAGTGTTATCAACTACTTGACTTGTTTCAGCTAAAGGACTAGTTTTAGCAGCTAAAGTATGTAAAACTGCATTTGTAGTCTCTACATCACAATTATTAGATACACTTAAAACAACAAAACTAACAACTAAAGTTGCAATCATAAATAACATAAAATAATTAATTTTCTTCATAATATCCTCCATTTTAAGACAATACTTTCTTCTTTTCTTTCTTTTTCTTAGGCTTTATTTCTGATACTTCACCATAAAATAAAGAAGTTAACATCGTTAAAACATAAGTTTGAACTAAGGCGTGAATTAAGGTGAATAAAACACCTACAATTACTGGCAGGACAAAACTTAATGCTACATAATAATATACTAATTCTGAAACTAACAAACCACTTAATAAGGCTCCAAACAATCTAAAACTCATAGATATAGGTAAAGAAAAATCCTTCAAAGTTTTTAAAACACCCTTACCCTTATTAGCGACTAGTCCACCAAACATAATAACTAAATAACTAAAACAGCCAATAGTCAATGCCCCATTAATATCTGATAATGGTGCTGGTAAAGTTAAAGGTTCTCCGTTAACACCTACAAATTGAACACCAACTAATTCAAATAAAGTACCCACAAAAATATAAGCCCCTGCACCAAATATGTAGGCCCCTAAAAGCTTATTGCGATGTGGACTATTTGATGTAGCTAGATTGTCAAAAAAACCTACAGCTTGTTCAATAGCAATTTGAAATTTACCCGGAACATATTTAAACTTTGGAATAACAAATATTCTTACAATAGCGGCAAATATTAATATTACAAGTGTTACAATAAATGCCGAAATTAGTCCTGGATTTACATCTATTAGACCAAATAAAGATATTTTACCATGTTCATGTAACACAGCATCTTTCATTGTATCTTGAATAGATTCAGCCCTTTCTCGTTGTGGCACTAAAAATACGGCCACTAGTAATATAATTATTAAACCAAGGTAAATACTCCAGCTAATAATTTTTTGTTTTTTACTCACTAGAAACACCTCTAATTTAACCTATTTTAATAGGTTGAAAATACCTTTTAAATGATAACACTATATATATAAATAATCAATTAGAAAGATTGCCGAAAGCCTTTACATTACAATAAAAAAATACATATAAATAATTTATAAAAAACATTTATATGTATTTAAAAAACACTTAAATATTATTTCTTCTTCTAACTTCATAATTTTCAACTATATTTCTTAAATAATTACAATCATTAACTAAACTAGCAGAGCTCGAGTTTATTTTATTTAATAAAGAGTTAGTTAATTGCTGATTAGTTATTACACTTTGAGCTGCAACTAATTGTGCATTTGAAGTAGCTCTTAAGTCAGCAACTTCATTTGACAAAGCAGATACATTTCTACTAATAGAATCTAACCTACTATTAGTTTGTTCAACAAAACCTTCAACAGTCCTTAAAACAATAGCGTTTTGTTCTGTTATTAAATTACTCAAATTTTTAAAACAAACATTTAAATACTCACCTAAAACCTTAGTTTGATTATTAATAGTTTGCCCAATCGCATTAGTAGCATTAACAATAAGACTCTTTAAATCTTCAAATTGCATTCTATTTTCAAGTAATATTAAAGCTTCCTTTAAAGTATCAGCTCTCTTAGCTTCTAAATAATAAATAACTAAATCTAAATTAGCCCAATCTCTAGTATCTAAAAAATCTCCATATTCTTTTTCTAAAGCTTCATAAATACTATTAGCTCTATAAGATATACTTAAAATATTATTTTGATGAGTATCTTTTTTAATATCTAATAGCGTAAATTTTTCTTCATTTTCTTTACTAATAGTAACTAGATTATTTTCTAAACTTACTAATTTATTATTTAAACCATTAAGTTTACTTACTGCTAAATTTTCATATCTTTGTTTATAAAAGGAGTTTTTTTGACTAGTAAAATATTCTTTATCTCTTTCAATCTCTCTATTAAATCTAGCTACCCTACTTTCATGATTTTTATGAATTAAATATTTAATTAAAATATATAACAAAACTAAAACAATCAAACCAACAAAGACAATAGCTCCCCATTTCATCATAAAAGGACCTACGATATCACGCATTACTTCTCCAGTCTTTTGTTGAGCATTATCTATAGCTGAACCATGTCCTTCTTCAATCGCATTAGTGTAGAAAAAATCACCTAGATAATATACTCCAACTCCTAATAAGACTATAACCACTCCAATTATAACTAACCATATAATTACTTTAACCGCAAAATCAACATCAAAATAACCAAAATCTCTTTTTTTGTCATCATATTCTTCAATTTTCTTTTTATACTCTTTGTCAATTATTCCCTTAATTTTCTTATCTTCATCAGCTATTAAGCTTTTTTGATTTTTAATTAACTCTTCTTTATTTGCTACTTCTTCATTTAAATAATTACGATTAGCTTCTAAAGAATCAATACTATTTTCTTCCTTTTTAACCTTATCATTTTCCACTGATATTAAAGATAAACCAGCTCGTAAAGAATATAAAGTAGCTAAAGTTTCTTTCTTGTCCATCTTATACCTCCATCATTAATAAGATACAAAACGTTAGTTATAATTCATTAAAATTATATTTATTCAAAGTTAATAACATATATCCTACTAAAAAAAGCTAGTTAAATCTCTAACTAGCCTTTAATATTTTTTAAATATTCTAATAAATCATTTCTATTATTTAATACTTTTTCATCTACTACTGCTTCTAATAACATCTTTAATACTAATCCTATATCTTTACCTTTATATCCTAAATTAATTAAATCATTACCATTAATAGCTAAATCTGTTATTTTTAAAGCTAATTTATTTTGATAGATTTCTTCTATTTTACTATTAATATTAACAATATCTAAAGGTTTTAAATTAATATGATCCTTTAAATCAGCTTGTTTTAAATCTAACAAATCATATAACAAATCTTTATCTTCATTAGGGGTTCGCATAATTAAACGTCTTAATAACCTAGTATTAACTTCAATAGGAGTATCGTGTTCTAATATTAAATATAAAACTCTTTCTTTTTCATCATTAGATAATTTTAATCTATCACATATAACTTTAGCTATATTATAAGATTCTTGTGGATGACCATAAAAATGTCCCCATAATCTGCCTTCCTTGATTTCTTCAGTATAACAATTAGGTTTACCTATATCATGAAGTAAGGCTGCTAAACGACAAATAAAATCTGGCTTTGTATAAGATGTAACATAACATATATGTGTATAAACATCATGAATATGATACGGATTATTTTGGTTAAAATTATAACAAGGTTTTAATTCTGGAATAATAGAAAAGATAATTTCATGATAATCCAATAAAGCATTTAAAACATTTTTGCCTAATAATATACCTTTTAATTCTTCTCTTATTCTTTCTCCAGAGATATATTTCAAAATATTATGAGCTAGTTTAAAGCTTGCCATTTTAGTTTGTTCTTCCATTTTAAATCCTAATTTAGAAACAAACCTTACCCCTCTTAAAATTCTTAAATAATCTTCACCAAATCTTTTTTCAGCATCTCTAACTGTTCTAATAATTCCATTTTTTAAATCACTTTGACCATCATATAAATCAACTAACCCAACTTCTGGATTATAAGCTAAGGCATTAATTGTGAAATCTCTCCTAGCTAAGTCACTTTCTAGAGTTCTCGTAAAAGAAACTGAACTTGGGTGTCTCCCATCTAAATATCTATCATCTTCTCTAAAGGTGGTTATTTCAACTTGTTTATCTTGATACATAATCGTAATTGTACCATGTTTTTCCCCATTATTATTTATTATTTTATAATCTTTAAATATCTCTTTTATTTCTGATGGAAGCCTATCTGTTGTTATATCCCAATCATTAGGTTTTAGTCCTAACAAACTATCTCTAACACAACCACCAACAACATAAGCCTTACCATATTTATTTATAATATTTAATATTTCTTTAATATATTGAGGAATTTGCATAATATCACCACCAGTAAAACCAATCTACCTTAATATACTACATTTTCATCAAAATAGCAAAATTATTTCTCAAACAACAAAAAAATGTAAAATGAGGTTGGTGATACTATGCTTAAAAGAAAAATAACAGATTTCTTAATCAATTGGAAAAATAGAAAACACAATCCTTTAATAATTTACGGAGCTAGACAAGTTGGTAAAACTACTTCAATTAGAGAATTTGGGCTTAATAATTATGAATCATTTGTCGAAATAAATTTTATTTTTAACCCGGAATATAAAGAAGTTTTTACTAATTTTAATGTTGATGACATTATAAGTAAGATTTCTTTTCGTAACCCTAATTTTAAATTCATTCCAAATCATACTTTAATCTTCTTTGATGAGATTCAAAGTTATATGGACGCTACTACTTCTTTAAAAACTTTTAGTCTAGATGGTAGATTTGATGTCATATGTAGTGGTAGTGCTTTAGGTGTTAATAATTTACATATATCTTCTGTAGCTGTTGGATATAAAGAAGAATATATAATGTGCGGTTTAGATTTTGAAGAATACTTATGGGCTAAAGGATATGATGATAAAATTATTAATACCCTCTATAACTCTTTAATTAATCTAACTCCTCTTGATAACTTTGTCTTAAAGATAATTAATGACCTATTTAGAGAATATAGTGTTATTGGTGGTATGCCTAGAATTGTTAATTCTTTTGTTAATACTAAGAATTATCATGAACCTTGTCTTTTACAAAAAGAATTAAGAAAAGATTATTTAGATGACATTAAACAATATGTGACGGGTTTAGATAAAAGTAAAGTAACTAAAATATACGAAAACATTAGTCTTCAACTAGCTAAAGATAATCATAAATTTCAATTTAGTAAGATGGGACACGGGGCTAGGTTTTCTTCTTATTTTGACTGTTTTAATTGGTTAATGAATGCTGGAATTATTCTTATGACTTACAATGTTAAAGAAATCAAACAACCTCTAAAACTCTATTTAGAAGATAATAATTTTAGAGTTTATTTTGCTGATTTAGCTTTATTTATGGCTTTTTTAGACCCTGAGGCTGAAGAAAAAATGCGTACTCATTATGACTTTTCTATCTATAATGGTGGGCTTTACGAAAATCTAGTTTTAGATAATCTAGTTAAAAGTGGTTTTGAAAATATATTTTTCTATCGTAGTCAAGACTCAACGATTGAAATTGACTTTATTATAAATTATTTAAATAAAATTATTCCTATTGAAGTTAAATCTAAAAAAGGACGAGCTATTTCTTTAAATAAAATCTTAGAGAAATATGATAACATTGATTTTGCTATTAAATTTGGAGATTATAATATTGGTATTAATAATAAAATAATTACTTTACCTTATTCTTTATCGTTCTTATTAAAAAGATTTTTAACTGAATATCTTCAAAAATAACATGCCTTATATTATCATAAATCATTTTACAAAACATTTTAAATAAAGTTATTAATAGAATAATAAAAGAACCTCCTCGTATAATTATCACACTATAAAAAGGAGGTTTTAAAACGTAATTAGGACAATTTAAATAATCTTAACTTCACTACTTATGATATTAATTAAGCGAATCACATGAATAACATATCATAGACTTAAAATTAGTACTAGCACTAGAGTTATATTTACCTAATATTAAGATTTTTATTGTAATAAATAGTAAAAATTTACTAGTTTTTTACAACTTCTTTACAGGTTTATGATAGATTGAAAATTTTATTTTTTATAACATACTATTAAAGGAAATTTATGCCCTTTTAAATAAATATGTTGGGATGTGGCAATAAATTTTTAAGAGTAATAACACTTTAAATTCATACTTTAATAATTTAATTTTTTGAGGAGGTTAAAATGAAAAGTATTAAACAAGACGTAGTTAAAAACATAAATGCAAGGAAAAAGGAAATAATTATTTGGGATATTATATTAATAACTGTGTTTACCAGTCTTGCTATTTATTCTATAAGCCTTTCTCTTAGTAGCTGGAAAATTCATTATGGTTTTATATTTGGTACTGTAGGCGTTTGGTTATTTTTTATGGCTTTACTTATTGGTCTTTCAATCCATGAAATTAAATGTTTAAATGGGGAATTAGAAGATATTAAGCGAAGAGTAGATAATAATATAAAGGAAGAATAACTTCATTAAAAACAATTTTAAATTATGATACATCATTCTAATAAGATATTAAGAGTATTTGATAATCATAAAAAATGGGTAGTTTTTCATATCATACAAAGCTACCCTTTTAATATAGTATATTAAATTTAAAAAACCTATTTTTAATTTCTCTTATAAGGTAACAAATCATTACTTCTTCTTCGCATTAATATGCAAACAATACCACTTAAAATTCCTGTAATAATTGATAAAAACATAATAATAGGCAAATAATAGACAATAGCACTGGTTGAAGTATATAAATATGCTACAAGTATTTGACCACAACAATGACACACACTACCTAAAACAGATACTGTAACGCTTGATAAAAACTTAAAACGACTAAATATAATCATAACTATAAAGGCTATAAATCCGCCACCTAAAGACATGAAGAAAGTAACATTTAAAAATGTTCCTCTAATAAATGAAACAATTAATATTCTAGCTAACAAAATAAAGAAAGCATCATACCATTTACCTTCATATAATAAGAACAAAGTAATTACATTAGCTAAACCTAATTTTACTCCAGGAATAGGGATAGGAATAAAAGTTTCAACATAAGAAATAACAATAGAAATGGCTAAATAAAGGGATAATACAATGATTTTTTGTAATTTAATTCTATTACTATTCATAAACTATACTAATGCTCACTTTATTAGGTAAACAAATAATTGGTTTGTCATTGCTATCAATTATTTTACCTGTATTAATACATACTTTATCAGGACAACCTGAACTGATAACCCAACAGCCATCATGATCGGCTCCTATAACCATTTCTGTTTTATCACCTTGAATATTTATTGTTACTTCATCTAAAACGAGTGATAAATTTAGACGATATATTTCCTCATTATCCCGCTCTACAATCATATACTTAGTTTCGCCTTTTGTTGGTCTTATATAAATAAAGGCAGCTAAACAAGCAGTTAAAGCAATAATAACTAATATAATTAAGGCATCATACCATCTAAATTTCATAGTTCCTCACCTGTCGAATTATAGCTTATTTTACCATCTTTAATTATAATTACTTTTAAATCATTGTCTTCAATAAATTTTTCTCTCACATCATCAGGCATAACAAATAAAGCTGTTGATAAAGCATCTAATTTACCAGAATCAGTTCCTATAACACTTATACCATCAATATAGTTTTCAGGCTTACCAGTAACTGGTGATAATAAATGATGGTAATAAATACCATTTTCTAAGCGATGTTGTTCAGATGGACTTGATGTTACTACTGCTTCATTCTCTACATTTATATTAGCAATACCCCAATTTAATTTATTACGCCAATATGAACCTTCTTTAATATAGATAGCACATACTTGTGAATTAAATAGAAAATAGAGATCTCCCTCTTTACCATTTACACTATCAGGTGATTTACTACCATAATATGATTTAGCTCCTTCTTTAGCTTCTAAATTAGTATTTCTACCATCGATGTACCAATAACCATCTTTAATTTCAATGACTGGGTTTTGATTTGGATAACCATAAACATAAGATAAAATAACATTATAACCATCTTTACTTGGTTTTTCACCCATTAATAAATTTGAACTACCAGCATTTAATAAATAATACTTAACATTATTTTCAACTAAATAATTATAAGCTATGTTAGTTGCATAACCTTTAGCACATCCACCTAAGTCAATTAGAGGTTCTTCACCAGGATATATTTCATCTAAATCATTTTTAATAGTTACTAAATTATCTTCCCCAAATTCTAAATAGGTGTTTCTAGCAATACTTGCATATATTTGCTGTTCACCTTGACTTGGCATAGTTCCTACATAATTAATATAATCTTTCCACATATGATTTAATCTACCCATAAAAGGATTATAATAACCATTTGTATATTCTTGCATACTTACTGCAAATTTTAATAAATCATATAATTCATCAGAAACTTTTAAACTTCTATCTCTATTTAACCTAGCTAATTCACTATCATAACTTTGACCATAAATAGAGTCATAACCATCATCTGATATACTATTACAAGTATCATAAATACTTTTAATACCATTGTATATCTTATCTGCTTCTTCCTTACTAGTAGAATATACTTGTAAAGATATATAAGTTCCCATACTAGCAAAACCACCAGAATATGACTTATATTCTTCTCCTGTATCTGGATCAATAACTGAACCAGAATCATCAGGAATTTTATTCGTATCATACATGCAACTAGATAAACCAAAAATTAATATAAATATACTTAATAAATATATTGTTTTTTTCAATATAAAACCTCATTTCTAAATTCAGTAATTAATCCCCTAATAGGAATATAGTATGTAGCCGATAGTAGCCGATAGTAGCCGATAGTAGCCGATAGTAGCCGATAGTAGCCGATAGTAGCCGATAGTAGCCGATAGTAGCCG
>CALUXI010000010.1 GCA_944324705.1 uncultured Acholeplasmatales bacterium
GTGTTGGATTTAATAAATATATATTTTATATAGAAAATTATTTAATTACTACTTGATTTTTCTTATCTAATTTTATTGCATTTATTATTAAATTTTTAGGAATTAATTTTATATAAATAGAGGACTTATCGGCTGTATTAACCGGTTTTTACGTTTTTAAAATTTGTGAATTTTTTGTGATTTTAAAATGTTATTTAATGCTTTTTTGTTATTTTTTAGCTAAAAAATACATGTTTTTGCTATTATTTTACCAAAGATAAAATTATAATTTTTTATGAAAAAATAAAAAAATTAGTGAAAATATAGCTTCTTCAAAATTTAAAAGCACCTTTCACTAATTTAATTAGAAAATTATTCGTTTTAACCTTTATTCACCATAAAGTTAATCTTTAAAACATGGCGATCCCGAAAGGATTCGAACCTTCGACCCACGGCTTAGAAGGCCGTTGCTCTATCCAGCTGAGCTACGGGATCAACTCAATGCGCTCATTTATTATATAATAAATATAATAAAAAGTAAATAAGAAATTTTAGATTTTTATTTTTAGTTAATTCTAAAAGTAAATTTCTTTATTTATAAATATATTAATTAATAACATATGATAACAAATTTATAAAAATATTGCTAAAGAAACAATAGTTTTATATAATATATAAGGTGATTAGAAATGGAATTAAAACAACAACAAGAAGAATTAGCAGGTATATTATTTAGCATTGATAAAATACTTAAACGTAATTTACATATTCAAACTAAAGTATCTAAAGAATTACAAAAACATTTAATGGAAAATATATCTAGTACAATTAATATTAATCTATTTAACAATATTATTAAGTTACAAACCGAGGGAAAAACTAAAGAAGAAATAATTAATAGTTTAAAACCATTAAAAGCTAATTTCGCTAGACAAATTAGAAGTTTTAATAATCAATTAAGAATGGCAAATGATATTGAAATAACAGATAAAAAATATAGTTTAGAAGAAATTAATGATTTTGAAACAGATTATTCATTATTAGTTAGAACATCTCATCCTTTAGTTGTAGTTTCAACTGATCAAATTAATGTAACTACTTTTAATATGTTAAGACAATTTTTTATGATTAATAATATTGATGGTTTTAAAAAATTACAGGAAGAACATCCTATTGTAAATCATGAAATTAAAGATGTAGAAGCAGCTTCTAAACAATTAGATAAAACTATTAATGTCTATAAAGAGCAATTGAATAAATTAGAAACTGTAGATGATCCTAAATTCAAAAAAATGGAAGAAATTATTAATGATGAAACATTATTAGCAAGAGAAGAAACAGCTTTAAGACAACAAAATTATAAATTAAAAGAACAATTAAATAACTTGAAAAAGAAAATGACAGAATTATATCCGGATGGATATACTGATTTATTAAAGTAATTTTCCTTTAATTAAATTAATATCATTTTCTAAATAATAATCAATAGCTTTTAGATAATCTAAACGTGGATTGTAGCCTTCTTTAATTAGAAGGCTTTTTTCTTTTAATTCATTATAAGTAATAGATTTACGATCTCCATTTAACATTCTTTCCCAAAATATTTTTAAGTTCATGATAGGTAATAAAAATGTTTCATTAGTATGGTTCCAGCTAATAATTAAAAAACCAATTCCACCATGTTTATAAATATTAAGTAGATGATTATATTGATGCGGATGAATATTAGCTAGAGGAAAGGCCGTTTTATTGTGATTTTCCTTAGCTTCAAAGTCAATATAAAAACCTTTATATACACCATTATAATCTGTAGTAGAAGGAGTTTTATAATAAGCTTCAGTTATTACAGCTTTACTGCGCATTGGATAATCTACTTTAACTATTTGAACAGGAGTAGGTTTTTTATAAATTGCAGCCTTGTTAGCATTTAAATAAAAAGTATTAGATTCATTAATTGCTGTTTCTAATTGCATACCTAAATTAGCTTTATTAACATATTGATTATTATTAGTTTTTTTTATTGGAAAATTCACTTTAATCACCATACTAATTATATATTATTAAGTTAAAAATAGAAATAATTGGTTAAAAATATAGCGTTTTCATATAATATTTGTCTAAAAATGATTTAATTTTTTAAGATATTTGCTATAATATTTTTGGAGGTAAAAGAAATGGCAGATAAAGTTAAAAAATGTAAGGTTGCTTTCAACATTAATGCATGTCCATGTCATAATAAAGTTTATGTATGTGGTAATTTAGCTGAATTAGGTGAATGGGATGCAACTAAAGCAGTAGAATTAAAATATGATGAAGAAGCTAAATGCTATACTTGTTCTAAAATGTTACCTGAAGGGGCCAATGTAGAATATAAAGTATTAGCTAGCAAAGATTGGGCCAATGTAGAATGTGGTGCATATCAATGTGAAGTAGCTAACCATGTATTTGTTGTAGCTAAAGGTCATGTTGAAGTTGCTACTGTTGAAAACTTTAAATAATAAAGGACTCTAGGAGTCTTTTTTTATTGCATATTATTTATTTTTTTTATATAATATTTGTGAAATAAAGCGATTAATAGAGGAGTGATTTTATGAGTCAAGTTTTATTTTATGCCTTGGGTGGCTTACAAGAAGATGGGAAAAATTTATACTGTGTTGAAGTTGATAAAAAAATTTTTATTTTAGATGCAGGATCAAAAGTGCCACCTAGTGATTTGCGTGGTGTTGATATAATTGTTCCTAATATTAATCATTTAATAGCAAATAAAGATCGAATTGTTGGGCTTTTCTTGACACATGCACATGATGAGCATATAGGTTCAGTTTATCAAATTATTAAATATATAAATTGCAAGATTTATGCTTCAAATTTTACAATGGTTGTTTTAAAAGATAAATTAGAAAAAGAAGGTATTACTTATAATCCGCAAAATTTAATAACGGTTAGATCACGTTCAACCTTAGAATTTGATAATATTAAAGTTCGTTTCTTTGAATTAGCTCATAATTTACCTGATTGTTGTGGTATTGATATCCAAACTATTGATGGCAATATTATTTATACAGGTAATTATAATTTTGATCAAAATGCTAAAGTTGATTATGCAGCTATGTTTAGAAATCTTGCTGTATTTTCTAAGGAAAAAGTTTTAGCTTTACTAACAGAATCTCTAGGTGCTATTAATGCTTCTAATCGTGGTACTATTTTAGAGTTTAAAACAAGAATGAATTCAATTTTAACATCTGCCCCTAGTAGAGTTATCTTTAGTTTATACTCATCAGATATTTTACGTATTCAACAAATTATAAATATTGCTATTGATAATAAGAAAAAAGTAGCATTAATTGGTAAAAAGACACAAAGATTATTAGCAAAAGCTATCGAACTTGGTTATTTAAATATACCGGAACAATATAATGTTAATTTACGTTATATCGATGAAAATAATGATAACAATGATAAAGATTTAGTAGTTTTAGTAACCGGAGAACGTCATGAACCATTCTTTATGTTACAAAGAATGTCAAAAAAGATTGATAGATTAATTCATATGGAAAAGACAGACACTGTTGTTGTCTTAACAAATCCAGTTTTAGGAACTGAAAAAATGTCTGCTAGAACCTTAGATATAATTTATAAAGTTACTAGTAAAGTTCATGTATTTAAACCGGATTTATTACCACCTGTTAATGCATCAAGAGAAGAAATTAAACAAATGATAAATATTTTAAAACCTAAATATATCATTCCGGTTATTGGGGAATATAGACATTTAGATGCTTGTTTAGTTGTGGCAGATTGTGTTGGTTATACAAGACAAAATACTATTTTGTTAGATACTGGTGATATTTGTGAATTTAATAACGGCAAATATGTCGGTATTACTGGTAGTGTTGAAGTTGGTGAGGTTATGTTAGATGGTAAGGCCTTAAGTAATATTGGTGATGTTGTAATGCATGATAGAGAATTATTAGCTAAAGATGGGGTAGTTATAATTTCAGCAAACATTAATCCTAAGACCAAAAAGGTTATAATTGGGCCAGAAATCACTTCTAAAGGTTTTATGTTTGATACTGAGGAAATGAATGTTACAAATCTAATAATTGAAGGATTTAATAATGTTTCAGAAACTTATTTAAATCAAAAGTTTATTAATTGGTCTGAATATAAAAATGACTTAAGAAGTGAAATAGCATCTAGTATATTTAAAAATACTAAAAGAAGCCCAATCATTATTCCTGTATTAATTTCTACTGACCCAGATATTATAAATAATAAAAATTAGTATTAGATACCTAAAATGCATTTTTAGGTATTTTTTAATTGTTTAAACATTAAAAAAAGAAGACTAAATCTTCTAATTTTTTAATATATTATTTAATTTACTAACATATTCTTTTAAGGCTAACTCATATTTACTATTACCTTTAGGTTTAAAATAAGTATGAGTTTTAATTTCATCTGGCAAATATTGTTGTTTAACAAAATCATGAGGGAAATCATGAGGATATAAATATTTAGCCCCGCCTTTGATTTCTTTATTTAAAATATGGTGTGGTATTTGTTTAGATTTTAAATTTGCTAAATCAGCAACTGCCTCATCATAAGCTAAATAACTAGCATTAGATTTAGGACTAGAAGCTAAATTAACGACAGCAAAACTTAAAGGGATTCTAGCTTCCGGTAAACCAACTTTAAGAGCTGTTTCGCAAGCTGCTAAAACCTGTGGGCCTACTTGAGGATTACCAAAACCAATATCTTCATAAGCCGAAATAAGAAGACGTCTAGTTACCATTTCTAAATCTTCACAAGCTAAAAAACGGGCTAAATAATGAAGACTAGCATCAACATCTGAACCTCTAATAGATTTAATCATAGCAGATAAAATATCATAGTAATTTTCCCCTTTACCATCAACAGCAATAGTCTTTATGCCAATTACATCTTTAACATGTTCTAAATCTCTTTCATTTTCATCAATTAAAGAAGTAGCTTCTAACATATTTAAGGCAGTTCTTACTTCTAAACTAGAAGCAGTAGAAATATATTTATAGACATTTTCATCTTTAATTAAAATATTTTCCTTATTAGCGGCATTTTTTAATAATTTAATTAAATCATTTTCCGTTAGTTCATGCATCTTATAAATGTGTAATCTTGATCTAATAGCTGGGTTAATAACTCGATAAGGATTTTCGGTAGTTAGCCCAATTATAATTAGACTTCCATCTTCAAGAAAAGGTAAGAGGTAATCCTGTATATCTTTTTTCATTCTATGAATTTCATCAATTATAAGTATTACAAAATCATAATAATTACGAGCTTCAATAATACCTTTTAAATTAGCTTTATTATCAGTAGAAGCATTAAAAGTAAAACAATTATTTTTATATAAATCTTTAATTAAATAGGCAATAGTAGTTTTTCCACTACCGGCAGGGCCGTATAAAATAAAAGAAAAAAGTTTTTCTTTTTTGAGCATAGTAGTAATAATTCCGTTTTCACCTACTAAGTGGTCTTGACCTACAACCTCATTAAATGTTTTAGGTCGCATGCGATAAGCTAATGGTTGCATAATTTTTAGCCTCCTTACAACAAAATTATAGCATATTTTATTTATTATTTAAATCTAATGTGTTATAATTTGAAAAAGGAGTTGTAATAATGAATTTAGAAAAATTTATCGCTAAAATACCAAATTTTCCTAAACAAGGAATAGTTTTTTTAGATATTACACCATTATTAGAAAATAAAGATGCCTTTAAAGAAGCTACAAACATTTTAAAAGATTACGCAATTAGTAAGGGAGCTAATAAAATTGTAAGTCCGGAAGCTAGAGGATTTATGGTTGGGGCTCCGGTTAGTGTAGTAGCTAATATGGGGTTTGTCCCTGTTAGAAAACCTGGCAAATTACCCCGTGAACAAGTAAGTTGTGCATATGATTTAGAATATGGTTCAAACACTTTAACAATGCATAAAGATGCGATTAAAAAAGGTGATAAAGTAGTCATTATTGATGACTTACTAGCTACGGGGGGAACAGTTAAGGCTGCTATTAAATTAGTTGAAGAATTAGGTGGCGAAGTAGTAGGCTGTGCCTTCTTAATTGAACTTATAGATTTACCAGGCAAAGAATTACTTAAAGATTATGACATTTATTCCTTAATGCAATTTAAAGAAGAAATTTAAAAAGGAGGTTGGATTATGGATAACGTTTGTTACAACGATTTATTAGAAAAAGTCAAAACATATATTCATAATCCAAAAGATTTAGAAAGAATATATGAAGCTTATAAGTTTGCTGATTTAAAACATAAAAACCAAATGCGAAAATCAGGTGATCCTTATATTACCCATCCATTGCATGTAGCCATTATTTTAGCTGAATTACATGTAGGTCCGGACACTATTATTGCAGGCTTACTACATGATGTAGTTGAAGATACTGATGTTGTTTTAAATGAAATTAAAGATAAATTTGGTCCTGATGTTGCGGGAATGGTTGACGGAGTCACTAAATTAACTAAGATGAAATTTGCTTCCTTAGAACAAAAACAAGCAGAAAATCATCAAAAAATGCTATTAGCTATGGGGAAAGATATTAGAGTAATTGTTGTTAAATTAGCTGATAGATTGCATAATATTAGAACAATTGATGCTCAAAATCCTGAAAAAAGAGAAAGAATTTGTAAAGAAACATTAGAGATATATGCTCCATTAGCTCATCGTCTAGGTATGTTTAAAATTAAAGCTGAACTTGAAGATAGAAGTTTACGCTATACAGATCCAATCATGTTTAAAAAGATTGAAGAAGATATATCTTCAACAAATTCAGCACGTTTAGAAAATATCGATCATATTATTGTAGAAATTAAAGATTACCTAAAGACAGAAGGTGTCAATGATTTTGAAATTAAAGGTAGAGTAAAAAATATTTATTCTATTTATAAAAAAATGATTAATCAACATAAAGAGTTTGAGGACATTTATGATGTTTTAGCTATTAGAATAATAGTTGACACAATAGATAATTGTTACCGTGTTTTAGGTTTGATTCATGCTAAATATACTCCAGTTCCTAAACGATTTAAAGATTATATAGCAGTCCCTAAACCTAATATGTATCAAAGTTTACATACGACTGTAATTTCGGGGGCAGGTTTAACATTTGAAGTTCAAATTAGAACTAAAGAAATGGATCAAATTGCCGAACTTGGTATCGCTGCTCACTGGGCATATAAAGAAAATGTTACTTATTCAAAAGAAAAAGAACAATTTGAAATTGCTCAAAAATTAAAATGGTATGCTGATTTATTACAATTTAATGAAGAAGATAAAGATGAATCTGATCCAAAAACTTTTGTTGATAGTATTAGAAAAGATATCTTAACAACATCTGTTTATGTCTATACCCCAACAGGTGATGTCATAGACTTGCCTAAGGGTGCGACCCCAATTGATTTAGCTTATAAGATTCATACTGAACTTGGTAACACGATGATTGGGGCTTTAGTCAATAAAAAGATTGTTCCTTTAGATTATGAGTTACAAAATGGGGATATTGTTTCAATTAGAACAAATAAAAATTCCCAAGGTCCTAGTGCGAGTTGGCTTAAGATTGCTAAAACTACTCATGCAAGACATAAAATAAAATCATTTTTAAACAAACAAAATAAAGATATTTTGCTTGAATCAGGTAAAAGACAATTAGAAGAAGAATTCCAAAGTCAAAGAATTTATAATTATGAATTAAAAGATGAATTTGTCTTAAAGAATTTTGGTAAAAACAATATTGAAACTGTAACCGACTTATATATTGAAATTGGTAAAGGTACCATTTCAGAAAAAACAGTCGTTATGAAATATATAGGTGAAGTTAAACGGGATAGAGAAACAATTATCCAACAATCTATTGCTAAGTTTAATAGAGGTCAAAAACATATTTCCGAAACTGGGGTTATTGTAGATGGTTTAACTAATCCCCAAATTAAGCTCGCTGTTTGTTGTTACCCAATCCCAGGGGACCCGATTGTAGGTTATATAACTAAGGGTACAGGTATTGTAGTTCATCACCAAAATTGTAAGAATTTAGCTAATTTGCAAAAAGAAAGATTAATTAATTTAACTTGGGCGGATAATATTAACCGAAAATATCCTTTGGCTTTAAAGATTCTAGCTAAAACTAATAATCAATTATTAGCTGATGTTATGAATACTTTATCTACTTTAAATATTAATGTTTCTAGTTTAAATGTTAAAAATAACTTAAATTTAGAAACCATTATTAAAATTAAAATTTTAGTAACTGATATAGAAGAATTAGATAAAGTATTAGTTAATTTATACAAGATACCAGCTGTAAATGAAATAAGAAGGGAAAATTTATGCGCTTAGTTTTACAAAGAGTAAATAATGCTAAATGTATTATTGATAATAAAGTATATAGTGAAATAGATGAAGGACTTTTAATCTTTATTGGCTTTACTGAAGGTGATAGTTTAGATCTTTTCCCTTATTTTTATAAAAAAATAACAAATATGCGGATATTTAGTGATAAATTTTCAAAATTAAACTTATCAATTCAAGATATTCATGGTAAAATATTGTTAATAAGTCAATTTACTTTATATGCTTGGCCTTATAATGGTAATAGACCATCTTTTACAAAAGCTTTAGCTTATGAAAAAGCTAATGAATTATATTTAAAATTTGCTGAAGGTTTAGGCCAAATCGTAGAAACTAAATGTGGGGTATTTGGGGCTGACATGAAAATTGAATTACAAAATGATGGTCCGGTGACTATCTTACTAGATTCAAATGATATTAAGGAGGTTAATCATGGAAAATAATACAAAATATCATTTCTTAGGGGTCGAATATAATAATTATAAGGAATTAGCTTTAGCCTTAGCTAATAATTATGCTGATGCCATTAACTTTATTTATACGAAAGAGTTTACTGATCAATTTACAGACACTTATTTAAAGGGACGCTTAATAGCCGAACAAGAAAGAGCATATTACGCAACTAGTTGTTTAGCATGTTCACTTTATCTTTTAAACCCAGATTTAGGTTTAGTATTAAATGGTAAGGCTTTAAGAAGTTATGAGGATGTTTCTAATGCTTTAGATGACCCTAATTTAAGAGAATCTTGTATTCATTTATTTAAGGATCATAGTATTAGCCATACAATTGGACAAGTAGATAAATCAATAGCTGAAATCTTTGAAATAGAAAATAATATTGATGATTTAGGGGTAATCTATTATTTCCAATTATTCTTTGATAAACGGTTTAAAGAAAATGATTGTCATGGTTATAAAGCTTTAGATTATTATTTATTTGAAGCACTACAAGATAGAGATCCATTTAAGAAATATCAAGAATTAGTTTATAAACCAGAATTTAAAGGTATATTAGGTCACCGTTTTACTTTAAGAGAAACTTTAACTTGGTATCAAAGTAGTAGTCCAGAATATGTAATTATGGAACATTTACTTGATAATATTAACAGGGATATTACACCTATTATTGAAAGTGGTATGCATAATTATTTCTTTAATACTAAAAAATATTTAAAGAATTATAAATTAATGAAATATTTAAAGAAAGTTAAAGCTTATGCTAAGAAAGCTAAAAAGTTAAGTAAGAAAGAAGATAACTCATATTTAGCTAATGCCATTTATTTTGATTTATATAAATTCATTATTAAGGGTATTGATTTAGGTTTAATTACTGCTAAAGAACCAAAATATGAATTAAAATATGAATATATTAAAGAAGTAGTTTCAATAGACTATTTAAATAGTTTAGCTGATAAGAGTGAATATAATGTTTATGAAGTTAAAGAATTATCAGCTGATGAATTAAAAGCAGAAATTAAAGAATTAAAGAAGGACATTAAACTTTATAAAAAAGAAGTTTTAAACAATATTTAGAATAAAAAACGTGTTTAACACGTTTTTTATATGGAGCCAACTATAAATAAATCAAGGGATAATTGATAAATTCTTGAAAATTAATTTATAGTTAAATAAAGGCACGACAAAAAGGGCCTTTCACCCTACATTAAAAAATGTGTTTATGGAATTCTATGTAGAATTACCAGAATTGTAATATATCTTGATCTTTGAAAATTTTATATGGTTATTGTGAAGTGTATTTTGTATTGTTTTTAAGTATTGAATAGATTACTCTTACGAGCTTCTTTTCAATATGACCTAAGATGACAAAATGGTGCTTATGTTCAGCTTTCTTTTTGAGATAGTATTTATTGAAGATTGAATCATGAATCCAGCAAACCTTAGCTACCTGCCATAGAGCATAACGTAAGTATTTAGATCCTTTCTTACTGATTCTATGGTTAGTAGCTTTGAATTTTCCATGAATTAAGCTTGCAATTGTATCTAAATGAGCTCTAGAAAGCTTTTTATGTGAATTATAGCGTTCTAAAATATTTAATGCTGATCCTTGATAAACATTGCTAAAAAGCTTTAAATATTCGGGAAATAGTTGGGTTAATACTCTATAAATAGATAATTTAACCTTTCTAAGGTTCTCTACAAGACAAAATCGTTCTCTAGATAGTGATTTTAAGCCTTCAGTATGGTATGATGTAATTGTATAGGGCTTGAAGTCTTGTTTAGTATCAAGAAGATACTTACAAATGTATTGAGAGTCGATATTATCAGTTTTAGCTGAATGAACTCGTTTCGATTTCTTAAACATATTGGTTAAGATAGGATTAATTAGCATTACTTCAAAATTATTATCTAGTAAATATTTGATAATGTTTAAATGATAAAATCCGGTAGACTCAAGTCCTATGCGAACTTTATAATCATTATTTGCTTCACAAAACTCGGTTATGGATTTGTGAAGCTTTTTAAATCCTAAAATAGAATTATCAATAGTTATAGAACGTTTAGAATACACTTCACCTAGCTCGTTAGTGATAAAAAAATCATGCTTATCACTTGCGACATCAATTCCAACAAAAATCATGTTGTTTCCTCCTCATTTAATAAATTTTGCACTGGTGCTATCTACGAATCTTTTCCTAAAGTACCCTAGTTCTTTATAACCAGTCAACATTAATAAGTGTGCTGTAACCAACTAATAACCATATAAAAGAAAAGACTGTAGCTGAACCCTCTATAAACCAGTAAGTCTGTAGACTTCTGTAGGAAAAGGATATGAAACAGTCTACAGTGCTAAGTTAATTATAGCATCTATAATAGATGATATAAAAGTTATGTTGTACTCATAACTATAAAAATCTTTAGAAGGAGAATGTATAATTAAAAGTACAATTTGATTATACTAGGAAAAATGAAATTATATTTAATTAGTTTAGGTTGTGCAAAAAATATGGTTGACAGTGAATTAATTGTTGGCCTTTTAGAACAAAATCAAATAACTTTAATTGACGATCCTAATGATGCTGATATATTAATGGTTAATACTTGTGCCTTTATTGAAAGTGCAAGAAAAGAAGCCATTGATACAATCTTAAATTTGGCAGACTATAAAAATGATCACAATAAATTAATTGTTTGTGGGTGTTTACCTCAACGTTATGATAATTTAGCTAACTTATTACCAGAAGTAGATGCCTTTATTTCAA
Source organism: uncultured Acholeplasmatales bacterium (assembly GCA_944324705.1). Classification (GTDB taxonomy): domain Bacteria; phylum Bacillota_I; class Bacilli_A; order Acholeplasmatales; family Anaeroplasmataceae; genus CALUXS01. The sequence continues at coordinate 11,607 of CALUXI010000010.1, forward strand.
TTAGAGAATATAAAGATTTTATTAAAATTATTAATAATCTATATAAATCTGATTTTAAGGGTGAACTTGATTTTAAACATTTACATATTGCTACCCCTAATTATATGCGTTATATTAAGATATCTGAAGGCTGTTTAAATCGTTGTGCCTTTTGTGCCATCCCATTAATTAGAGGAAAACTTAGAAGTAGAACAATTGAAGATATTCTTAGTGAAGTTAAACAAAGTGTAGCTGAAGGAGCCTACGAAATCAATTTGATTAGCCAAGATACTACGCGCTATGGTTATGATTTATATAAAGAAAATAGTATAGTTAATTTATTAAAAGAAATAGTAAAAATAGAAGGTAATTTTAAAGTTAGATTATTATATTTATACCCAGATATTGTAAGTGATGAATTAATAGATTTTATTAAAAATAATCCTAAAATAATGCCATATTTTGATATTCCTATTCAACATAGTGAAGACCATTTATTAAAGTTAATGAATAGACGGGGTAATAAAGAGTTTATTACTAATTTAATAAAGAAAATAAAAAGAGAAATACCAGAAGCTATAATAAGAACAACACTTATTGTTGGTTTCCCAGAGGAAACAGAAGAAGATATTATTAATCTTGGTAAATTTATGGAAGAACTTAAGTTTGATCGTTTAGGGGCTTTTACTTATTCAATGGAAGAAGGAACTAAAGGAGCCACCCTTAAACAAATTCCTCAAGCTATTAAAGAGAAAAGATATAACTATATTATGCAAAAACAAGAAAAAATAGCTTTAGATAATAACTTAAAATTAGTTGGTAAAACGTTAAATGATTGTTTTATTACAGGTTATGATGAAAATAATTTTATGTATCTAGCAAGAAATTATATGTATGCTCCTGATGATATTGATGGTGTCATTTATGTAGCTGCTAAAGATGAACATAATTTAGGTGATTTAGTTAATATAGTTGTTAAAGATGTTGATAGCTATTCAATAACTGGTGAAGAAATATGAAATTAAATGTTGTTTTATTTGAACCAGAAATTCCTCAAAATACTGGTAATATAATGCGTAGTTGTGTAGGTTTTCATGCTAAATTACATTTAATTAAGCCCTATGGTTTTACATTAGATGAAAAACATTTAAAAAGAGCTAGACTTGATTATTTTAAATACTTAGAATTCGAAGAATATGATAGTTTAGAAGATTTTTTAGTTAAAAATAAAGGTGATTTTTATATATTATCTAGATATGGTCATAAATCACCTAAAGAAATTGATTTTACTAAAGCGCAAAATGATATTTATTTAATATTTGGTAAAGAATCTACAGGTTTGCCTTATGATTTTATTGCTGATAATTTAGATAAAACATTTAGAATTCCTACAACTGATAAAGTAAGAAGTTTGAATTTATCTAATTGTGTTGCTATAATGTTATACGAAGCAAGTAGTGTTTTAAATGATCCAGAATTAATTGGACATGAACCAGATAGTTTAAAAGGTGAAAACTTTATTGACACTTATAAAACAAAATAGGAGGAAATTCTATGTATGATTCAATAATAATAGGTATGGGGCCTGCTGGTATTAGTTGTGCTACCTATCTTAAAAGATATGGTCTAAATGTATTAGTTATTGGTAAAGATTTAGGCGCTTTAGAATTAGCTAAAGAGATTGAAAATTTCTATGGCATGGGTAAAATTAGTGGCCATGATTTAGCCTTAAAAGGCATTAAAGAAGCTATGAGCTTAGGTATTAATATTTGCCATGATGAGGTAATTAATATTGACTATTTAGCTAATGGTTTTAACATTTTAACTAAAAAGAATAATTATGATGCAAAAACTATTGTTTTAGCTACTGGTAAAGTAAGAAATGGTTTTACTTTAGCTAAAAATTTTGAAGGTAAAGGTGTATCATATTGTGCTACTTGTGATGGCTTTTTCTATCGTAAAAAAGAAATAGCTATTATTGGTTATAATTCATATATGTTACATGAATTGAATGTATTATTACCTTTAGTTAAAAAAATTACTGTATTTACTAACAATAATGAACTAGAGGTCGAACTGCCAGCAAATGTAGAAGTAGTTAAAGATAAAATTACAAGTTTTAAAGGCAATGATATGCTAGAACAAATCATTTGTGGTGATAAGACATATAATGTAGAAGGATGTTTTATTGCTTTAGGCAGTCAAAATGCCTTTACTTTAGCTAAACATCTAGGTTTAGATATTAAAAACAATAATTTAGTTGTAAATGATAATTATATGACTAATATTCCGGGTATATTTGCCTGTGGTGATGTCATAGGTGGTATGTTACAAGTAGCAAAAGCTGTTTCAGATGGGGCAATATGTGCTAATAATTTAAATAATTATATAAGAGAGCTAAAAAAATAGCTCTTTTTTACTAGCTAAATAATTAATTTTCCTATATAATTATAAAAAAGCTACAGCACTAATAAAAATAAATGATTTAGAAAATATTAATTAAAAATAATTAAATTTTTTCCTACACTTTAGAAAGGTTGTGTTAATTTGAAAATAGGTATTATAGGAGTTGGTTATGTAGGTAGTACTTTATGTTATTCTTTAATTTGTAATAAATTAGTAGATGAAATTTATATTTATGATATTAATGAAAAATTCTTGTTAGCTCAAAAACTAGATTTAGAACAAGGAACACCATTACTTGAGCACATTACGAAAGTTAAAATGACTAACTTAGATGAAATAAAAGAGTGTGACATTGTAGTTAATACGGCATCTGCTAAAGTATTGAGTCCAGATCGAATTATGGAACTTAAAGAAAACAGAAAGATTGTTAAAGAAATATTTAAAAATTTTAGTGATTATAAAGGCATTATAATAAATATATCTAATCCATGTGATATTATTTCTTATTTAATTGCTGAAGAAACTAAATTACCATTGAATAGAATTATAGGGTCAGGTACTTTACTCGATAGTGTCAGACTAAAATTAACTATCAGCAATTATTATAATTTAGATTCTAAAAATGTATCGGCCTTAGTAATTGGGGAACATGGTACTAGTCAAGTTTTAGTTTATTCTAATTGTACTTATAAGAATGATAGCTTATCAAATTATTTAAAAAATAATAATTTGAGTTTTAATAAACAGGCTTTAGATGCTGAAGTTAGAAAAGCTGGTTCTAATATTTTTGGTGTTAAAAATAGAACTGAATATGGAATTGCTAGTTGTGTGACTTATATAATCAAACAAATAATAGAAGACAAGGAGACTACTTTACCTCTATCTACTCCATATTATTTTAAAAATAAATTAATCTATATATCAAAATTAGCAAGATTTAATAAAAATGGTTATTTAGATGACGTTAAAATGCATTTAAATAAAGAAGAGATAGATTTGTTTAATAAATCATGTGAAAGAATATTTGAAATTATGTATGAGGAGGAATAATTAATGAATAATATATGGCATTCTATTGACGATGATAGAATTAAGACAGAAGATTTTATAGTATGTGTAGAAATACCTAAAGGAAGTAAGAAAAAATATGAATTAGATAAAGAAACAGGAATGATTATTTTAGATAGAGTATTATATACTTCAACACATTATCCGGCTAACTATGGTTTTATACCAAGAACCTATTCGCAAGACCATGATCCACTTGATGTTTTAGTTTTATGTAGTGAAGTATTAGACCCGTTAGTGCTAGTCAGATGTTATCCAATTGGGGTAGTTAAAATGATTGATAATGATGAAGTTGATGAAAAAATAATTGCTATTCCGTTTGGCGACCCGTCTTATAATTCATATAGTGATATTTCTGAATTACCTGTTCATCAATTTGAAGAAATAAGACATTTTTTCACAGTTTATAAGCAATTAGAAGATAAAGAAACATCTGTTTTAGAAGTCTTAGGAAGAAAAGAAGCAGTTAAAATTATTGATGATTCTTTAAAAGCTTATAATGAATTATATATTAATCGTAATTAACGTGTTTTTTAACACGTTATTTTATTTTTATATAGTATAAAATTAACAATTGTGATAAAATTAAAAAGGTTAGAAATTAATACTATCAAGTATATAAATAAAGGAGATATAATATGCCACTTACAGCCGGTATAGTTGGTTTACCTAACGTTGGTAAATCAACATTATTTAATGCTATAACAAAATCACAAATTTTAGCTGCAAATTATCCATTTGCGACTATTGAACCTAATGTTGGGATTGTACCTGTACCTGATCATAGGTTAGATGTATTATCTAAAATGTATAATCCTAAAAAAACAACTCCAGCAACTTGTGAATTCACAGATATTGCCGGTCTTGTTAAAGGAGCCTCAAAAGGTGAAGGGCTAGGAAATCAATTTTTAGCTAATATTCGTAATTGTGATGCTATACTTCAAGTAGTTAGGTGTTTTATCGATTCAAATGTAATTCATGTTGAAGGTAGTGTAGATCCAATAAGAGATGCTAAAATTATTAATTTAGAATTAATTTTAGCTGATTTAGATGTAGTTTCTAAACGAATCCCTAAATTAGAAAAGAAAGCTCAAGCTAAAGTTGATGATGCACCATTTGAATATGATTTACTAAAAAGAATAGAACAAACTTTAATAAATGAACAACCTGTAAGATCTATGAAATTTAGTGAACAAGAAGCAAAATATGTTAAAAACTATAGCTTACTTACAGCTAAACCTTTTATGTATATTGCTAATATCAAAGATGATTATTTAACTAATCCAGAAGAAGATAAAGAATACTTAAAATTAAAAGAATTTGCTCTTAATGAAGGTTCTATGATTTGTCCTATTAGTGCTGAAATAGAAGCTGAATTAGCTAATTTAGAAGATGAAGAACAACAAGAATTCCTAAATGACTTAGGTATTACAGAACCTGGGTTAAACCGTTTAGTTAAAGAAACCTACAAACTACTAGGCTATGAAACATTCTTCACTACAGGACCTGATGAATGTAGAGCATGGACATTTAAAAAAGGTATGAAAGCCCCAGAATGTGCAGGTATAATTCATACTGATTTTGAAAAGGGTTTTATTAAAGCTGAAACAGTATCTTATGATGATCTAATTAAAGAAGGGTCATATCTAAAAGCTAGAGAAGCAGGTTTAGTAAGACAAGAAGGTAAAGATTATATTGTTCAAGATGGCGATATAATGTTATTTAAGTTTAATGTTACAAAATAAATGATTAATTTCATTTATTTTTAATTGATTTAACATATGTTATTAAAACATATAATAACTATAATCATGATAATGAAGTTAATAAACTAATTAAAGAGATAGAAGAGAATAAAAAATAAAAGTTTTATGATAAATTAGTTTTTAGTACTGGTTTAGTTAGAATTGGGAAAGCATATGAAAATGAAGTCTTAAAACCAGAGTTTAAAGTTATTGATCGATACTTTTTTGTTTCACTGCCAAATCTTAATTATGAATCAAATGTTTATATTGGTAACAAAAGCAATCATAGTGAACCAGAAAACAATCAAAATGAAGCAGTAAACAGTCAATGTGAAGCAGAAAAATCTATAGAAATTTAAATAAATTAAAAATTGAAAATAAGGTAAGACGTGTTGGTTCAAATAAAAGTGGATATTGGGAAATAATAAATGTTATTAATTACTAGTTAGTGTAATGAAAGAAAAAATTTTTTCTTTCATTTTTTTCTTATATGATATATAATAAGTGCGCTATGGGGACCTTTTAAGGCCTCAAGAGAAAGGAAAAAATATGAATAATACATTAAAAATTAGAAGACTAGTAGGAATTGCTGTCTTACTAGCATTAGTTGTAGTATTACAATTAATTTCAAATTACATTACATTTGGGCCAATAAGTATTACACTTGCCCTAATACCTTTAACTATGGGAGCTATTTTATATGGACCTTTAGTTGGTTTGTTTTTAGGTTTAGTTATGGGAGCATTAATAATAGTTGCACCTAGTACTCAAGTATTTTTAAGTTTTAATATTTGGTATACTATTTTATTATGCTTAGTTAAAACTGGATTAGCAGGTTTAGTATCTGGTTTAGTATTTAATGGTATTTTAATGATTAGAATACGGAAAGAATTAAATAATATTAAATTTGCAACAGCTATAATTGTTAGTGCTTTATTAACACCAATTATTAATACAGGTATATTTATTGTTGGTGTTACATTCTTGTTTACAGGCTTATATTCAGCTAGTGGTAGTTTTGGAGAAGCATTTAGTAGTGCTTTAGCAGTTATAACTACTGCTAATTTCTTAGTAGAATTCTTAGTTAGTGCTATTTTAAGTCCGGCTTTAGTTTATTTAGTTAAAGTTTTAGGTAAACAAAAGAATATGGGATTTCAAAAAGATTTTACTTTATGTGCTTATGATAAAGTAGAAGAAAAACAAGATTTGAGTAATGTTAATAGTGATGAACTATTTAAATAGGTGAGATTATGCATTTGTTAGTAGATATAGGTAATTCAAGTATCTTTATGGGACTTGAAGAAAATAAAAAAATTATTAGAACATATAGAGTTAATTCTGATACTAGTAAATCGAGTGATGAGTATTTAATTACTTTATTTCCTTTACTTAGTAAATATAAAGTAGAAGATGCTTTAATTTGTAGCGTTGTTCCTATTTTAACAGGAGTTATGAAAAAATGTATTGTAACTCTTTATAATATTGAACCTAAAATTATGGGTTTTGGAATGAAAACAGGTTTAAATATTAAAACTGATGATCCTAAACAAGTTGGTTCTGATTTAATTGCGGTAAGTGTAGCAGCAAGTAAAATTTATCCTGAATGTTTAGTTTTAGATTTAGGGACAGCTTCTAAATTTTTATATGTTTCTAATAATAGTTTACTTGGAGTTGTTATTGCTCCGGGGGTTGCTGTATCTACTAAAGCTATGATTTCTCATGCCGCATTACTTCCTAATATTGAATTAGTACCACCTAAAAAAGTATTAAATACTTCAACAATTCCTTGTATGCAATCTGGTATAATTTATGGTTTTTCATCAATGATTGATGGAATGATTTATAGAATAAAAAAAGAATTAAATAAAAATGAATTAAAAGTAATTGCTACTGGAGGACTATCTGAATTAATTTGTCCTAATTGTTTGACAAATATTGAAGTATATAATAAATTAATTTTAGATGGTTTAATTGAAATTTATTATAAGAATTTAAAGTGGGTTTAGGCTCACTTTTTTAAATAAAAAAAGAAGACAAATGTCTTCTAAAAACTATATTACATTAATAGTAATATCATTATTAATTTCATAATTGATAAAGTCAATAACATCATCACCTAATTTAAAAGTTAAAGTATGATCTATATCTTTACCATATGTTCTATCTATAAAATCATTTTGATTTAATCTTTCACCTTTTTGACAATATAATGTATATGTATTATCTTCATAAATAAATGTCACTAAACAAAGAAGATTAGGTGTGGTATAGATCCCTTTAACGTATAAATCACTAGGGACATTATTTTCAAAATTGTAACGTTTTGTACAATCTTCATCTAAATAAAAACCTTCAAATGCAGATAAGTAATCAAACTTATTTATACCACTATCATTTAAATAATCATCTACTGTATAATCGTGAAAAGAAACTTCCACATTATAATTATCATTATTGGCTAAATGAATCGTTGTTTTGTCACTACATCCTACTAAAGGTAAAAGTAGCAATAAGCTAAATAACAATGAAATTTTTTTGAACATTATAATTACCTCCTTATATATAAATAATAAATAAAAAAACAACAAAAATAAATAATATACCATCGAAACTTACACCTTCATTATATCCTTTAATAAGGAAAGGTCAACACTTTAACTTTAATATATTATAAATTATAACAAAATATTAAATTAAATTTAACAATTCTTGAAAGCCTTTTCATAATATGTTATAATTTTAAAGAAAGAGGTAAGGGAAATGAACTATTTAGAAAAATATGATTTATGGAAAAATTATAAAGATTTAGATTCAAGATTAAAAGAAGAATTAATAAAAATGGATGATAAAGCTAAACAAGAAGCTTTCACAACAGATTTAGAATTTGGTACTGGTGGTATGCGTGGTATTTTAGGTGCTGGTACTAATAGAATGAATATTTATATTGTTGCTAAAGCTACTTTAGGTTTTGGTCGTTATTTAGCTAATTTTAAAGATGCTTATAAACGCGGGGTAGCTATATCATTTGATAATAGACATTATTCACCAGAATTTGCTCGTATTAGTGCGGAAGTATTAAGTACTTTAGGCTTTAAAGTTTATTTATTTGAGGCATTACGTCCGACACCTGAATTGTCATTTGCTGTACGTCATTTTGGTTGTGTTGGTGGTATTATGATTACCGCAAGTCATAACCCAAAAGAATATAATGGTTATAAAATTTATGATGAAACAGGTTGCCAATTAGTACCTAAGGATGCGGATAAAGTAATTGCTGAAATCAATAAAATTGATGATTATTTTGGTATTGATCATAGTAAAAATCATGATTTAATCCAAATTATTGGTAAAGATGTTGATAATATTTATATTAATGAAGTTAAAAAGATTATCTTACGTCCAAATTTAAAGAAAGATTTTAAGATGGTTTATACACCTTTACATGGTACAGGTCAAGTATTTGCGGTTGATGTTTTACGTTCATGTGGTTATGATGTAACTCCTGTGGCTCAACAAATGACTTGTGATCCTGATTTTAGTGGGGTTAAAACTTCAAATCCAGAAAATAAAGAAGCCTTTGATGAAGGTATTGAACTTGCAAAACAAATTGGGGCAGACATTGTTTTGGCTACTGACCCTGATGCTGATAGACTTGGTATTGCGGTTTTACATAATGGTAAATATCATTTATTCACAGGTAATCAAACTGCTTCAATTGTTTTAAAATATATTTTAGAAACAAGAAAAGAATTAGGTACATTACCTAAAGATGGTTATGTTTTCACAACTAACGTTTCATCAAGTTTACCAGTAGTTATTGCTAAATCTTATGGTATGAATGTAGAAATTACTTTAACTGGTTTCAAATTTATTGGTGAGAAAGCTCGTGAAATGGAACAAGGTAAAGGAACTTATGTCTTTGGCTTTGAAGAATCTTATGGTTGTCTTGTAAGCCCAATTGTTAGAGATAAAGACTCTATTCAAGCTATCTTAATGTTATCTGAATGTGCAGCTTACTATAGATCTAAAGGTATGGACTTATATGATGCTTTAGAAGCTATTTATAAAGAATATGGTTATTATAAAGAAGGAATAACTAATATTGTTTTAAAAGGTTTAGATGGCTCTAAAAAGATTCAAGAAATTATGAATTATTTTAGAAATAATGATATAAAATTAGATGGTTTTGATATCTTAGTTAAAGATGATGTAAAATTAGGTATAAAAACTGATTTAAAAACTAAAAAAGAATCTAAAATTGACTTACCTACATCTAATGTAATTAAATATTATTTACCAAATGATACTTGGTTTGTTTTACGTCCAAGTGGAACTGAACCAAAATTAAAGGTATATTATGGTGTTAAAGCTAATAATGAAAAAGAATGTGATGAATTAGTTTCTAAATTATCTAATGAAGTATTAGCTATTGTAAATAAAATTTAAAAGTAGGTTTAGCCTACTTTTTTAATGGTATGATTATGAGTAATATAATAGTAATTGGTGAAGCCTTAATTGATTTAATTCCTAAGGATACCTTATATTTACCAAAAATCGGAGGAGCTCCTTTAAATGTTGTTTTAGCTTTAAAAAAATTAAATATTAATAGTATTTTCTATACTAAATTAGGTAATGATTATTTTAGTAATTTAATTATTAATTATTTAAAAGAAAATAAAATTGATACAAAAAGAATTAAAATGGATGGTAAGTATAATACAGCTTTTAGTTTAATTTATTATAAAGATAATAATAGAAATTTTATTTTTCCAAATAATATATTTAGTTACAATAAAATAAGTAGAAATGAACTAAAAGAAGTAGATTTTAAGAAAAGTAAAATATTACATTTTTGTTCAGTAGCTTTAAAAGATGAAGTTTCTTATAATGCTCATCTAAAAGCAATTAAATTAGCTAAAAAATATAATTTATTAATAAGTTTTGATTTAAATTTAAGATTGGGTTTATATAACAATGATTTAAAATTACTTAAAAAAAGAGTAAATGAATTTATTAAATATAGCAATATAATTAAAATAAGTGATGAAGATGCTAATATATTATTTAAAGATTTTAAAATAGAAAAACTTAATAAATTCTTAAATAATGATACCAAAATGATTTTATATACAGCCGGGAATAAACCTACAATTTGCTTGACTAAAGATAATATAATAGAAGTTCCTACAATTAAAAATATTAATGTAGTAGATACTACGGGAGCCGGAGATGGATTTATAGCCGCAATATTAGCTAATATTATGAATTTAAATAAAAATATTTCTAATTTAACAAGTATTGAATTAGAAAATATGGTAAAATTTGCTAATGTATTTGCTGGTCTTTCAACTACTAAAGTAGGAGCAAGTTATCCAAATCCAGAAGAAATTAATGATTTTTTAAGAAATTTTTCAAATAATGCTTGACCTAAAGTAAAGTTTAGGTAGTATAAGATAGAAGAAAGGAGCTAATTATGAATATTATAGAAGATAAAATATTTGAAGAAGAAAGAAGTTTATATTATTTACAAGATACATTAGTTAAAAAATGTACATTTAAAGGTCCTAAAGATGGTGAATCACCACTTAAAGAAGGAAGAAACATAAGCTTAGTAGATTCTTTAATAGATTTACGTTATCCTTTATGGCATGATATTGATTTAAAAATGGATAATGTTACTTTAACAGAAAATAGTCGAGCTGCCTTATGGTATTCACAAAATATTAAAATTGATAATTCTAATTTAGGTGGAATTAAGGCTGTTAGGGAATGTAAAAATATCATTATTAATAATTCAAGCATTAATTCAGATGAATTTGGCTGGAGAAATAATAATTTAGAAATATCTAATTCCAAATTAAATGGAATGTATGCCTTTTTCGAAACAAATAATATAACTATAAATAACCTTGAATTTACAGGTAAATATTCTTTCCAATATGTCAATAATATGACTATTAGAAATAGTAATTTTAAGACTAAAGATGCCTTTTGGCATTCTGAAAATGTTATAGTTTATGATTCATACTTAGAAGGAGAATATTTAGGTTGGTATTCTAAAAATTTAACTTTAATTAATTGTACTATTAAAGGTACACAACCATTATGTTATTGTAAAAACTTAAAATTAGTTAATTGCAAAATGATTGATACAGATTTATCATTTGAATATAGTGAAGTAGAAGCCTCAATTAGCGGAGAAATAGTAAGTGTAAAAAATGTCTTAAGTGGTACAGTTGTAGCTGATAAAGTAAATGATATAATAATTGAAGAAGGACCATATCAAATTAATGGGAAAGTTATAATTAGAAAATAATTTATTAGCCTTATTAAATGTAAAAGTTTATAAGGCTTTTTTATATAAAAAAAGATTAATATCCGAAAATACTAATCTTTAATATATTATTTAGCTAAAACAAACTGTCTAAATTTTTCCATTTCATCATAATCTTTAAAAGTAGCTATAAATGCTTCATTGCCCATAGCTGCAGCTAAAATTTCTGGCATTCTTTCATGCATTTTAATATTATTCTGATATTTATATAAAATATTAGCAGTAGAATTCGAATAACTAATTCTATCACGTCTAGCTACATAAATGCAATAATATTTATCTTTATTTAAATCGACAGTAGTACTATTATTAATCATGACATCAGCCCATATTTTGTAAGTATCAACGGAACCGGCAAAATTTATCATATCAGGAGTATAACCACCTGGTGGACGCATATTAACCTCAAGGGCTACGATATCTCCGACATCTCCAAGGCCAACTTTTGCTTTAGTAAGTCTAAAAAATTCAAGGTGAAAGTATCTTTTTTGAATGTTGAAAGCCTTTAAAACTGCTTGACCTTTTTCATAGACATCACGAGGCACCTCTCTATTAACATAATAAGACACCTCTAAATTTTCATTAACGATATCCATAATAGAAGGTGGGAATATCTCATTATCACAATAAACAACATTACTAAATTCATCACAAACACCATCAAAAGAAATAATATTACCTTCAATATATTCTTCTAATAAATAAGGTGTAGTATAGTGATGATTATGGAAAGAAATTAAATCTTCATAATTTTTAATTTTAAAAGTTTCAGCTGCACCTACCCCAACATCAGGTTTAGCTACAACAGGATAACCTACTAAATTTATAAATTCTAAATCACTATCAATAGTAGAAGAGAATTTATAGCGCGCACAAGGTACATGTGCTTTTTCATAATATTTTTTCATTTTTGATTTAGAAGTAAATTCTAAAACATTTTTTACTTTAGGTCCCCAAATATTAAAGTCTTCCCTAAGTTTAGCATCTTGACGTAACCAATACTCGTTATTTGATTCTAAGTAATCAATTTTGCCATACTTAAAGCTAAAATAAGCAACGGCTCTAAAGACATCTTCATATTTTTCCATGTCTGGACAGTAGTAATATTCTGTTAATGAATCTTTACATTCATTTGTTAAAGAATCATAAGGAGTATCACCTATACCTAAAACATTAACTCCTCGATCTCTTAATTTTTGACAAAACCGATAGTATGTTTTAGGAAAAGCTGGGGAAATAAAAATAAAATTCATCTTAACATCTCCTATGTGTTTTTATTATAACATATTTTATTATTAATTACATAGCAAAAAAATGGCTAAACTTAAATATATTTATTTATAAACTTTATTTGAAAGTAATTAATAAATATTATATAATTAATATAAATTTGAAATGAGGTGGAATTGATGTTAACAGAATTAGAGATTAAAAAAGTTTTATTAGAAGCTTGTTCGACTGGGGCTGATTTTGCTGAATTATATTTTGAGAACACAACTGATGAAATGATTAGAATGACTAAAGATGAAGTTGACAATATTACTAGATCAAATCTTTATGGTGTAGGTTTAAGAATTCTTAAAGGTACTGATGAAACTTATGGTTATAGTAATGATATAAGTTTCAATTCTTTAATGAAATTAGCTAGTGATTTAAATAAATTTTATCAAGGTGAAGTTAAAGTTAAAGATATTAATTTTAATGATAGAAGTGTTAACAAAAATACTATTATTGATAAATTGAGTATTGAAGAAACTTTAGAAAAGAAAATAAGCCATTTAAAAATATTAAATACAACAGCTTTAAATTATGATAAGTTGATTGTTCAAAGTGTAGCTAATTTATATGAACATGTTCAAAACATTTTAGTATGTAATACTTTAGGTGTTTATAAGGAAGATACTAGAAATAATATGCGTTATGGTATTTCTGTAGTAGCAGAAAATGAAAATGGTAAACAACAAGGTTCATTTAACTATGGAGGAAATTTTGGACTTAGTACTTATGATAATTTTGATTTTGAAGCTTTAGCTATCAAAGCATGTAAACAAGCCATAACAATGCTAAAAGCTCCACAAATTAAAGGTGGTATTTATGATGTTGTTATAAATAATGATTTTGGAGGAGTAATTTTCCATGAGGCTTGTGGTCATGCCTTAGAGGCAAGTTCAGTAGCTCGTGGCCTTTCTATATTTACTAATAAACTAGGTAAACAAATCGCTTCGACTTTAGTAACAGCCATTGATGATGGAACTATTTCTAATGAGTGGGGTAGCTTAAATATTGATGATGAAGGTCATGAAACTAAGAAAAATGTTTTAATTGAAAATGGTATTTTAAAATCTTATATGATTGATTATAAGAATAGTTTAATTATGAACATGCCAAGTACTGGCTCAGGTAGAAGACAAAGTTATCGTTTTAAACCAACTTCGCGTATGACTAATACTTATATAGCTAATGGAACTTCAACATTTGACGAAATAATTCAAAATACTAAGTATGGTCTATTTGCTAAAGAATTAGGTGGAGGTAGTGTTAATCCTGTTACTGGTGAATTTAATTTTGCCGTTAATGAAGGCTATTTAATTGAAGATGGTAAAATAACTACCCCGGTTAGAGGTGCTACTTTAATAGGCAAAGGTGATGAAACTTTATTAAATATTGATATGATTGCTAATAATCAAACTTTTGGTTATGGTATGTGTGGAGCTAGTTCTGGCTCAATTCCTGCTTGTGTAGGTCAACCTACTATAAGGGTTAAAAATATGACTGTTGGTGGAAATGGCGGTGAAGCTTAATGAATTTTAAATTACTAGAAGAAAAAGCTAAATTAGCTGGTATTAAAGAAATTGAATTATATACAAAAGAAGATAATAAGATATCTTTTAACGTTTTTGATAATGAAATTAATGAAAAAACAATAGCTAAAACTAAAGTTTTTTGTATAAGAGGAGTATATAATAATAAATTAGCTACTATTTATACAGAAAATGATTCTGATGATAACGTAGATAATATCATTTCTAATTTAAAAAATAATGCTAACAATTTAACTAATCGTGATCCATATTTTATTTATGGTGGAGATAAAGATTATCAAAAGGTTACTAATGAGGAATTAAAAGTTAAGAATATATCTATTCCTGATAAAATTAATTACTTATTAAGTTTAACAAAAAAATTAAAAGAAATAGCTCCATTATATTATCATGCTGATGCTGACTATGTAGAAGTAACTGGCAGTGTTAGTATTATTAATAATAATGGCTTAAATGTAAAAAAAGAATATGAATACGCTGAAATTGCTGCTTCTTTAATTCTTAAAAAAGATGAACAAACTGCTTTTGGGTATAAATATAAATTTATAAAAGATTTAAATGATTTTGATTTTAATTTATTAAATGAATTAAGTAAAGAAGTTGAAAGCAAATTAGGAGCTAAGTCAATAAGCTCAAATAGTTATGAAATCATTTTAAAAAATAATGTTATAGCAGATTTAATGAATGCCTTTATTGATAACTTTTATGCTAATAATGTTAAACGTAAATTAAGTTTTCTTGATGATGCTATTGATAAACAAGTGTTTGGCAATAATATTAATTTAGTAGATGATCCATTTTATAAAGATGCACCTATAAAAGATACATTTGATGATGAAGGTGTAGCTACATCTAAACATCAAGTAGTTAAAGACGGTAAATTATTAACATATTTACATAATTTATCAACTGCTAGTTATTATAATTTAAAATCAACTGGTAATGGTTTTAAAGCAAGCCCAAGTAGTCCGGTAAGTATTAATACTACAACATTCTGTTTAGAACCGGGTAACATTAGTTTAGATGAAATTATTAAAAATACTAAAGAAGCTATTATGATTACAGATGTAACAGGTCTACATGCTGGGGTAAATGCTATTAGTGGTGATTTTAACTTACAATGTAGTGGCTATTATATTAAAAATGGCAAAATTGAACGTGCTTTGACACTTATGGTTTTATCTGGTAATTTTAAGGATATGTTAAACAATGTTAAAGAGATTGCTAGCGATATAGAATATAATAATGGTATGGCTATGCCAAGTTTAGTTATTAATAATATGAATATTTCAGGTAATTAATTATGAAAAAGAAGAAAAAAGTTGAAATTGAAGTTAAAGCTACTGAGGAACAAGAAGTAAAAAGCAGTTTAACCAATCCAATTCATGGGGTTAAGTTTTGGCTATTTGCCTTTGCAGCTGCCTTATTATTAGTTATAGGTATTTGGATTTTAATTGATAGAAGTTTTGGTTCAAGTTTAGCAATTGCTTTTACTGGTATTGCTATTATAATTTTTGGTATTGTTAGAATAATACCTTTAGTAAAGTCAAGAAAAACAGGATTAGCTAAATTTAGTACTATATTAGAAATAATTATTAATTTAGGTTTAGGTGCTTTTTTAATTTTTGCGGCTACTGAAGTTAAAAAAGACACTGGTTTAGGTGATTTTGTTGATTCATACTATAAATATTTTCTAGGTTTTGTTTTTTATGCTAAGGCAATATTTTATTTTGTTAATTCTAGTTTACTTAAAGAAGAAACTAATAAATTTGAATTTTGGTTACATATTTTAATTATTACAATAGCTGTTGTAATCTTTGCTTGTGATTTTGATGCTTCAAGTTTAGCCTTATTTATAGCTATCTTAGCTTTGATATGTGCTGTATTCTTAATAGGTATGTCTGGTGGTTCTTATTATAATTATCGTAAAACCATAAATAAAAAACCTAAAAAAGAAAAAGAAATGTCAAATGAAGAAACTAATGAAAATGAAGAAACTTTAATTCTACCAACAGATAAAGAAAACGATAATGAAACTTATATAAGTTAAATTATAAGACTAATTTAGTATCTTGCTAGATTAGCCTTTTTTTGTTGCATAACTTAAATTTATAAGTTATAATTTAAGTGAAAGAAGTCATTTTAACTTAATTAATTAACTAATTAGAAAAGGAGGAGATTGTCAAAAAAATCTTATTTTTAACAATAGTATTAATTTTATCTTTATATTTAATGTCATTTAAAAACACTAATAATGATAGCGATACAAAAGTATTTATTTTTACAAATCATATGACTGTAGAAAATGATAAAATTTATTCTTATGAATTTGATGATGCTATTTTTTATAAATTAGAAAGTGATAACAATAAATACTCCTATCGGATTGTAGTTGATAATGAATTATACTTAATTATTTTTAAATTAAATTTAAAATATCAATTAATGGGGTATATTGAAAACACAAACATAATATTTAATATTTATTTAGATAATAAACAAATGACTGACATATTAAATAAAAAACATATCATAATACTAAATAAATATGATGAAGATTATTATAAAATATATAGTATATTAACGGAGTATTTAAATAAAGAAAGGGAATTTAACCCACAAATAATACCTAATGGTTTTCAAACCGAAGGTATTGCAAGCATAGACTTGATGACTTCTAGTGATGAATATATTGATTATTATGAATCACCTACATATTATTACTTTGCTAAAAAAACCGATGATAATATTGTGAAAATAATACCTAAAGATTACTTTTTTAGAGTTGGTTTATTATCTTATGTAGGAGATGAATATTATATATACAAAAATACGTATTCGACTAAATATTCCGGTGAGGATGTTTATATATCTGAGGTTTTTATAGTAGATATAGATGTGACTAGGGCTCATAGTACAAATGAATATATTATGGGCAATGCAAGTAACTTTAGATTCGATGGGACGACAGGAATATTTGTAGAACCTTAATAAATGAAGTTTATGTTGGATTTAATAAGGAAAATATTAAAAAGCACCAACTTGATACCTATCAAGACCAACTGGTTGTTAATGCTAGAAATACAGATTTTTATGGTGCTTATCAACCAACGCCTAAGTATTTAATTATTGATGATTTCTTTGCTTTATATGATTTTGCGTATTCAGAATCATACAATTATTTACATAATTTTAGTTATAAGTTAAACATAAATTCTTATGTTAGTTCGCCATCAGATACATCAAAAAAAATCTCATCTGGCTTCATTGGCATAGCTGAATATTTAGCTTCTAAAATAACAGAAGAATTAGATATTCCATATGTTAGTGATGAATTGATATGATTGATGTAATATGGGATTCAGTAAACTTAATAATTGGAACACTAGATGCCAATGTCGATTATTATAATATAAATAGCACTATAAATAACATAGCAGATGAACCATTTAATTACTCATTTTATGATAAGAATACAGTTGATACTATATTTTTAAACATCTATAATTATTTAGATTATCTTCGTCAAAATAATGCTTGGGAATATCAATACATTTTTTCACTAACCACCGATTTACGAAATAGAGAATCTGGTGAAATTGATGATGGTAAACTATATGACCCAACTTCATTTAGAGATAGTTACATAAGATTTTCGTTTAACATCTATGATGAAACAAGTATGATAACTAATACACCAATTATTTATAACTATAATTTTACTGATTATAATGGATGGGGTCTTGGCAATAATCAAATAGATACAAATAGTTCTTTAGATGGTCTAAAATTTACTGTTGAAGGCGGAGCTATTGAGCACGTATATTTGTTGAATTCTAATTCAACAGTTAACTTATTTTATTCCGTGCCAAATGATTGTTATTTAAAATTGTTATCTTATGATGGTAGAATATTATATTCTTCAGATTCAAGGCACGGGTCTTGCAATCATATATTAATGAAATTAGAAGATGATAAGACTTATATTTTAGTTGGTGGAACATATAGTAAAACAGCAAAAGAATTTATAATAGAAAGAGAAACAATAGGACATTTTACGTATCCTAAATATATGAACTATACATATAATGTTACAACTGAGCCAAATATTAAATGTCTTAGTTATTATCACCCGTTTGCTTATAGTATTTATACATTTACAACGGATTCTTATTTTGACACAGAAATTTATATTTATAATGATGATTTTGGATTAATTGGTTATGATAATGATTCTTTATATGTAGATGAAGATAGTTCAAATTATAATGCCTCACTATATCAACCAATAGGAGATTATGAAACGGTTTATGTTGTTTGTCGAACAAGGTTAGTTTATAATCCTGGCCAAGTTACGTTATCGATATTAGGGTGGTGATATTTTGAAAAAAATTTTTTTAATCAATATTATATTGTTATTGTTATTTGCAATAAGTTGTAAGGAGGAAGAGGTTGTTTATAAAACGGGAGATCAGGTAGTTATTGATAATGTAGTATATGAATATATAGAGCCTACTTATAATAGTGATGATAAGCAAATTAATATGCCGATTTATGATTATAAAACGGTTGATATTAATGATCCAAATCGACCATTATATTTTGGGGCTTATCCAATTGATATGATTCATCCAGAAAATTATCCTTATAACGCAGATAATTGTTATATGCCAAGTTATATGTATTTTGAAACTGAGGAAGTAAAAGAAGGAGTCTATTCAACGACTGATACTTGGTATGTACCTTACTTTGGAAATAACTTAGGATTAGAATTATTACATTCCTATTATTACACGCTAATACCTGGTTTTTGGGTAGTTGGTTTAGATGATCATACCAAAGATTACGTAAAAGTAAATATTAAAAACAACATTTCGGGTTTTGTAGTAATAGGAATAGCTTATGGAGCTTTTAATAATACTAAAATCGATGAATTATATATTGAAGATTTAAATAGGTCGGAAATAAAAGAAGAATTTGATTCTTATTTTCTTTTACAGTACGATTTACAAATTATGCCATATGCTTTTAGTAACGCTAAAATTGATGGTAATTTTATTAGTGATAGGCCAGTTAGAATTTATCCTTTAGCTTTTAATGCTGTAAGTAATTCTTATTCTACAATCATAAATTTCAACAATACTGCTTATCTTCATAGTCAAGCTTTCTATAAATGTAAGTTTACTGAATACCCACACTTTGGGGATCCTAACGTACATTTACTTTGGCCGGTTACTTTTGAAGTTATCATGACACAATTCCCTTTTGATACTGGTTCGTATACTATTCCTTTTATTGATCCGCCTTTTGTTGATTGTGAATTTCGTTATGTAAATTCTTATAATATGTTTGTGGTCGATGATAATGAAATTTATTATTACTATGAAACCACGAATAGTCCAACATTGAATAAAGGAATTAAAGTTTTAATTTCTAATTGTAAGGATGTAGATGGTAATTATTCTAGTAAACCAAAAGCTTTATCACTTGATATTTTTATGCTCTACCATTCTATTATCCTTGATAATAAGTATGGTAGTTATTTATTTGACAATGAATTAAATAGTGAATTAGAAAACATTTATCTTAATTGTCCTTCTTCTGATCCGGTCACATTATCATATGAAAAGTCGGCTTTAGCTGATTATTATATTGATGAATATAATGTTTTATATCATTTGAGAACTTTTGCTGATAAACAAGTTTATATTGAAATCGTAAAAATACCTGAAAACTGTCAAGTTAGTTTAGTTGATTTATATGCATAGTAGCTTATATATAAATAAGTTTTGCAATTCAGTTTTAGGTATGTTATAACCCGAGTTTGTCAGTTAATATAAAAAAGAAAAGCTGTAGTTTTATTTGTAAATAACTATGGGCTTTTTGTTGTTTTAATTGTTGGTTTTTTATATACCTACATTCAACAAATATAATATTTATTTTCATCAATCTTAAATGTGTCTAATTTCTTAATCTTATATTGAATTACTCTAAGCAAAAGAAGAGAAATCATAATATTAAAAAATGTTCCTAGTTATATTGAACGGGAACATAATTATACACTATAAATGATTCTTTTGTACAAAATATAAGGTCCTTATTTTTAAAGTTATTTATACTTGATGGCTATGTTATAATAAAAGTGAGTTGAAAACGCATTCATTCATTCAGGATTTATATAGGGGAGGATAACATTATGTTTAAAAGAATAATTATTTTAGTAGATGTAATTTTAATTAGTGTGATTTTTAGCAGTATGCAATTGTTCAATAATAAAAATATTCTTGATAATTCTACAATTGCCGAAGAATTGTTTGATAAGGAAGAAGATATCGATAATTATTTAATAGGAATTTACTCGAACAATACGAATTTTGAACTGATAACTGAACAAACATATGGTAACTTATCTACTTTAAATGTATCACAATCAGCTTTAAAAGAAAAATATAATGATTTGACATTCATGTACTATGACTTAAATGGTGATGGCATAATAAACGAAAATGATAAGATTGAGATTATGGTATTTGTCAACCAACAGCAGTTTCAATAGCACTTAGATATATGGTTAGTCGTGAAATGTATACCTATTTTCCAAAAATTGAAAATGATCGTACTGATGTTTTTAATATATTTTATGATGTTTTAGGAGCATATATTGATTGTGGATGGAATGGTGGAGGAGCACCACAGAATACATGTTATGACAAGATTAATACTTATTTTGAAAATATACATAACACAGATTTTATTGCTGACTATTATACAAACGATTATTTAAATCGTATATTAGAAACGTATGACAAGCAAATCCCTGCTATTGGTCATATATCAGGTTCAGATGGTGGACATGCTGTCGTAATCGCTGGTGTTATAACTAAAGTTGTTAAATACACTAGAAATGTTTTATGGTGGGAAGAAACTGAAGTGAAGACATTTAATTATGCAGTTGTAAATGATGGGTGGTATACAGTAGAAGAAAGCTTATATTATCCTATGGATGTTTATTATAAAAATTATTCTTATTTAGATGTATCAGATTTAGATGGAATAACGATTATTAGCGAGGTTTGATATGCTAAAAAAATTTTTAAGTTTTTTATTAATGTTTGTTATTTTTATAAATTTAAATGCTTGTAAAAAAAGTAATTTAGTTAATGTTTTTCTAGCTGATTGGCAAAATAAAACTAGAAATGAAGTAGTAGCATTACGTTGCGAAAATTACGAATACCAACAACCATACCATTTTTTATTTATTGCTTATGATACTAAGATTGAAAGTTTTAAAACTGAAATAGAAGCAAATAAATATACATTGTTAAAAAACAATGAAGAAAAAGAAGTATATCTTTTTTATAAAAACAATAATTATTATTGTTTTTATGAGGTAAATAATAATTTAGAATATTCAGTTATATCATTAGTCGCGGTTGAAATAATTTATAAAGAATACCATTTCCTATTACCTATAAATGCTATTGATTATTTGGATTATTCTTATAAAAGTTCTTATTTAAAAAATTACTTTATGAATAATGATTACAATGATGTTAAAACATATTATGAAAAATTTAGTAGTGGTATAAAACTAGATGATATAAAACAAACAGTTAAGATAACTACTTATGATCTTAATACTAATGAGAAAATAGTAATTGTAGTTGATTATTTACAAAAAAGTTTATGCCTTTTAATTAATGATATGTTAGTTAACATAGAAGGTTAGTCAAAGCATATATTATAAAGAAATATAAGAGGATTTAGTTTTTAATCAATCTTATTTTAGACATCAATGGTATATTTTATCAATTTATAATATAAATATAATATAAAAAAGCAAGTAATCCTTGTTTAGTTAAGTTTTTTTTAAGTTTCCTATAAAAAGTAGGAAACGGTTCTATTTTTTAGACTATTAATTTTTTCCTTTTTAACTGATTAATTATATGTGTGGACGGATTTTTTCAACCTTCGAGAACTAGTTATAAGTTAACCATGTATTTATGTTAGATTAGTATTTTTCACTTCTTAAAATTATAAGTTATAAGCCTGTTTTTAACACCTATATATTAAAAATCTTCTAATTTAATGATAGTTAAGATGATAAAATTAGAAGATTTTATTTTTTTAAATATTGTGTTGAAATATTTCCTAAAAAAATTTTTAACTTTTTACTTAGTTCTTCAATATGATTTGCAAATTATACCATATGTCTTTAGTAATGTTAAAATTTTATCTTTAATTTTATCACTTAGAATAGTATAATTTTCCACGAGAAAGCACTTCTTTGTTTTATATTTTTGTTACTTATATTATGACATTTTTAGGGTGACTTTTCCTTGTTTTTAGATGATTTAAAGGTCAACTTGTTAGTTATTTACGTAATTACTAACAGAATTTTTCATATGAAAATCATTTTGGGAAAGCTCAAAATAAATGTAAATAAGTTTTGCAATTTGGTTTTAGTTATGCTATAATTTTCTTTGTATGAAAGGAAGATAATAATGATTACTGAAAAATTAGAACATAGCCGTGTTAAGGCAACATTTGATGTAACAAAAGATGAATTTGAAACAGCATTAGACTATTCTTTTAAGAAAAATGTAGAAAAAGTTACAATTAAAGGTTTTAGAAAAGGTAAGGCTCCTCGTGACATTTTTGAAAAATTATATGGCGTAGAAGCATTATATGAAGATGCTTTAGACTATGTATTAAATAATAAATTAATGGAAATCTATAAAGATGAAACATTAAAAAATGAAGTTGTTGGTGGTTTTGTACCTGAAATTGATAAAGATGAAAAAATCGAAAGAGGACATGATTTCAAAGTAAGTATTATTTTTGATGTTCGTCCTGAATTTAATTTACCTCAATATAAAGGTGTAGAAGTAAAAGAAGCTGACACTACTGTTTCTCAAGAAGATATTGATAATGCTATAAATAATTTATTAAAACCAAAAGCTAAAAAAGAACCAAAAGAAGATAAAACAATTGCATTAGGTGATTATGCTAAATTCGATTTCAAAGGTTTTGTAAATGATGAAGCTTTTGAAGGTGGCGAAGCTAAAGATTATGAATTAAAAATTGGTTCAAATCAATTTATTCCAGGTTTTGAAGCACAAATGGTTGGAATGAAAGAAGGGGAAACTAAAGATATTAATGTTACTTTCCCAGAAAACTATGGTGCCGAAAATTTAGCTGGTAAACCTGCAAAATTTGAAGTTACTGTTCATCAAGTATTAGTTGAAATTTTACCTGAATTAAATGATGATTTTGTTAAGAGTTTAAATATTAAAGATGTTAATACTAAAGATGAATTAGTAGCTTATGAAGAAAAAGAATTAAAAGCTAGAAAAGAAACTGCTGAAAAAGATCGTCAAACAAATGAAATTATTAATAAAATTTTAGATAATACAGTTATTGATATGCCTGCTTCAATGATTAATTCACGTGTAGATGCAATGCGTAAACAATATGAAAATCAAGCTAAAATGTATAACATCCCATTTGATACATTCTTATCACTTATGGGTTTAGATAAAGAAAAATTTGAAACAGAAACTTATGAACATGGTAAACGTAATGCTATTTTCAGTGAAGTTATGTCAAGAATAATTGAAGAAGAAAAGTTAGCTCCAAGTGAAGAAGAATTAAAAGAAGCTTTAGGTATTACGGAAGAGAATAAGAAGAAAGTAACACCTGAAGAATATGATAGTGCTTTCTCTCGTTTAGCATATGATCATGTCGTTAAGTTCTTATTAGATAACGCTACATATACAAAGTAATTAATTAGGACCATTTGGTCCTTTTTATTATAAGTTTATAGCATTTTATTCTCTTTTTTAAATAATTTTGGCAAACACCTTGCAATAGTGCCAAATTATGATATAATATGATGCTGTAGGAGTTTAGACTCCAAATATTTAAGAAAGGAGTTTAATCAATTTTATTGATTAGTGATACTATGCAAGATAATAAATTAATTTTACCTGCAATAGCCATTAGAGGCTTAGTTCCGCTTCCTAATTGTGATTTTAGAATTGAAGTAGGACGAGAAATTTCCAAACAAGCTTTAGAAGCTGCTGAAAAGATATATGGTGGTAATGTTTGCTTAGTTATTCAAAAGAATCCTAACAATTTAGATATAACTGAGGACAATCTATATCCAGTTGCTGTTTTAGCTAAAGTACAACTAAAGCTTAAAATGCCTAATGGTAATTATAAAGTAAAATTTAAAGTTGATAAAAGAGTAAATGTTTTAAAATATGAAGAAAAAGAGCCATATTTGTTAGTAGAATATGAAGAAATAAACTCTATTTCTTTAGGCGATGAAGAAGAATTAGCCTTAGTAAGAAAAGTCCTTGAAGTATTTCAAAAAGAAGGTAAAAATTTCTTAATTGCTCCTGAAGAAGTAGCAAGATTATTACAAAGTGGGTTAACCACTGAACAAACTGCTGATGTTATTGCTTATTTCTTAAAGACTCAAGACAAATATAAATATTTAGCAGAAGTTTCGGTTGCTCGTCGTTTAGAAATGATTTTAGAGGACGCTGCTAAAGAAAAAAATATTATTGAAATCGAAAATAAGATTAATGAAGATGTAAAAAAATCTATTGATGAAAGTCAAAAAGAATATTATTTAAGAGAAAAGATGCGTGCTATTCAAACTGAATTAGGTGATAAAGCTAGACAGGATGAAGAAGTTGAAGAACTTAGGAAAAAAATCGCTGAAGCAAAAATGCCTAAAAAGATTGAAGAAAAAGCCTATAAAGAATTAGAAAGATATGCTAATACTAATAATCAAATGGCTGAATCTGGTATAATTAGAAACTATTTAGACTTTTTAATTAATTTACCTTGGTATAAACAAACAGAAGATACAACAGACTTAAATGCAGTTAAAGCGGCTTTAGATAAAAATCATTATGGTTTGACTAAAGTAAAAGAAAGAATAATTGAGTATTTAGCTGTTAAAATGATGACTGGTAAAAATCCTTCTACTATATTATGTTTTGCTGGTCCTCCTGGAGTTGGTAAAACTAGTTTAGCTAAAAGTATTGCTGAAGCTTTAGGACGTAACTTTATTAAACAAAGTCTAGGTGGGGTGCGTGATGAATCAGAAATTAGAGGTCATAGACGTACTTATGTTGGAGCCTTACCAGGTAGAATTTTAAAAGGCATGAAAGATGCCGGAACTATTAATCCCGTTTTCTTATTAGACGAAATTGATAAGATGGCGTCTGATTATAGAGGAGACCCAGCTGCAGCTATGCTTGAGGTTTTAGATCCAGAACAAAATAATAATTTCTCTGATAACTATGTTGAAGAGGCCTATGATTTGTCACAAGTTATGTTCATAACTACAGCTAATAGCCTTGAAGAAATTCCTGGACCACTTCGCGATAGAATGGAAATAATTGAATTATCAAGTTACACAGAATATGAAAAGTTTAACATTGGCTTTAAACATTTATTACCAAAAGAATTAAAAAATCATGGCTTAAAACCAGAAGATTTAACAATTACTGATGAAGCTATGCTTAAAATAATTCAAGGTTACACTAGAGAAGCTGGGGTCAGAGAATTAGATCGTATGATTTCATCAATTTGTCGTAAAACTGTAAAAAATATTTTAATAAATCAAGCAAAAAATACTATTGTTACTCCTGATAATTTATTCGACTATTTAGGTAAAGTAAGGTTTTTCAACAATGAAGGCAGAGAAAAAGGTCAAGTTGGAATCGTTACAGGACTAGCATATACGACATTTGGTGGTGATACTTTAGATATCGAGGTCACTACATATCCTGGTAAAGGTGGTTTAATTTTAACTGGTAAATTAGGTGATGTAATGAAAGAGTCAGCACAAGCCGGCTTGTCTTATGTTAAATCACATGCTAAGGAATTAAATATAAATGTTGATTTTGCTAACACTGATATTCACATCCATGTGCCAGAAGGTGCAGTTCCTAAAGATGGTCCTTCAGCTGGTGTTACATTAATTACAGCTTTAGTAAGTGCTCTATCAAATCGACCTGTACCATCTAATATTGGTATGACCGGAGAAATAACTTTAAGAGGTAGTGTTTTACCTATTGGAGGCTTAAGAGAAAAATCTATTGCGGCAGTTAGAACTGGTTTAAAACGCATTTATATACCACAAGAAAATGAACGTGATTTAGATGAAGTGCCAGAAGAAGTTAAAGAAAAGTTAGAAATAATTCCAATTAATAATATATCTGAATTATTAAATAGTATATTCAATTAGATGTAGGTGACTACATCTTTTTGGCTCTATTAAAACAATTTTGTTTATCTAAATAAATAGATATGTTATAATTATTCAAACTAAATTAAGGAATTTTATATGGAAATATTATACGAAGATAATCAAATACTAGTTGCTTATAAAGAAAAAGGTGTCTTAGCTCAAAGTGATGGTTCTAATAAATTAGATATTTTAACTTTAGCTAAAGATTATATTAAAAAGAAATACAATAAACCAGGTAATGTATATTTGGGTTTAGTTCATCGTTTGGATTTAAATACGGAAGGGTTAATGGTTTTAGCAAGAACTAGTAAAGCGGCTAAAAGATTAAGTCTAGATATCAGTAATCACGTTAACTTTAATAAGAAATATCTAGCTATTGTTGAAGGTATTCCTAAGGGAAATAGTATCAAATCTTATTTAGAGAAGGATGAAAAAAATAAAAAAGCTTATCTTAGTCCAAATGGTAAATTGGCTTTATTAGATTATAAAGTTCTTAAATCATTTATTTTTAACAATAATAAATTAAGTATAGTAGATATAGATTTACAGACTGGTCGTTTTCATCAAATTAGATGCCAATTTGCAAGCATTTCTCATCCTTTATTTGGGGATAAAAAATATGGTTCAAAAAACACATATGATTATCCTGTTTTGCAAGCATATAGTTTAAGTTTTAACCATCCAGTAAGTAAAGAATTATTAACTTTTACTAAGGTTGATTATAATAATTTATTTAAGAATATTGAGGGATTATTATGAAATTAAGTGTAAATAATGTATTAACTTTAAAAAATTTAGCTGGACCTAATAATATTAATTTAAAGACATTAGAGGGTCTATATAGTATTGAATTAAATTTAGTTGGTGATGAATTATTTATTAAAAATGCTGATGATACTGTCATCTATAATTTGAATATAATTATCAATAAATTAATAGAAGTAATCGAATTGGGTGCCAAAATAACACCTAGAGATATTGTTTATTTAAATAATCTAGTGATTAATCATGAGGATGACAAATTTATTAAATTATATCAAAATAAAAAAGCTGTCTGCTACACTTATAATAATAAACCTATTTATCCTAAAACCATTAAACAAATAGAATATATTAAATTATTAGATAAATTAAATATATTATTTAGTTTAGGGGCTGCCGGAACCGGTAAAACATATCTAGCAATAGCTTATGCTGTAAATTTGCTAAAAAATAATCAAATCGGTAAAATAATTTTAACTAGACCAGCTGTTGAAGCAGGGGAAAATTTAGGGTTTTTACCTGGTGATTTAAAGGAAAAAGTTGATCCTTATTTAAGACCACTATATGATGCTTTATACGATACTTTAGGACTTGAACAAACTGAAGATTTAATAAGTAAAAATATAATTGAAATAGCTCCGTTAGCTTATATGAGAGGTAGGACCTTGGAGCATGCTTTTATAATATTAGATGAGGCACAAAATGCTACTTGTGAACAAATAAAAATGTTTTTAACTAGACTTGGTTTCAATTCAAAAATGGTTATTACAGGAGATCCTAGTCAAGTTGATTTAAAGGATGCCCGTTTATCTGGACTTAAATTTTCAGCTGATTTATTAAAAGATATTGAAGGAATTGGTTGCCTAAATTTTACTAGTATAGATGTAGTTAGACACCCTTTAGTTGGGAAAATAATTGATGCCTTTGCAAAAGCGAAAAAGTAAGAAAAATTTATCGCATATTTCATGAAATTATGCTATAATACACTTTGAATTAATTTAAGAGAAAGAATAGGAGAACGTTAATGAGTGAAGTAAAACGTTTTGAGATGGAGTGGGCGGGACGTCCTCTCGTGGTTGAAATCGGTGAGGTAGCAAAACAAGCTAATGGTGCTTGTGTAGTTACATATGGTGGAAGTACCGTTTTATCTTGTGTATGTTCTAGTGATGAAGTTAGTTCACAAGACTTTTTTCCACTAATGGTTCTATATCAAGAAAAATTATATGCTGCAGGTAAAATACCTGGTGGTTTCTTAAGAAGAGAAGGTAGACCAACTGAACACGAAACTTTAGTTTCACGTTTAATTGATAGACCAATTCGACCTTTATTTGCGGAAGGCTTTAGAAATGAAGTTCAAGTAATAAATACTGTTTTATCAAGTGATCCTGACTGTTCACCGGCTATGGCAGCTATGCTTGGTTCTTCAATAGCTTTAATGATTTCTAGTATTCCTTTTGAAGGTCCTATTGCTGGAGTTGTTGTTGGTTTAATAGATGGTAAATTTATTATTAACCCTACTCCAAGTCAACTTGAAATATCTGATTTAAATTTAACAGTTGCTGGTACTTATGAAGCTATTAATATGGTTGAAGCTGGTGCTCGTTTTGTTGATGAAGATACAATGTGGGAAGCTTTAAAGTTTGGTCATGCTGAAATTAAACGTTTATGTGAATTTGAAAATGAAATCACTAAAGCTTGTGGCAAAGAAAAAGTTCAAGTTGAATTATTTGAATTAGATAAAGAAATAGAAAAAGAAGTTAGAGCTTATGCTGAAGAAAATATGAAAAAGGCTATCCGTATTGAGGATAAATTAGAGCGTTATAAAGCTATTGATGAGGTAGAAGAAGACGCTGTTAATCATTTTGATGAGAAAGTATTTATAACTGAAGTTGGTGGCATAAAAGTATTAGATACAGAAGCTAAAGCTTTATACTTAAAAAATGTAAAAGTGACTTTAGAAAACATTTTACATGAAGAAGTAAGACATATGATTGCTGTTGAAAAGATTAGACCTGATGGTCGTATGTTAGATGAAATTAGACCATTATCTAGTCGTATTGATGTCTTACCACGTACCCATGGTAGTGCTTTATTTACTCGTGGACAAACTCAATCACTAGGTGTTGTAACTTTAGGACCTTTATCAGATAATCAAATCATTGATGGTTTAGGATTAGAAGATGCAAAGAGATTTATGTTACATTATAATTTTCCACAATTTTCAGTTGGGGAAACAGGTCGTTATGGTTCACCAGGTCGTAGAGAAATTGGTCATGGCGCTTTAGGTGAAAGAGCCTTATCTTATGTTATTCCGTCAGAAGAAGAATTCCCATATACTATAAGGGTGGTATCAGAAATTTTAGAATCTAATGGTTCATCAAGCCAAGCTACTATTTGTTCTGGTACTTTAGCTTTAATGGCAGCCGGTGTACCTATTAAAGCTCCAGTTGCTGGTATAGCAATGGGCTTAATTATGCAAGATGAAGCCAATTATACTATCTTAACTGATATCCAAGGTATGGAAGACCATTTAGGCGATATGGACTTTAAGGTAGCTGGTACTCGCGACGGTATTACTGCTTTGCAAATGGATATAAAAATTAAAGGTATAACTTATCAAATTTTAAAAGAAGCCTTAGCTCAAGCTAAAAAGGGAAGATTACAAATTTTAGATCATATGGCTTTAACTATAGCTGAACCTCGAAAAGAATTATCACAATATGCACCTAAAGTTGTAACATCTATTATCAACCCTGATAAGATTCGTGATGTCATTGGTGCTGGTGGTAAAATTATTAATCAAATTATTGAAAAATTTGATAATGTTAAGATTGATATTGAACAAGATGGTCGCTTATATGTAATGCATAGTAATATGGATACTGCAAAAGCTTGTTTAAAATATATTGAAGACTTGGTTCGTGAAGTTGAAGTTGGTAAAGTATATGAAGGTAAAGTAACAAGAATCGAAAAATATGGTGTCTTTATTGAATTATGGCCTGGTTGTGAAGGTTTATGTCACATTTCTAAACTAGCAAAAGACAGGGTTGCTAAATGTGAAGATGTTGTATCTCTAGGCGACATTATTCTAGTTAAATGTATTGGCGTTAATGAAAAAGGTCAAATTGATCTTTCTCGTAAGGATGCTATTAAAGAATAAGGGGTTAGCCCCCTTTTTTGATAAAGGAGTAATATGGAAAATTTTTTAAATAATATAAAGAGCTTTTTTGGCGATGCTCTATTTAATTTCTTAAATGGAATAATTGCCTTAGTTATAGGATTTATTATTCTTAAACTACTTAGATTTATCATTAAAAAAGTCTTAACAAGACTACCTATCAATACAACAATTGCCACTTTTTTAAATAGTATATTATCTGCTGTTTTATATTTGATATATATTTTAATTGTTTTAAGTGCCTTTGGTATTAATACTAATGGTGTAGTTGCTCTAGTAGGTTCAGTAGGGGTAGCAATTGGCTTAGCTTTAAAAGATTCATTGTCTAATATAGCTAATGGTATTATGTTAGTTACTATGAAACCATTTAATGTTGGGGATTTTGTAGAAGTTAATGGCACATCTGGTACTGTTATTGCTATACATATGATTAGTACAGTTCTACAAACCACAGATAATAAAGTTATTACTATTCCAAATAATGAAGTTTTATCTAATAATATAGTTAATTATAATGCTATGACAACTAGAAGATTAGATATGGTAGTTAGTGTAAGTTATGATACAGATATCGATTTAGCTAAAAATACAATTTTAGAATTAGTAGAAAAAGATAACCGAATATTTAGTGATCCTGCACCTGTTTGTGAACTTGATAAAATGAATGAATCATCACTTGATTTTACTTTAAGAGTTTGGCTAAAAAGTAGTGATTATCACAATGTTCGTTGGGACTTAAATCAAAAAATTATCAAAACATTTAATAAAAAGAATATTGAAATACCTTATAATCAATTAGATATAAGAGTAAGAAAGGATTAAGATGAAAAGAATTATTAGTCTTATAATCTTGTTAATTACTCTAATAACAACTACTGGGGTAAAGGCTTTTAATATTGAAACTAGTAATGATTTAAATATAAATATTTTAAGTTCTACTAAAACTTTTACAATAACAAACGAATATACTGATATTTATTATAACACTGATAAATTAATTTTAATCAATAATGAATTTCACATAATTGATCCAACTACAACAAGAATAATAATTAAAGACAATGATGATTTGACTACTATTAATTTAAATTTTGTTTCTCCAACTGTTGAAGAAATAAGTTTGAAAAAAAATAATGATTATTATTATGTTTATTATAATAATGAAATATTATATGGGGATTTTAATTTTATTGTTGATGATAAAGAAGTAACGGCTTTATGTGCAAGTGGAAATGTAGTTAGTTTAAATTATAATGATAGTATAATAACTATTAATTCTAATAATAATCGTAGTATATTTAGTGAATATTTTATTTTAATATTAGGTTTATCATTACTATTTTTAATAATTTTATACTTAGTATATTTATTTATTCCTAAAAATCATTATAAAAAATTAACGAAATATGCTAAAAAAATATTAAATTATTATCAAAAAGATAGAAGTAATAAACAAATCTTATTTAATACTAAAGTAGGATTAATCAATATAAGTACAGCATTTAGAGGTATACCTAGTAGTGATCCTAAATATGATGAAATAAAAAACATTATAAATAAAATGAATTTAGCAATGGAAAATTTGTTAAAAATAGATTATTTTAAAAATAATTATGACATTAAAGATTATTTTAAATTTAAATTAGAACTCTTAATTAAAACTTTAGATAATGGTAATTATAGTTATAAAGAGAAAAAAGAAGAGGTAATAAAAAAGATTAATATTTTAAAACCCGAACAAATGGATAAGGAACAAGAAGATGCTTATCATTATTTAGAGGGTATTGGAATCATTAATAAAAAAGATAAGAATTAGTTGCAAAAATAATTTATTATTGCTAAAATACTAAAGCAATATGGTAATCGAGCAGAAATGTTAGGAAAGTCCATGCTAGCACAATCTGCGATGATTGTAGTGTTTGTGCTTAAGGAAAAAATAACTTAAGGCACCTTTTAGGTGACGGCGGATGAAATCTAAGTCGTAAGATATGATGTAATCTATAACGTGCCACAGAGACGAGTTATAGGGAAACCTATAAATGAAACGCGGTAAACCCCTCAAGCTAGAAATCCAAATTTTGGTAGGAGAGCTTAAACTGACGAAATGAAGTTAAGTTTAGGTCGCATATTATGCGAAGATAGATGATTACCCTTGACAGAACATGGCTTATATATTGCAGGAGACCTTCGGGTCTCTTTTTAATTAAAAAAATGATGCAGGAGCATCATTTCAAAAACATTTTGATTAATTTTTTCTTTAAATTAGTAAATGGAGTATAGCGAAGTGGTAAGTCAATTAAATTAGATTTTTTAATAATTGAACGTTCATGTGAGAAAGTTTTAAAACTATAATTACCGTGGTAACTGCCAATTCCTGATTCTCCAACTCCACCAAAACCTAGTTGATTTGTAGCAAGATGAATAATAGTATCGTTAATACAACCACCACCAAATTGAATATTTGCTAATATTTCTTTTTCTATGTTTTTGTCAGTTGTAAATAAATAAAGAGCCAAAGGATTTTTATTTTTAGTAATAATATTATAAATTTCGGAAATATTATTATAACTATAAATAGGTAAAAGAGGGCCAAATATTTCATTTGTCATTAAAGGAGTATTAAAGTCTTTAACATTGATAAGAGTTGGTTCTATTTTCAATTTATTTAAATCATACTTACCACCAAAAATAATTTCCTCATTATTTAAATAACTTAGTAGTCTGTTAAAATGTTTTAAATTTATGATCTTTACATATTCAGGATTATTTAGACTATCTTTATATAAAATATTTATCCATTTAATTAAACTAGCTATTAATTCTTTTTTAACTTTTACATCTACTAAAATATAGTCAGGAGCAACACAAGTCTGACCGGAATTTAAAAATTTACCAAAAACAATCCGTTTAGCAGTTAAATCAATTTTAGCACTTTTATCGACTATAACTGGACTCTTACCACCTAACTCTAACGTTACAGGTGTTAAATTGCTAGCTGCCTTTTCATATACTAATTTACCTATTTGAGTTCCACCAGTAAAGAAAATGTAATCCCATTTTTCATTTAATAATTCGGATGCAACATCGCTTTCGCCTGTTATAACGGTAACATAATCTTCTTTAAATGTTGCATTAATCATTTCCTTTATCACATTACTTATATTAATACTATATTCAGATGGCTTTAAAATGACTGTATTTCCGGCTGCTATAGCCCCTACTAATGGTTCAAGGGAAAGAAGAATAGGATAATTCCAAGGGGAAATTATTAATACATTACCATAAGGATGATATGATTTAAAACTTGTACCTTTGAATTGGGCTATTGGTGTTTTAACTTTATGTCTTTTCATATTCCTTTTAAGATGTTTAATTTGATAATTTATGTCGCTTAAAACTAAACCTATTTCTGTCATATAGCATTCAGTTTCACTTTTATTTAAATCTAAAAAAATGGCTTCATTTAATTTGTCTTGATATTCAATAATTGCATTTTTTAATTTTTTTAGGGCTTCTAAACGAAACTTATAACCTTGAGTTATATTTGTATTATAAAATTCTTTTTGTTTTAATAAAATATTATTCATCTTGACCTCGTATTATATAATAAATATTTTCTAATTCATTCTTATCTAAAAGAAGAGGAACAGGATATAAAGGATTAGCCTCTTTGTTAGCATAAAAGGCCATTAAAGGTATATCTTCATCTTTTATATCTTTTAATTTATTAGGAATATTCATTTCTTTATTTAAATTATAAATATAATTAATAAACTTTTTACTTGCAACAGCATTATCATCAGTATCATCTGCAATATTCGTTTCTCTAGCTAAGAATGCTAGTTTTTTATACACTTTTTTACCATAAATTTCAAGCATAATCGGTAGAATAATTGCATTAGCAAGTCCATGTGGTGTTTTATACTTACCACCTAGGGAATGCGCTATAGCATGAATATAACCAACATAACTAATAGTAAAAGCAATCCCCGCATAATGGGCAGCATAAAGCATATTAGTTCGTGCTTTTAGATTATGAGGATTATCATAAGTTTCTTTTAAATTTTCCACAATTAATTTAACAGCTTTTATAGCGTAATAACGAGTTTTTTTAGTTGTTGAACGTCCTATAAAGGCCTCTATAGCGTGAGTTAAGGCATCCATACCAGTAGTAGAAGTAATGTGACTTGGTAAATCCATTATTAATTCAGGAATAAAAATAGTATAATTTGGAATTAAAGAAAAATCATTAATTGGATATTTATGATTATTTACTTCATCTGTAATTACAGCAGCTAAAGTAGTCTCACTACCAGTTCCGGCTGTTGTAGGAATAACTATTAATGGTGGCAATTTTTTACAAATGTGTAATAAGCCTTCCATTTTTTGAATAGATTTTTTAGGCTTCACGACCCTAGCCCCACATATTTTGGCTAAATCTATAACACTACCTCCGCCAATTGCTAAAATACCTTCACAATTATTATCTAAATAACTTATTCTAGCTGCTTCAACATCATTTATGGTAGGATTTGGTTTAACCTTATCATAAACAAAATAATTAATATTTAGACTATTTAAAATAGGGTTTATTAGTTTAATTAAATTATTATCTGTTATTATAAATAATTTTTTTATACTTTCTTTACTTAATATATTATTTAAATTTTCAAGTTCAATTATCTTAGGACTTCGATATGGTAAAAGTGGAATAGCTAATTTAAAACAAGTTTGATATATTCTACAATATATTTTTTTTAAAATATTCATGTATTTTCCTCCCCAATGTCATAAATTATATCATAAATTGATATAATGTAAATAAATTTTTTTATTGACAAATATATAGGCGTATTATAATATTAGAAAACCGGGAGGGATATTATGCATAAAAAATATATAAATATTATTTTAGCAGTAATATTTTTAATTTTAGAAATATTAAATACTTTTACTCCTAATTTAATGGAAATATTCAATACTCCTCATAATAATTTAAATGTTTTATCTAATATCATTAGAATAATAACTATGACTTCATTTATGTGGATATTAATGGGTTTATTGTTTGATAAAAGAATAGCTAAGCTAAATAGCTTTTATTTTATATTACCAGCTACTATAATTAATTTGTTTTTAAGTAGAGAGTATATTAATGTAACTCCAATTAATAATTATGAATTAGCAATTTACTATATTGATAATATATATACTATAATTCTTGCAATATATTTATTTATGTTAACAAAGGATAAAAAGTATCATTTAAAATATTTTAGATATTTAATTTATTCAATAATTATATTTATTCCTTTAAATATTTTTAATCCTTTGAGTGTTTATTTAAGTAAATATAGCTTTTTAAATTTTAAATTATTTGGATTTTATCATATTTTATTTTTCTTTTTATTTATTTTAAGTGCCATATTCCTATATAAGTTTTTATATAAGAAAAATAAAGAAGAAAGATATTTAATAATATTTGCTTTATCATTAATGTTATTTTTCCATTTAGCTTGCAGATTTTCTTACTGCAGGTTACATGATTATCAAGATTCTTATAGAATTTATGGAGCTTTACCTTTATACGTATGTAGTTTTGGAACTATGTTATTACCATTAGCTGTTTATTTAAGAAAGAAAACATTTTTGAATGTATTGTTTTTAATAAATATGCCGGGAGCTATTATTGTTTTAATAAATCCTACTTGCGGGGCAGTTAATATTTTTAGTTATAATGTAATTTATTTTTTCGTTAATCATATTGGATTATTTATTATAACTTTAATGTTTGTCTTTTATTTAGATATTATGCCATCTAAAAAAAGTGTTATGGTGGTTGGGTTTAGTTTAGGTATTTATTTTATTTGTATAGTAATTATCAATTCATTTATATTTAGTTATTTAAATATTGATCCAAATTTATCTTTTGTTTCTAAAAGCCCAATTGGTGGGAATGTAGAAAAGATTGGGACAATTAAGTTTATAAAGGCTTCCGTGTCAATTTTATATATCTTTATTTTATGGTTAGTTCAATATAGTTTGTCTTTAGTAACATATTTTATTTATAAAGTAATTAAAAATAATTCTAAAATTAGTAAAAAAACTATTGCATAAAATCAAAATATTTGTATAATTATGACAACGAGGAAAAAGAAATACTAGCTTATCCTTATATTTAGCGAGCTACTGGTTGGTGAAAGAGTAGTATAAAAAGATAAGTGAACGCGTCTTTGAGTTATGTTAGGAAATATGAGTATTAACATCAGGTGCGCCTGTTACAGCGCTAGAGTATGATTGTACTTGATTTGAGTGTATATCGTAAGATATAAATTAAGGTGGCACCGCGGATTTTCGTCCTTAAATGATTAGTTTCATTTAAGGCTTTTTTTGTTTTTAAGGAGGATTTATGATGATTAATTTAATGGAGAAAAAACAAAATGAATTATTAGAAGAATTTAATAGTTATGTTAAAGAAATATATGATAACCCAGAAATTGGAAATGTTGAATATAAAACCAGCAAATTATTAGCTAATGTCTTAATAAAATATGGGTTTAAAACTAAATGTCCTAATTTATTAGAAACTGATTTTTTAGGAATCTACGAAAGTAAAAAGGCAGGACCTAAATTGGCTTATTTATGTGAGTATGATGCATTGCCAGAAATCGGACATGGTTGTGGACATAATTTA
This sequence comes from uncultured Acholeplasmatales bacterium, assembly GCA_944324705.1. GTDB lineage: Bacteria > Bacillota_I > Bacilli_A > Acholeplasmatales > Anaeroplasmataceae > CALUXS01. The sequence goes on from CALUXI010000010.1 coordinate 48,866, forward strand.
ATTGGAGTAACTTCAATATTAGCGGCTATTATGTTAAAAGAAGTAATAGATGAAATTGGTGGTTCAATCTATGTTTTTGGTTGTCCTGCGGAAGAGAATTTTGGTGGTAAGGTTCAATTAGCTAAATTAAAGGCCTTTGATGGTTGTGATGTGGCTATGATGTTACACCCATCTAGTAAATATGCAGTAGGTAGTAGAACACAAGCCTTAATTCCAGTTCGTTTTACATTTCATGGTAAAAGTGCTCATGGTTGTCATCCTGAAGAAGGAAATAGTGCCTTAGATGGTGTAATAACAACTTATCAAGGAATCAGTATGTTGAGACAATTTATTAAGCCTTGTTGTTTTATACATGGGGTTATAACAAATGGGGGAAAAGCCGCTAATGTAATACCTGAAGTAGCAACCATAGATTATTATTTTAGAGCCCCTGATATTAAATATGCTAATTATATTAAAGAAAGGGCTATAAATATCGCTAATGGGGCGGCTTTAATGCATAAATTAACTGTTGAGCATGAAATATATGAATGTATATATGAAGATAAAAAAATAAATTATACCTTAGCTAACGAATTAAAAAGCATTTTTAAAGATATGGGGATTGCTGCTAGCGATGTCGATGAAGTACCTGCTGGTTCAAGTGATGTTGGGGCAGTATCTTATCAAATACCTACAATCGAAGGAAATATGAAAATCTGTGATAGTAATGTTTGTGGTCATAGTAAAGAATTTGCTTTAGCCACTATTAGTGAAGAGGGTAAATTAGCTTTAAAGAATGGCTCAAAAGCTCTAGCTATTTTAGGTTATAATTTAATAACTAAACCTGAATTATTAATAAAAGTGAAGGAGGAATTCTTAAGTGAATAAAAAAATATTTTTATTCTTATTAGCTTGTTTAAGTATTTTTACATTAAGTAGTTGTAAAAAAGATATTGAAGCTTATAACTGGATTGAAGAAGTCAAAGTTGAACAACAACTTGAAGTTCCTAATGAATTATTAGTTAAAGAAGGGACCTTAGTAGTTGCGACTAGCCCGGATTTCTCCCCGATGGAATTTGAAGACCCAACCCAACAAGGGGATTTAGTCTATCAAGGGGCAGATATTTATTTATCTAAATATATTGCTGATTACTTAGGTTTAGAATTAGAAATTAGTAAAAGTACTTTTGATGGTATTCCGACTCAATTAGATACAGGTAAAGCTGATGTGGCTTTTTCTGGTTTTAGTTATACTGAAGATCGGGCTAATTCCTATGACTTTACGGTATCTTATCACGCGGCTGGGGATGACGGACAAGTCTTAGTTGCTTTAAATAGTAATATAGATTTATTAAATAGTTTTGAAGACTTGAATAAAGAGGAAATAAGTATTGGTTGTCAAAATGGTTCAATTCAACAAAGTTTAGTAACTAGCCAATTACCAAATGCGAAAGATGTTACTGCACAAGATATTAATACTTTAATTCAAATGTTAAAAAAAGGTAGTATTGATGCTTTAGCTGTTTCTTATACTAATGCTAAGCCTATTTTAGAGGCTCAACCAGACATCAGGCTAATTACCGGTTTTAAGTTTGAAATAGAAGAATATGGCAATATGGGACTATTAACTAAGGGTAATAAGTTAAAACCTTATATTGATGAAGCAATTGAATCTATGCCTGAAGGTTTATATGCTGCTTGGCTTGATATGGCAGGTGAGTATGTAGCTAGTTTAAATGAATTAACTAATGTTAATGAAGGTAATTTTTTCCAAAGATTTTTTAATGTTATTGCTAACTATTGGGACTTGTTTTTAAGAGGTACAGGTATAACTTTACTTTTAAGTTTTGTTACGGTTGTTATGGGGACTGTCATTGCTTTACTTTTATCTTTCTTAAGAAAAATTAGATTTGCTCCTTTAAGATATGTCGGTAATATTTATGTTGAGTTTGTAAGAGGTATCCCATTACTATTATTACTTTGGTTACTTTATATGATTTCTCCGGCTTCTTGGCCATCATATATTAGTGTTTCTATTGCCTTATTCTTAAATAGTGGGGCCTATGTTGCTGAAATTATAAGAGCTGGTTTAGGGGCAGTTGATAAAGGTCAATATGAAGCAGCTAGAACTCTTGGTTTATCTAAATTTCAAACGATGAAAAAAATTGTTATTCCCCAAGCCTTAAAAAAGATATTCCCAGCTTTAGGTAATGAGTTTGTAGCCTTAATAAAAGAAACATCTTTAGCTTCTGTCTTCTTTATTGGTGATCTAATGACTGTTAAAAACCAAATTACCTCTATTACCTATTTATCAATAGAACCATTTATTATAGTTGGTATTATTTATTTCATTTTAACATTTGGTACTACTAAATTAATAAAATATTTTGAAGGGAGGATGATTGCCTAATGACAACTTTAATTAAAATAAGAGATTTATATAAAAATTATCAAAGTTTACAAGTATTAAAAGGTATTAATTTAGATATTAATAAAGGAGAAATAATATCTATAATTGGTTCATCAGGCAGTGGTAAATCTACTTTATTAAGAAGTATAAATTTACTAGAGACTCCTGAAAATGCAACTATTATTTTTAAAGATGAAGTTATTTATGATGTTAAAACTAATCATAAAGAAATTAGTGAATTAATAAGCAATAACAATAATAAAAAGAAGCTAAAACATGAAATGAAAAAACAAGCTAAACTTACTTCAAAAGAAATGTATAAAATAGAAAAGAAATTAAATTTATATCGCCAACAAGTAGGAATGGTTTTTCAACATTTTAATATATTTAATAATTTATCAGTTTTAGATAATATTACTTTAGCTCCTATTTTATTAAAGAAAATAGATAAAGAAGAAGCTAATAAAAATGCTTTAGAACTACTTAAAAGAGTAGGATTAGAAGACAAAGCTAATGAATCACCAAAAAATTTATCAGGTGGTCAAAGACAAAGATTAGCTATTGTTAGAAGTTTAGCAATGAACCCTGAAGTAATTCTATTTGATGAACCAACTTCGGCACTTGATCCTGAAATGGTAAAAGAAGTTTTAAATGTTATAAGTGAGCTTGCTAAAACAGGTATTACAATGGTTATAGTAACTCATGAAATGGGGTTTGCTAAAGAAATATCATCAAGAGTCTTATTTATGAATCAGGGAATTATTGAAGAAGAAGGAACACCTGATGAAATATTTAATCATCCTAAGAGTAAAAGATTACAGGAATTTTTAGATGCAGTTTTATAATAGCAGGAGTAACCTGCTATTTTTTTAATAAAACGTTTTCATTATCTAAAATCTATGTTAAAATAAGCATAGGAAGGTCGCGAAAATATGAAATTATTAGAACCAATTAAGGTTGGGCATACCATTTTAAAAAATAGAATTATGTTCCCACCTTTAACAACTGGTTATGAAGAACGTGATGGGAGTATAGGGGAGCATAGTCTTAATTTTTATAAAAGATTAGCTGAAGGTGAGTAAGTTATATTGTTATTGGGGATGTTGTTCCTATTCCTACTATTTCCCCTACACCTAAATTATATTTAGATAGCCAGATTCCAAGTTTTAAAGCTTTAGCTGATGCTTGTCATGAATACGGGGCTAAAGTTGGTTTACAAATATTCCATCCTGAATATGATGCAGTAGCAATTGTCAATATGATGATGGCTAAAAAAACCAAATAACGAAATATATGCTAAACTTCATCATGATATGACGCATTACATAAATGAAGTAACAGAAGAACAGTTAAAAGAAATATTGAGTAAGATCACTGATTGTGTAAAAAGAGCAATTGTAGCTGGTGTTGATGTTATTGAAGTTTATGGAGATAGATTAGTAGGTTCTCTTTGTTCAAAAATTATTAATAAAAGAACAGATGAATATGGTGGTAGTTTTGAAAATAGAATTAAATTTGCATTACAGGTTGTAGAAGCCATAAAAGCTGCCTCCCAGGAGATAACAATTGATTATAAATTACCAATTGTTACTAAACAACCGGATGGAACTTTACTTGGCAAAGGTGGTCTTGAACTAGCTGAAGCTATTAAATTAGCTAAGATTTTAGAAGAACATGGGGTTCATATGATACATGTTGCCCAAGCTAATCATACTGGTAATATAAATGATACTATTCCAGCAATGGGAACTAATAAATATTGTTTTATGTTAGATGAATGCAAAGCTATTAAAAATGCAGTTAGTATTCCAATTTCTACAGTAGGTAGAATAGTTGATTATAAGATGGCTGAAAAATTAATTAATGATGGTGTCTACGATATCGTTGGACTAGGCAGACCATTGCTAGCTGATCCGGACATTATTAAAAAATTAGAAAATAAGCAAGAACAATTAATTAGACAATGTATTATGTGCAATAAAGGTTGTACAGATGATATTCAAAATCGTAAATTTATTTCTTGTGTTTTAAATCCTGAAAATGGTTATGAATATAAACGTTTTATAACAAAACCAAGTAAAATTCATAAAGTAGCTATTGTCGGTGGTGGTATTGCCGGTCTTGAGGCAGCTAGAGTTTGTGCAATTAAAGGCCATGATGTAACCGTTTATGAAAAGAGTAGTCGTTTATATGGACAATTAAATATTGCCAGTGTACCACCTCGCAAAGAGGAAATGAATAGATCAAAATTGTATTATGAAAGAATATTAAAGCATTATAATATTAAAGTTTTACTAAATACCAAGTTCAATAAATCTTTAGCTATTAATTATGATGATATTATTGTAGCAGTAGGGGCTACTAATGCTCACCCTAAAATTAAAGGTATCGAAAATAGTGTTGATAGTTGGGATGTATTGGATAATAAAGTTGAGCCATATGGTAAAATTGTTGTTTGTGGTGGTGGCTTAGTAGGTGTTGAAACTACAGAATATTTAATTAACCGTGGTTATGAAGTTACCATCGTTGAAATGTTAAACGAAATTGCTAAAGAAGAAAGTAAGACTATTTTGCCTACTATTTTAAATAGTTTTAAAAGTCATAATGTCATTATCTTAACTTCTCATAAATAAAAGAAATTAAATCTAATAGTGTTATATGTGATGTATTAGATAAAAATAATAATATTATTGAAGAAAAAGAAATTAAATGTGATTTAGTAATAAATGCTTTAGCTAGTCATAAAGAAAATATTGATTTAGAAGGTATTAATAAGAACATTATTGTCATAGGTGATGCTTTAAAGGATGCTCCTTGTAGTATTGAAAATGCAACTAAAACCGCCTATGATGCCGCTAATAGTTTAAATTAACTTTCTAAATGTGCCCTTTGTTTTTATTGAAATAGAGGGCTTTTTTTGCTATAATTTAGTGATGAAAAGAAAGTAGTTGATACATTTGGATATTAATAAAAATGAATTAATATTAAGACAAAAAAAGATAAGAAATTTTTGTATTATTGCTCATATAGATCATGGTAAATCTACTTTAGCTGATAGAATTTTAGAAATTTGTGACAGTGTTAGTCAAAGAGAAATGCAAGAACAAATATTAGATTCTATGGAACTTGAAAGAGAAAGAGGTATAACTATTAAATTAAATGCTGTTGCTTTAAAATATGAAGCTTTAGATGGTCAAATCTATGAATTAAATTTAATAGATACTCCTGGACATGTCGATTTTACATATGAAGTTTCACGTAGTCTTGCAGCTTGTGAAGGCGCTATTTTAGTTGTTGATGCTACTCAAGGTGTAGAAGCTCAAACGATTGCGAACGTTTATTTAGCATTAGATAATAATTTAGAAATTTTACCATTAATTAATAAAATAGATTTACCTTCAGCTGATGTAGAAAAAGCTAAACATGAAATAGAAGATGTTATTGGTTTACCAGCTGATAATGCTGTTGCTTGTTCAGCTAAAACAGGTTTAGGGGTTAGAGATATATTAGAACAAGTAGTTAAATATATTTCCCCGCCTACAGGTGATATTTTTGGACCAACTAAAGCCTTAATTTTTGATAGTGCATTTGATCCTTATCGTGGTGTAATCGTTCTTATTTGTGTAAAAGAAGGAATGATAAAAATCGGCGACACTATTAAATTTATGGCTACTGGGGCCACCTATCAAGTTGTTGAAATAGGTGTACGTACCCCAAAAGAAGTCAAAAGAGATTTTCTAATGGCTGGTGAAGTTGGTTTTTTAACTGCTAGTATTAAAGATATTAATGATGTTCATGTAGGCGACACTATTACAACTTTATCTAATTTAGCTAATAGTCCCCTACCAGGTTATAAAAAAATGAACCCTATGGTTTATTGTGGACTTTATCCTATTGATTCAAAACAATATGAAGACTTAAAAGAAGCTTTAGAAAAATTAAAACTATCTGATTCATCTTTAGTATATGAACCAGAAACTTCACAAGCTCTAGGTTTTGGCTTTAGAACAGGTTTTTTAGGCCTTTTACATATGGATATAATTCAAGAAAGAATAGCTAGAGAATTTAATATTGAATTAATAGCTACTGCCCCAAGTGTTTCTTATCATGTCTATTTAACTAATGGTGAAATGCTTATAATTGATAACCCAGCTGACTTACCTGAAACAGGACTTATTAGTAGGATAGAAGAACCTTACGTTAAAGCTACAATCATGACTCCTAGTGATTATGTTGGGGCGATAATGGATTTATGTCAAAAGAAAAGAGGAACTTTCCTCGATATGCAATATATTGAAGAAACAAGAGTCCTAATTCATTATTCGATGCCACTACTAGAAATAGTTTATGATTTTTTTGATAAATTAAAAAGTTATACTAAAGGATATGCTAGTCTTGACTATGAATTAGCTGATTATGAACCAAGTAAACTAGTTAGAATGGATATTATGTTAAATGGTGATGTAATTGATGCTTTATCAACAATTGTTCATAAGGATTTTGCTTATCAACGCGGTAAAGTATTAGTAGAAAAATTAAAAGATATTATTCCACGCCAATTATTTGAAGTTCCAGTTCAAGCCGTTATAAATCATAAAGTTATTGCTCGCTCAGATATTAAAGCCATGCGAAAAGATGTCTTAGCTAAATGTTATGGTGGAGACATCTCAAGAAAGAAAAAATTATTAGAAAAACAAAAAGAAGGCAAGAAAAAAATGAAAGCTATCGGGTCTGTTGAAGTACCACAAGAAGCTTTCCTTGCCATTTTAAAAACTGATGAATAAAAGAGGTATATTATGTTATTAAAAGATTGTCAATACTGTTTAAACAGAGAAGCTATAGAAAACTTTGGTCGTATAGCTTTTGAAACTGAAACATCCATTATAATTGTATTTAAAGACCAAACTCATAAAGGTAGAATGTGTGTTGCTTACAAAAAAGATCATGTTGCTGATATTTGCGATTTAAGTCCAGAAGATAGAATTGCATTTATTAATGATGTTGTAGCTTGCGCTAATGCTATTAAAGAAGTATATCATCCTGATAGAGTTAATTATGGTGCTTATGGCGATACTTTAGGACACTTACATTTCCATTTAGTACCAAAATATAAAGATGAATTTGAATGGGGTGGCACTTTCCAAATGAATTTAGGGAAGGATCACTATGCAAGTGATACTGAACTAGCTGAAGTAGCTAAAAACATTAAAGAACATTTTCATTTATAACTAATTCTAATAAAATTTTACTCCCATAATTTATTGTTTCAAATGGCACAATAAAATGAGCATTATGCAAATCATAATAAGTAGCTCCTATGTTTCTAGCTCCAATCCAAGTTAGACAAGTAGGGGCTATTTCTTTATAGTAAGCAAAATCTTCACCCAATAAAGAAGGTTCCTTTAGCTCTATAACATTATCTTCCGTTAAAACTTTACCCGCTGCTTTAAACATCATATTAGCTAACTTAGGTTCATTAAAAACTGGAGGATAAGCATAATGAAAATCAAATTTATAAGTGATACCATATTTCTGGCAAACTCGATTAATGATATCATCCATTTTTTTATGTAATAAATGTCTAGTTTCTTCCTTAAAACTTCTAGCAGTACCTTTTAAATAAGCCTTATCTCTAATAATATTCATTGATACACCACTATTAAAATAAGTTGAAGAAACAACAATTAAATCATTTTTTTTCAATTCTTGATATAATTTTTCTAACTCCATAACAATTTCCGAACCAGCTAAAATCGGATTTTTACCTCTTTCTGGTGTAGAAGCATGACAGCCAACCCCAGTTAATTCAAGTTCCCATAAATCAGGGGCAGCACAAGCTTCATTTAGTTTAATACCAATTTGACCAACATATAATGAAGGGGAAACATGATAAGCAAAAAAGGCATCAATATTTTTAAGCAATGCATCATTTTTTAAATAATAAGCCCCACCAGGTAATGGTCCTTCCTCAGCAGGTTGGAAAAATAGAACTAAATTGTATTTTAATTTATTTATATTTTCTTTAAACAATTTAGCAGCATATAATAAAATTGTCATATGAGCGTCATGTCCACAGGCATGCATATAATCATTGCAACTAGCAAAATCAACCCCAGTTTGTTCTTTAATATTTAAAGCATCCATATCTGATCTTAAACCAATAGTTTTACTTTTACCTAAACTTAGACTTGCAATAACAGCTTTACCATCTAAAGCATAATTAACATCATAATCTAAATTTTTTAAGATATTATAAATATATTTAGCTGTATTGTAAGTATTAAAACCTATTTCTGGGTTTTGGTGTAAATGTTTTCTAACATTAATTAAAAATTCATCCATAGTATCATTCCTTTTCAACTTTATAATTATAACATTTATTTTAAAATTCTACTATTAAATAATAATTAAATTTCTAATTAATATTCTAACATTAAAAAATATTATAAATATAAAATAAAGACTTGCATTTAATTTAAAAATTTGTATAATTAAAGAAACGAAGAAAAGAAGAGTAGTTTAGCTAGTAATTTATAGAGAGTCTAGGTTTGGTGGAACTAGATAATGAAAACTAAATGAACATGGTCTTGGAGTTATTTAGCCAATATGTAGGTTAAATCGGGATTCGCCTGATATAGCGATAGAGTATGTTAGTACTTGAAAATAGGTCAATTTGTTATTGATGAATTAAGGTTGGTATCACGGATTATTAAGTCTCGTCCTTTATTGGATGAGGCTTTTTTTAATTATAAGGAGGAATATATGGAATTAAAAGAATTAAGTTATGAAAATAGTCATGAAGAATATCTATTTTTTAAAAATAATTTAGAAAATGAAATGGGATTTATTAATGAATATAAAGACTTTAGTTATGATGAATATAAGATAATCGCAATACCCGAACGTCTTAATAGTAAAAAAGGAATTAATTTAAAAGAAAATTATGTTTCAAACACTTATTATTTTTTATATGATGATAATAAAATTGTTGGATTATTTAAATTAAGACATTATTTAAATGAAAAATTAAAAAATGGAGCTGGTCACATAGGTTATTTAATTAATAAAGAATATAGAAATAAAGGTTATGCTACAAAAGGCTTAAAAATATTAATTGAATTAATAAAAAAAGAAAAGTTGATTAAAGAAGATGAACTATATTTTGAATGTTTTGATAATAATATTCCTTCTATTAAGACAATATTAAAAAATAACGGGTATATTCACCATTATGCAGGTAATAATGTATATTTAAGAATACGATTAGATGATTTAAATTTAAATACTATTCCGCTAGTAGAATATGATGAAAATAAAGAAGTATTTTTAGCTGAAGAAGCAAAAGATTTAATATTTACAAACAAAAGTAAATTAATTATTTGTTATTTTAAAGAGAAACTAGAAGAATTAATTTTTAATAATGAAATAGAGTTATATTACATTATGAATGATACTATGACTATTAAACTTTATAAGGATAGAAAAACACCTGATTTATATTATTTAGAAGGTTTAGTTGGTGAACCATTAATTGGTGGTTATTTAGATCTATTTATTAGGCATGGTTTAACAAAGATATTATTTATAGGTGGGGCGGGAGCTTTAATTAAAACTAACCCTGGTGATGTTTTTATTATTAAAGAAGCAATTAGAGATGAGGGCTTTTCTTATCATTATTTGAAGCCTTCGAGATATGTTTTAGCTGATGAAAGAATAATAAAATTCTTAGAAAGTGAATTAAACAAACAAAATATTAAATATCAATTAGCTAAAACTTGGACCATAGATGCTATTTATAGAGAGACTAAAAGAAAAATAGATTTAAGAAAAAAAGAAGGGGCTATGCTAGTTGAAATGGAACAAGCTGGACTAATTGCTTTAACAAAGTTTTATAATGTTAATTATGGGGCATTAATCTATGCTGGCGATGATTTAAGCAGTGAAAATCATGATTTAAGAGCATGGAAAAGTATCGATATAAGAAAAGAATTATTAAATTTAGCTAGACAAATAATAATTAAAATGTGAGGTAAATTATGAATAAAAATGAACTATCAAATATTAAAAATTCTAATTGTATAAAATTTGTAAATATCGTTAAAAAATATAGTGATTTAACTGCCTTATCTAATATTAATTTAAGTATAAATAAAGGAGAAATATTTGGTTTAGTTGGCCCTAGTGGGGCTGGTAAATCTACTTTATTAAGAACTATAAATAAACTTGAAGAAGTTGATAGTGGGGATATTTTTGTAAATAATTACAAAATAAATGATTTAAAAGGTAAAGATTTAGCTAGTTATCGACAAAAAGTGGCTATGATTTTTCAACATTTTGCTTTATTACAAACTCAAAATGTATATAAAAATATTGCTTTACCTTTAGAAGCTAGACATATTAAGAAAAGTGAAATAAAAGAAAGAGTTTTATATTTAGCTAAACTAGTTGGTTTAGAAGAAAAATTAGATTCTCTTCCAAATACTTTATCTGGAGGTCAGTCACAAAGGGTAGCAATCGCTAGAGCTTTAGCCTTAAATCCTGAAATCTTATTATGTGATGAAGCTACCTCAGCCTTAGATCCTAATACTACTATTCAAATATTAGATATCTTAAAAAAAATAAATAAAGAACTAGGAATAACCATTGTTTTAGTAACTCATCAAATGGAAGTAGTTAAATATATTTGTAATCGTGTGGCAATTATAAATAAGGGTAAAATAATTGAGACTGGTAATACAGAAGATATTTTCTTATATAAAAACAAAGCTCTAGACACATTAATTAATGAAAAACCAGTTTTACCTAATAATGGAAAAAATATTAAATTAATTTTCCCTAAAAAAAGTGCTAGTGATTCCTTAATAACAAAAATGGCTAGAGAATTAAATATTGACTTTGATATTGCTTGGGGAAAACTCGAAAAATTTGGTGATGATGTATTAGGTAGTTTAGTTATTAATGTTTTAGATAAAGACTTTCAAAAAGTCTTAGATTATGTTAGTAAAACAGACGTAAAATATGAGGTAATGGAGGGATAATATGGAGTTTTGGAACAAGTTAAAAGAATATGTAACAGAAGACTTATTTAAATATTTAGGCGAAACCTTAGAGATGGTATTTATTACTGTTTTAATAGCTTTAATCTTTGGTTTACTTTTGGGTTTAGTTTTATTTTATACTAATAAATCAAAGAAAAAATGGGTCAAAATCATTTATAAAATACTAGACATAATTGTTGGAATTGTAAGATCGTTTCCTTTTTATGTATTAATGTTTTTCGTTATACCATTTACAAGAATTGTTATGAATATTTTTACAGGAAAAGCTCAAGCTTTCTCAACTGAAGCTTTTATTGTCCCTTTAACTTTAGCTGCGATACCATTTTTTGCCAAACTATTTGAAAACAGTTTACAAGAAACTAATAAAAATATTTTAGAAGTTGGTGAAGCTTTAGGACTTAATAAATTTCAAATCACAACCAAAATAATATTAAAAGAAGCCTTACCATCTATTATTTCCGGAACTACTTTAGCTATTATTACCTTAATTGGTTATAGTGCAATGGCTGGAGCTGTAGGTGGTGGCGGACTTGGTTTTTTTGCCTATGATAAAGGTTATATAGCTTATGACTTTATAATGATGTGCTTTGCTGTAGTTACAATTATAATTCTTGTTTTATTAATTCAATTTTTAGGTAATTTATTATATAAACTTGCTAAAAAAGGTGTTTTAACTTATTTAAAAATAGGAATTGGGATTGGTGTTTTATTGCTAGCCTTTATTATTACTAAAGTTACGGTTTATGCAGTAAATAGAACGGATTTAACCGTTATTAAAGTAGGAACTATGAGTCAACCAGGGGAACCGATTATTGAATCGATTACGGATAAAATGGAAGAGTTAGGTTATAAGATTGAAATAGTTATTGAAAGTGAATTTGATCCTTTAAATAAAGCTTTAGAAGATGGGTCTGTTGATGTTAATTTATTCCAACATGAGCCTTATTTAAATAGCTACAATCAAACTCATGGAACAGATTTATATAATGCTTTAACAATGTATGATTGTGTTTATGGAGCTTATAGTTATAAGATTGAGGATATTGATGACTTACGTGGTAGTGAGGAAAAAGTTATCGCAATTGCTAATGATAGTTCTAACTTAAAAAGATGTTTAGAATTACTTGCAGCTAATGGTATCATTGAATTAACCTCTTATTATGAGAGTATTAGTAGTTATTCAGCTACAGATATTGACAAATATTACGAAACTTCACCATCATATAGTGGTATAGTTTTAAAACCAATGGCATCTGCTAGCATTGCTGAAGCTTTGAAAGATGATACTTGTTATTTAGGAATTGTTAATGCAACGTTTGCCATTCAAGCCAATTTAAGCAATGAAGAATTAATATTTGAAGAAGAAGACCCTGAACATGTAAATGCCAATATTTTAGCTTGTCGTGATGAAGATAAAGATTCAAAATGGTTAGAAGATTTAGTTAGTGTTTTAATGAGTGAGGAAACAGCCGATTTTATAAATGAATATTTTAAGGGTACAATTAAGCCATATTTTGTATCTCATATTTAAGCTACTTTGATGTAGCTTTTAATTTTGTTTAAATTTAAATTATGTTATAACCTGAGTTTTACAGTTGTTATGCTATAAAGTGAGAAAAATGCTAAAATGCGTATATTTTCTCACTTTTTTCTTTATT
>CALUXI010000011.1 GCA_944324705.1 uncultured Acholeplasmatales bacterium
CCAGTATAATTCTTTGAAGTTGGTTTTAATTTCAATTTAGTACTTATACCTATTTTCGTTTGCTTTATACGAGATGCTTACGCTCACCATTAGATTTAAGCAGATTAAAATATTAAATTGAAATTTGGGCATTTTTTTGTACGAGATATATTACTATTCTCAAAGGCTTAAGCGCCCGTAATTTCAAAACCTTTTCTTAAATGTATGCCTACATAAAAGAAAAAGCTGGGAGTTAAAAGATTCTCTCAGCTAACTTATTTCTATAGTGAAGGAATGATCTTAATAACAGTCTAGCTGTAAAGATTTTTGCTGGGTCATATAAATGCCCTAATGATTAATATAAACATTCCCTCATTACTATTATACTATAATATTTGAAATAAAAAAACTAAGAGGTTACACTCCTAGTTTTAGTATACGAAAAGGCTTAATTTCAAGTTTATTTTGAAATTAGCCCATTAAATTATTAGTTGCGACCTAAACCAATTCGTCGATATACTTTTTGAATTTTTCTAGATGCATAGTGATAAGCATAATCTCTACCACTATTTAAAATTAAATCTAAGTCACCAGAGTTAATATAATAATCATATTTGCTTTGAATTTTAGTTAAGAAATCAGCTACTATATTAGCTAAATCTTCTTTAAAATTTTGATAGTTAGTATTTTCATACCTAATTTCTAAATTTTTGATAGGAATATTAGTTAAAGAACTATAGATTGTAAGTAAATTACTAATACCAGGTTTATTTTCTAAATCATATCTAATAGTACCATCGCTATCTGTGATGGCACTTTTAATTTTTTTCTTAGCTATATTAATATCATCTAATAGGGCAATAAAACCTTTAGGATTAGGATCAGACTTACTCATTTTGCGACTTGGATCTACTAAGGACATAATCCGTGCGCCCTCTTTTAAAATGAATGGTTCAGGAACTTTAAATGTTTCCCCGTATTTATTGTTAAAACGCTCAGCTAAATTGCGAGTTATTTCTAAATGTTGTTTTTGATCTTCACCAACAGGAACTAAATCAGTATCATATAATAAAATATCAGCGGCCATAAGGGGTGGATAAGTTAAAAGACCAGCAGAGACACCTTCTACTTGTTTTTGCTTCTTATCTTTAAATTGGGTCATTCTTTCAAGTTCACCAATATAAGAATTACATTCTAATACCCAACCTAGTTGGTTATGACTAGGAACTTCAGATTGAATAAACATATGAGATTTGTTTAAATCAAGACCACAAGCTAAAAATAGGGCAGCAAGTTCCTTAATATTCTTTTTTAAATTTTGTCTATCTTGCGGAACAGTAATAGCATGTAAATCAGCTATAAATACTAATAATTCTGTATCTTCCTCATTTTGTAAGCTAAGTAATGGTCTAATAGCTCCTAAATAGTTACCTAAAGTAATATGACCTGATGGCTGTATACCAGTTAAAATTCTACGCATTTTTTACCTCCTAATAAAAAAGCAGAAGTGTCCTAAAGGACGCTCCCGCGTGGTACCACCTTAATTCTAGAATATATCTAGCACTTTAAACTTTAATGCAGTTAACTTAATCTCCAGATGTCCAAGGTTACCTTAAACTTGCTAGTTTTACACCACCAACTAGTCTCTTTGTTGCCATTTAATTAAACCACATCTATCAACGACAGAATGATTATAGCACAATTCAAATTAATATTAAATATTTATAGTAAAAAAAAGTCTTTTATGCTATAATTTTCGTGGTGATGCGTAGTGATAAAAATTTATACAACCAATAGTTGCGCCTCATGTAGGAAAGCAATTAAATGGTTTAAAGAACATAATATACCTTATCGCGAAGTTAATTTTTTTAATACACCTATAACTAGAGATGACATTATGAAAATGTTAGAAAATACAGAAGATGGTTTTGAAGATATTATATCAACAAGATCGAAAGTTTTTATGGAATCTAATTTAAACATTGAAGATATGAAATTCAATGAATTAGTAGATTTTATAATTGCTCATCCAAGTGTTTTAAAGAGACCTATTATAGTTGATGATAATAAAATGCAGGTGGGTTATAATGATGAAGAAATTAGAACCTTTATACCAAGAGAAATAAGAAGGGCTTGGACTTGCAATAATAAAACAGAAAATTGTGAGTATGCAAAAGAATTAAAATATGTCTTAGATAAGGCAAAAAAATAAAAGGGCTAGACCCTTTTTATTTATTTAAAATATAATTGAAAGCTCTTGTGCTTTTGCGTTCTGGTTCATCATATTTGATGTTGTGTTCTTCTAAGAATTGAATAAAGTCTTTTTTACCCTGTTCAATAGAATCAACTTCAAATTCGATTTCATAGTCTGTTTTACCATAGTATTCACTCTTATCAAAGAATAAGATACCATCTTTAAAAGTAGTCTTAGCTCTATAAGTGGTTAACTCACAAATATTACTTACTTGATAATTAAGTTCAATAATATTAGCGTCAAAACCATTTTTTAAGAAATCTAAGGCTTTTTCTTCGTTTAAAAAAACATGAGATTCACAAGCTTCATTAGCCCCTTCACCACGTTCTTTTTTTGTTAATTTGAAATTTTCTCCTTTTTGTCTTATTCTTAAAACAATATTGTTTTTAAATAGTTTTAAATCAGGAGTGTCAAAGTAGAAGTTAGTTTGTGGGAAAATATTGTTTTCGAGTTCAAATTCTTTAATTAATTCATTATATTTTTCTTCAGAAATTTTAGTTTTAAATTCTAATTCAATATTTGCTGGCATTTAAATCAACTCCTCTATTATCTATTATTTTACCATTTTTTATTTTTTTTACTAGTAATTTATATAAAAAATATTTAAATAATGCTATAATTCTGCCTAGGAAGTGATAATTATGGCGACATATACAATAATCCATAAATTTGATGAAAAAACTTTAGAAATATGTGAAATTATTAAGAAAAATATAAAACTAGAATATGATGAAAAAAATCCTAATATAGTTTTTACAATTGGTGGTGATGGAACATTTATTAGGGCTTGTCATAAATATCCGACAGCTGTTTTTTTTGGTGTTCATACTGGCCATTTAGGGTTTTATTCTAATTTCAGTATTGAAGAATTACCAGTATTAATTAAGCAAATAAATGAACAAAATTATCAAGTTGAGCGTATTCCTTTGTTGTCAGTTCAGGTTATTAGTGATAAGGTCTATAATTATACAGCAATTAATGAAATGACAATTATTAGTCCTCCACGAACATTAAAATTAGATGTTTATATTAATGATAATTTTTTTGAACACTTTAGAGGAACTGGTATGTGTATTTCAACCCCGACTGGTTCAACAGCTTATAATAAGAGTTTAGGCGGGGCAGTTATTGATCATAATCTAAAGGTTATGCAGGTAACAGAAATTGCTGGAATTAATTCAAGCAGTTATGAAACTATTAATTCACCATTAATATTAGGACGTGGTTATGAGGTAGAATTATGTGCAGTTAATAGGTATAATAGTGTATTTTTAACAGTTGATAATTTATCTTTAGAATTAAAAAACTTTAAAAAATTGAAAGCTTATATGGGTAATTATTTTGTTAAAGTTGGTGCAAATACTAATTTAAATTTTATAAATCGGGTTAAGAGGTCATTTTTAGAAAACAGCTAAGTAATAAAAACGTTTTCATTTATTGTATATTTATTTCATTGAAGTAGTATAACTTGTAAATTTATAGATTTGTGCTAAAATATATGCGTAAAAAAACTTAGGAGGAATTATTAATATGGCAGAAAAATCTGTTAGAGTTGCGATCAATGGTTTTGGTCGTATTGGTCGTCTAGCTTTTAGACAAATGTTTGGTGCAAAAGGATATGAAATCGTTGCTATTAACGATTTAACTGATCCAAAAATGTTAGCACACTTATTAAAATATGACTCAGCTCAAGGTAGATATGCATTAGCTGATAAAGTTGAAGCAAAAGAAGCTTCTATCGTTGTAGATGGTAAAGAAATTCAAATCTATAAAGAAGCAGATGCTAACAACTTACCTTGGAAAGAATTAGATGTAGATGTAGTACTTGAATGTACTGGTTTCTATACAAAGAAAGAAAAAGCAATGGCTCATATCAATGCTGGTGCTAAGAAAGTTGTTATTTCAGCTCCTGCTGGTAATGATGTTAAAACTATCGTTTATGGTGTAAATGATGATACTTTAACTAAAGAAGATCAAATTATTTCAGCAGCTTCTTGTACAACTAACTGTTTAGCTCCTATGGCTAATACTTTAAACAAATATGCTCCAATCCAAAGTGGTATCATGACTACAGTTCATGCTTACACTGGCGATCAAATGGTATTAGATGGTCCACATCGTAAAGGTGATTTACGCCGCGCTAGAGCCGCAGCTATCAATATCGTTCCAAACTCAACTGGTGCTGCAAAAGCTATTGGTTTAGTTATTCCTGAATTAAATGGTAAATTAATTGGTTCAGCTCAACGTGTTCCTGTTTGTACAGGTTCTACAACAATCTTAGTAGCTGTTGTTGAATCAGCTAAAGAAGTTACTAAAGAAGGCATCAACGCTGCTATGAAGGCTGCAGAATCTCCATCATTTGGTTATACAGAAGAACCATTAGTATCATCAGATATTATTGGTATCACTCAAGGTTCATTATTTGATGCAACTCAAACTATGGTTGCTAAAATTGATGATACTCATTATCAAGTTCAAGTTGTTGCTTGGTATGATAATGAAAATTCATATACTAGCCAAATGGTAAGAACAATTAAACATTTTGCTACAATCTAGTAATTGTTTAAATTTAGACTGTTAACAGAAATTTTTAACTTGTTAACAGTCTTTTTTTATGATTTTATTATTAAATAAATTTAAAGTTTTTTTAAGTTTTTCTAAATTTTATACAATAAAAGCGGAAAATTTATTTTTTTTCGCATAAAAACGCTTCTTTTTTGTTTAAAATTCTAAAAAGCAAAATGAATATTAAAAAATAGACATAAATTATTTATTTTTAACAAATAAAATGATATAATACGTATAATGTTAAGTTTTGGAGGGTAAAAATGAAGAAATCAATCAAAATTTTAGCACTGATATTTACTATGTTAGTGATTATGGTTGTTGGTATTTCTTGTAAAGATAAAGAAGAACAAGGAAAGACACCAGCTGAATTAATAAGTGAAGTTAAAGCACAAGTAGAAGCATTAGAAATTCCGGAAACGGTAAGTGCTAGCTTTGAAGATGTAGCTTTATATCAATCAAATATTGAAGGAGTAACAGTTACTTATTCTTTAAGCGAAAATGCAAATGGTTATTTAGGACTTAAAGATTATGTATTAAGCTTTATAGCTTTACCAGAAGAAAATGTTGGGGCTATTTTAACAGCTAATATTGCTTGTGGTGAAGAAAGTGATACTGTTGAATTTCAAATAAGAATTTATGCTGCTTCAACTCCACAATATAAAGTTGAGGTTGTGGCTCTTAATGGTAGAAAGTTACCAGGTGTTATTGTTGAATTTGAACTAAATGGTGAAAAAGTATTAGAAACAGAAACTAATGATAGTGGTGTGGCTTATGCATTATTAGATGCTGCTGAATATGATGTCACTGTTTACTTAGAACCTGGTTATGTTTTTGAAGATGGTAGTGACATTTATAAAACAAAAACAGATACTAATTTCTCTGAAATAAATTTAGAATGTATTCCTGATTTAATTTTAGATCCAGCATTAGAAGGCAACATTTATAATAATGGCGATCAAATGCATGATTTTACAGTTCAAACATATGATCCATTAACTAGAACATATAATAATACTTGGACGTTATCTGAAAAATTAGAAGAATATGATTTGGTAATTCTTAATTTCTGGTATACAGGTTGTTATTGGTGTGAATTCGAATTCCCTATTTTAGCTGATGTGTATCAAGAATATTTAGATGCTGGTGCTAAAGTTACCATTTTAGGTATAGCTAATTCAGATTATGATGACAATGAATCTCTTCCTGTAGCTGCTCAAAGCTATGGTTTAAATTTTGACTTAGTTGTAGATGATGCACTTACAGATATGTTTGTAACAAGTGGTTTCCCAACAACAGCCTTCATTGATAGATATGGTACAGCTGATTATATTGAATCAGGTGCTATTACAAATGAAAGTCGTTGGAATAGTTTAATTGATACTTATTTAGCTGAAGATTATGTTCCTGAATATAAAGGGACTAATGGTGATGAACCAGAATTAGTAGTTCCGGATATTGAATTCCCGGATTCTAGTGTTTTAGAGACAGCTTTAAATAAAGATGGATTTAAGGCTACTTATAAACCTGAAACTGATAGTAGTGACGCTGAATATTCATGGCCATTTATCGTTGATGAAGAAACTGGTTATGTAGTTCCTGCTAATAGTGGTATTTCTAATTCTTATGCTATTATGTATGTCGAAGTTGAACTTAAAGCTGGTCAAGGTTTTGCCTTTGATTATAGAAGTTCAACGGAAGAAGATATGGATGTTTTACATTTACTTTATGATGGAGCAATCTTAAGTGAATTTAGTGGTATTTCTGATGAAACTCAAACTTATTATCCATTTGTTGCGGATAAAGACGGAACTTATGAATTTATCTTCATTTATACTAAAGACCAATTAGTTGATGAAGGAAATGATAAAGTATATTTAAGTAACTTCCGTTATGTTAATCCAGATGAAATTCCAGAAACATTATTTGTTGTTAGAGAATCTTCAACTGATATAAATTTAGTTGATGGTGGTTATTTAAATTATATTACTCCTGTATTTAATAATAATGACGGATATTATCATGTTGGTGATGAAAATGGTCCATTATTATTAGGTGATATTATGTCAGCTACTCATTTCAGTAATGATACATTATTAAGTTATGCTGAAGCTAAAGAGTTTGAAGGCGAAATTAATGGAACTGATCTTAATGATTTAATTATTCGTTATTCTCAATATGCAGCTAATTCATTAACTCAAGGTTACACACCAGTTACAGAAGAATTAAAACAAGCTTTAATTGCAATTTCTAATCAAATGGGTACAAATGAAGACAAAGATAAAGAATGGCTAGAAATGACAGTTTATTTCAATGTTTATGGTAACTATGAAGGTGATGAAAGAGTTAATCAAGAAACTGGTCAAATTATAGATCCAACAGAAGGTTTAGCTCACCATAATGCATTTACAATTGAAAATTTAGATATAGCTGGTGATTTAAATGATGATGGATCTATTAAAGATACAGTAGATGATGCTGTAATTGCTGGTACTGTTGAATATACAATGGATAGATTCATTACAACAAGAGGATTCTATTTTGTCTTTGTTCCTGAATTTAGTGGTGTTTATCGTGTAATTGGTAAAACAGGTGGCTCAACTGATTGCTATATCGAACTTCCAAATTATGAAATTTATGCTCAGTCTAATTTTGAAATTCGTGATTATTATAGATGGGCAGCTAGTGGCTCTGAAGTTGGTGACTTCAACACTTATGCTTATTTAGAAGCAGGTCAAACTTATTACGTTGTTCCTTACTACACTAATTATGGTGAATTTGGAAATGTTAATATGGATATTGAATACTTAGGTACAGAATATGTTGTTTTAGAAAAAGCTTCATCATTTGCTTATACAACTAGTGAAGACTTTACTGGTGAGGGTACAGGTAATATTGAAGATATCATTATTTCAATTGGTATTGACTATGCTCTAGGTGAAGATGGATATTATCATGAATTATATTCAGATGGAACTTTAAGTAAAGATCCAATCTATTGGGATATGATTTATTCTAATATGTTAATCAATATGCCATTTGCAGAAGCTATGGAAGCAGATCCAACTGTCTTTGATGTGTCTAAAACTCAATTTGGTGATTCTATTATTGATGAAGAAGGTTATTTAATTGAGTGGGAATATACAGAAAATCCTACAACAGGTGAAACAACTAAAGAATCTCATCGAGTTTTAGATGATGCTAAACAACCAATTGAAGCTGATACCACTGTTTTAAGAGATTATATGAATGATGTTAAGAAGTGGCGTGAAGAATTAGAAGTTAAGGATGAAAATAATTCAGCTTATGGTTGTATTCCTGTTAACGAGGAAGTTAAGACTTTATTAGAATTATTAATGAATAAGTATAGCTTTAAAGATGTTGAAGGTTCATGGTTAAAATTATGTTATTATTATAAATATTATGGAGCTTCTGAACATGCAACTGAAACAATAAAGCCTGCAAATTAGTTTTAAAAGAATAATAGTACTCATTTACCATTAATAAGTGGGTACTATTTTCTCATATTTAGGAGTAGTTATGAAAAGAGAAAATATTTATAAATTGATTAAATATATAACTGCTTTTTTCTCTGTTATAATGATTATTTGTTTTATTGTTCAATTAGCAAGAATATTTTTTGGCAATTTAAATCCAATGTATTCTAGAGACTTAGTAGGTAAATACTTATTACAAATATTACCAGTTCTTATTTTATGGGTTTTAGCTATTATTGTTGGTTTAATATTTTCTTTATTTGTTAAAGAAAAGAAATTTGTTTATGTCAAAACCACTGAAGAAGCTAAACTTAAAATTTTAGAAACTAATATAGATAGTTCTTTAGAAGATAATGAAGATTTTAATAATTTAAAAAGACTTAAATTTAAAATGAAAGTAGCATTAATTATTAGTCTAGTTATATATGCTATTTGTTTAGTGATGGTATCTTTATATTTATTTAATCCTAAACACTTCATTTATAACGGTGAAATTAATAAACAAGTTATGGATATGTTTATTAATATCATACCTTGGATTATTATTGCTTTAATTACTTTAGTAGTTTATACCTATTATGTGAACTATGTTTCTAAAAAGGGAGTAAACTATGCTAAAGCTATAATTAAGACAGAGGGAAAAGTTAAAAAAACTTATAAGCGAATTAAAAAAGAATTATTAATTATAAATTTAGTGCGAGCTAGTATAATTGTTTTAGCTATTACACTTATTATTGTGGGCGTATTTGCTGGGGAAGCTCAAAGAGTGTATCAAAAGGCTGTTAACATTTGTACTGAGTGTATAGGACTTGGTTAATATGCTTACTAAAGTTAAGAATTTCTTTGTTCGTATTTGGCCCAGCAAACGAAAATTAATTCAACTTTATAGTGCTTTGTTGCACAATGCTCATATTAAAGGTTTTGTAACCGGAAAAATATTTGATGGTGGTTTAAAAAATATTTGTGGCCCGGGATTTAATTGTTATTCATGCCCAGGGGCAGTAGTAGCTTGCCCGCTTGGTTCAATTCAAAATGCTTTAGCCGAAAGTAAAACTAAGACCCCTACTTATGTGTTTGGTATAATATTGCTTTATTGTATTATTTTAGGTAGAACAATTTGTGGCTATTTATGTCCGGCTGGTTTATTACAAGAATTATTATATAAAATTAAGACACCAAAATTAAAAAAGAGTAAAGTTACTCGCATTTTATCTTATACTAAATATGTTTTACTTTTTGTTTTAGTAATAGGTGTTCCACTTATGTATGCCTTACAAGAAAATAATATGCCTGTTCCAGCCTTTTGTAAGTACATTTGTCCGGTAGGTACTTTTGAGGGTGGGGTATTCCTTTTAATGCCAGAAAGTAATTCTAGTTATTATAGTATGTTAGGTGCTTTATTTTCTTGGAAGTTCTTAATAATGTTATTAATAGTTTTAAGTTCAATCTTTATTTACCGGGTATTCTGTCGTTTCTTATGTCCATTAGGTGCTATTTATGGTTTATTTAACAAACTATCTATTTTAGGTGTTAAAGTAAATAAAGAAAAATGTACTAATTGTCATGCTTGTGTAAATGTATGTAAGATGGATGTTAAAGAAGTCGGAGACCATGAATGTATTAATTGTGGTGAATGTATTGATGTATGTAAGCATGATGCTATTAAATGGAAAAATATTATTAGAGATTTAAGAAAAGAAAGAGAATTAGAATTAAGTTATGCTGATAATAATTTAAATGAAGTAAATAACAAAATCGAAGATAATAACAAAGTAGTTAATTATACTATTTCAAATACAAGTAGTTCTAATAATAATGCTGAAAATTTAGAAACAGCAAATGTAGGCAAAACTAAGAAAAATAATAAAAGTTTAATAACTAAAATAGCAACTAGTGTTTTAATGGTAGGTATTTTAGTTACGGTTTTAGTTTTAACTAATGTTGATTTTGGTCCAAAATTATATTTGCAAAATAGTGTAGTTGATGAATTTACTACTAAATTATTATCTGAACAGGAATATGATGTAAATTCGACAGAAAAGAAAGTTAAAGTATTCTATTTCTATGATGATTTTGACGAGGTTATTTTAAATGAATTAGATTCGCTCGTAACTAATGATATTGAAATTGTAGCTATTACTAAATATGATAATAAAGAAGAGTATAAAGCTTTAGTAAGTTCTAATTTTAGTGATAGTGATTTAATCTTTGGATATGATTCAGTAAATCAAACTGAAATATCAAGATTTACTAGTGATATTAATTACCCTTATATCGTTATTCTAGATAGTGAAAATAAGGTTATTGTTAGTGAACAAGGAACTTATAGTGAAGCATATAATAATCGTTATATTATGCCTTTGGCTAATGATATAACAATGGGTAATGAAGTTGGTGATTATTGTTTAATTCAAGATATTAGTAATTTAGCTGATGGTTCAAGATTGGCTATTGATGATTATCGTGGTCAAATAGTAGTACTTAACTTCTGGTATGTTGAATGTGCTCCTTGTAAGGCAGAATTGCCACATTTTAGTGAAATTAATACTAAATATGATGAAGTAGAAGTAATAGCTGTTTCAAGTAGAATGTGGTATGATTCTATGCCTGAAGAAACCAAAGCTTATGCCGCTGATTCTGGATATAATATAACTTGGGCATATGATAATACAGGTGAAACTTATACAGATGCCTTATTTGGTAAGCATGATGCTTATCCAGCAACAGTCATAATTGATCAAGAGGGTTATGTAGCCTATAAAACAATGGGTGGAGTTACCCTAGATGAATTAGAAGCAGTAATTACATCTTTATTAGAATAGGAGGGATTAAATTGCTGAAAGTAAAAAAACTACTTGTTGGTCTTGGTGCTATAGGAATTACATTATCTTTAGCTGCTTGTAAAGATAATTCGGTTACTTCTTTAAGTTTAAAAGGTTATCCTAATACTTTTACAGTAGGTGATACTTTTAATTCTGATGGACTTTTAGTAGAGGCTAATACAAGTGATGGTACAATTAATGTCAGTGATGATATTACACTTGATTCAAGTGCAGTTGATATGTCTAGAGCTGGAACTTATGTTGTAATTGTAAAATATAATAATGTTGAACAGCCGTATTATATTACAGTTAATGAAGCACCAAACGAACAAAGACTTTTAAGTTTGGTTCTCGATACAACTAGAGTTAAGAAGAATTATTTAATTGGGGAAGCTTTTGATAGTTCAGGTTTAGGTGTAATTGCTACTTATCAAAATAGCAACGATGATCCTAATGATATAGTATATACAACAGACTTATCTGATTTTGATATTATAATTAGAGATAGTTTAAATAATAGCGTAACAGAAACTTTTACTAAACCTGGTGAATATACAATATATATAACAAAAGATACTGTTAGGACTTCATATAATGTAGTTGTAGCTTCAAGTTTTGATAACTCAATTAATGGTGTTATAGCTTTAGCAATCTCTAATAAAAATTTAGTAGCTACGGGTTCTTCAGTAAATAGTTATGCTAATAGTTTATCTAATTATGGTAATTCGATGGTTTTTTATGAATTTGGTGATAACTTATTAAATGTAGAATATTCTAAAGATGGCAATAATTATTATACTTGTTATTATGCTGATGGTAGTAATTATAAGGGTTATGTTGTTAATGAAACAACAAATGAAAATAAAATATTAACAAATGTAGAAGCTGAGGATATGTCAGGGTTAGAATATTATTTATTTAATAATGAATTGAATTATAATAACGCTGAAGATTTGCTTAAAGCTTTGTATGATTTAGCTATAAGTAATCCTAATTATGATACTAGTGAAACAGTCTTAGAAAGTAGTACTGATGATGGTGATAAGGCTTATGAATATAGTTTTAGTTTTAGTTATTTAACAGGTGATGTTAATGCTTATTATTTACATAAAACGGAAGTAACATTTACTTTAGGACAAACAAATTATTTAAATCACTTAGTAGTAAATGTTAATACTTATGTGTGTGATAGTAGTAAAACTGAATTTGAAATTTTCCCTAAGGGAAATATAAATAGTGATGAATTTTATAGTCCTGATAGAGTATTACCAGGTAGTAATTACCCTAGTGATTATCCGGTTTTAACGCCAAATTATACACTTGCAGATTGTATGGCTAGAGTTAAATCAAGCATTACAAGTTCTAGTGAATCATATAGATATGAAATTATGCAATCTAGTGGTTCAAGAACAGCACAAAATAGATATCCTAATATAGGCTAGGAGGCAGATTATGATAAAAAAAATAATTGGTTTATTAATTGCTGTAGTTAGTCTATTTACTATTGTGGCTTGTAAAAATGAAAGTGTTAATCTTACATTGTCAGGTTATCAAAATAGTTATACTGTTGGCGATACTTTTTCTACAGATGGACTTAAAGTTTTAGCTGATGAAAAAGATGTAACTGGTGAATGTGAAATAGATTATAGTTCTGTTAATATGGAAGTTCCTGGCACTTATGCTATTATTGTTGAATATAATGGTGTGCAAAAAACATACACTATAACTGTTAGTGAAAAAACAAATGTTGAAACGTTAGTAAGTTTAGAACTTGATACAACTAATGTTAAATTAGACTATTTAGTAGGTGAAACTTTTGATAGTTCTAATTTAGGTTTAATTGCTGAATATGAAAACAGTGACGGTAATACTAATACTACTAAATATATTACTGATTTAACAAGTTTTACTATTAATGTAATGAATGAAGATGGAGAAGTTGTTTCAGGAGCTTTTACTGAAGATGGAATTTATAATGTTGCAGTAAGTCAAAATGCTGTAAGTTCTAGTTTTCAAATTTCAGTTACTGAAGGAGCTTTAACAATCGCAAATGCGGTTGATGTAGCTTATAAGAATAAAAATTTAGTAGCTGGAGGAGAAAACAGTAGTGATGATTCTAATACCGATAACTATTATGGTCAAGTAACTTCAGCTTACGCATTTGGTCAAGATTTAAATACTATTGAATATACTTATGAAAATCAAAGATATACAGAGAACTATTTTATAGGTAGTGATGGTAAGGTTATTGGTATAAGGGTTAATCATGATTTTGCCAATGATCCTGATAGCCCTAATTATGACCCTTTTGCTAAACCTATGACTATTTTAGAAAATATTGATGAAAGATATACTAGTGGTTTAGAATATACAGCCTTTGCTGCTACAGAACATTATGTAGGGGCAGAAAACTTCTTAATTGGTCTATATGAAATAGGTAAAACTAATCCTAATTTAGATTATAAAGAATCTATTACTAAATATTATAATGATTTAGGTGAAGAAGAATATATTTATAACTTTAGTTACGGCCTTCTTAAAGAAATGCAAACAGGTTCAGTATATTATTTGAACTTTATTGATGTTACGTTTACTTTAGGTGAAGGAAATTTCCTTGAATCTTTAGATGTTAAAAATGATGTTTATGTAGTATCTGATTTGAAAACACAATTTGAAATTTATCCTAAAGATGAGATAGGCAGTGATGTGTTTTATGATCCGAATAGAGTTTTACCAGGAAATGATTACCCTGAAGATTTCCCGGTAATTCCTGATGGTTATAATATTAATGATTGTGTTGGTAGATTAAAATCTAATCCTGGTTCTCCAAGTTCTCATTATTCTAATAGCCATAGTGTTAGACAATATAGTGGGGAAAGAAATGCAATAAATGAATATCCAGAAAATGAAATATATGTTTCTCAATATGATATTTTAGATAGTGATGGCAACATTATTAATGAGGGCGAACAAATTGATTATATAATAGATAACTATAATGGCACACCAATTTATGCAACTGACCTTACAATTACTAATTTCAATTCTGATTTAGCTAAAGAACTTGATAGTATTAGTATTTATGTTACTTATGATGGCGAAAAAAAAGCAATTGGTACTTTTAGTGGTGATTCAAGTTTCTTAACTTTATATTATGATGTTCAAGATGGCAATATTAGAATTAGATGTCATCGATATGGTTTGTATGAGTTTGAACTTGTGACTTATAAAACAACAAGACATTTTAGTATCTTTGCTGATTATCAACCGCCAACAACTTTTATTTCTAAAATTTATAGACATGATCCTAACCCAACAGTTGCCGGCTTTATTCAAGGCGACAGTATGAGTTGTTTTGTTGGAGATACAGTTTATTTCAATGCTGAAGCTAATGCTATTTATGGTGATCCTGAATATACGGTAACTTGTTCAGAACCAAATGCTACAATTATTGAGCGACCAGTTGAAAATTTACCAGAATATTTAATGACTTATACTGAACAATTTAGTTCTTTTGTGGCAAGTCAACCTGGTACTTATGTTTTAACATTAAAATCAACTCGCAATAATGTTTCTTCAACATTAACTATTACAGTTCTACCAGAACCTGATTTTACTGAAAAATTAACAGGTGAATACACTTTTGAAGTTGTGACTGCAACAGTTAAAGATACAGGTTATGTAAATTTCGTAATTAGTGATGAAACTGTTTCTGATAGTGGTATTATTCATGGTGAAGTTACTATTAAGGTTGGAGAATATGAAGAAGTAGTTCGTTTTACATATCAAAATAGAAAATTTACAGAATGTGTTCATATTTCTGGTGCTGAAGGTAGAATTTCTCTTTCTTTAGATAGTGATTTAAATGTTTGTATAGCTGGATCTTATCGTAATGATGCAAATGAAATAGTTTATTCATTTGATTCAGTTTTAGCAAGAGCGGAGGGATAGAGTGGATAATTTTAAAAAGATTAAAAGAAAATTTACAATAGAAGCTTTATTAATTGCTCTTTTTGCGGCCTTATTTATTGGGGTAGCTGTTAGTTCTATTTTAGTCCTAACTTATAAGCAGTTAGGGCTAGAGTATAACTTATTACTCTTTATTTTAATTGGGGTAGCTGTATTTGTTGTTTGTGGTGTTATCTTATTCTTTATTTTAAAACCTAATAATATTAAGGTAGCTAAACGAATTGATAAGCAATTACATTTAAAAGAGAAAGTTCATACTATGATTGAATATGAAGGAAAAGAAGGATATTTAGTTAGTTTACAAAGAGAAGATGCTAAACAAAAATTAAATGAAATATCTGTTAAAAAAGTTAAATTTAAATTTCATTATTTTTGGCTTATTTTCCCTCTTGTTGCCTTACCTTTGTGTTTAAGCTCAATTTTGGTTAAAGGGGTCGAAACAACTCCTCCACCAATTGAAGAAAAACCAATCTCAGGAGATCCTAAGATTATTCAACAAATTAGAGATTTGATAAGAGAAGTTAATGAAGATGTTAATTTAATACCAGCAGTAAAAGAGGCTTATGTAGGTCATTTAGAAGATTTAATTACGGCTATTGATGTACCTAATATTACAAGATCCGATGAGGTAGAAGCAGTTAATTTGACAATTAATAATATTAGTTATTCAAGAATTAATTTGAATTCTATTGATAATATAGCTGATGCATTAAGTAATTCAAACCAAGAAGAAGCCCATCTTTTAGGAGTTGCATTAGATACTTTTTTAGAAGATGAAATTAATAATGCTTTAGATGATATTGGGTCTTACATTATAACTCCAAGCTCACCAACACAAAGAAAACAAAACTTTGAGGAATTAGTTACTAATGGTTTCAATTTAATTGATATGGAAAGATTACCTGAAGATGATGAATTATATCAAGTTTTCATTAATTTAAAAGCTGATTTAGAAACAGCTTTAAATAGTGAAAATAATACTTCAGCTGTTAATACTGTTGTCAAAGATGCTAAAGCAGATTTAAATTATGCGGTATTAAGACAAAAAGAATCTTTAGATATGGCTAGTTATATTGAAGCAAGATTAACTGTAATCTTCCAATTACCAGATCCTGAGGAACCAGTAAATCCAGATATTCCGGATGGTCCTAGTGATGTTGAAGATCCAACAAAGCCAGGTGGGGGCGGTGGCGGTCACGGCGATACAATTTATCCTGGCAATGACCCTGTTTATGACCCTGATGAAGGTTTAGTACCTTATTATGAAGTCATTAATAAGTATAGTGCTTATATTGAAGGCTTAGTTCAAGATGGAGTAATCTCTGAAGAATTAGCTAATTACTACATAGAATATTTTAATAATTTATATCAAGCAAATGAGGATAGTGAGTAAAATGGGAAATAAAGAAGTAATGGAAAAAGATTTAGAAAAGGTAGCTCAATTTAGTGCTACTATAGCTAAAATAAAAGAAGAAATTAAAAAAGACGTTGTAGGTCAAGATGATATTGTTAACAATGTAATAATTGCTATTATAGCTGGTGGTAATATCTTACTTGAAGGTGTTCCTGGAGTAGGTAAAACAAGACTTGTTAGATCATTAAGTCAAATTTTACATTTACCTTTCTCAAGAATTCAATTCACACCAGATTTAATGCCTAGTGATGTTACTGGTACTAACGTAATTGATAGAGATGTAAATGATAAGATGCAAATAGTTTTCCAAAAAGGACCTATTTTTGCTAATTTAATTTTAGCCGATGAAATTAACCGGGCTACGCCTAAAACTCAATCAGCTTTACTAGAAGTAATGCAAGAACATAAGGTTACAATTTCTAATAAGACTTATCAAATGAGTGAACCTTTCTTCGTTCTTGCTACTGAAAACCCAATTGAACAAGATGGTACTTATCCGCTTCCTGAAGCCCAAATGGACCGCTTTATGTTTAAGTTAATAGTAGGTTTTCCAAGCCTTGAAGAATTAAAAGACATTGTTACAATGACACAAATTACGATGGCTGAAACAGCCGAATCAATTGTTAATGGTAATGATATATTAGAAATGCGTGAATTAGCTAAAACAGTACCTTTACTTGATGATGTTTTAACTTATGCTATGCATTTAGTAACTTCAACTCATCCAGAACTTGAAGGAAATGAAATTGCTAAAAAATATATTAGATACGGGGCTTCCCCAAGAGCGGCTCAAGCTATCATTACAGCAAGTAAAGTAAAAGCTTTAATTGATGGTAATTATAATGTTTCATACAATGATATTGATGAGCTAGCTTACCCGGTTTTAAGACACAGAATTAAATTATCATATAATGCTATCAATGATCATTTATCAATCGATGATGTAATCGGACTATTAATCAAGGATTTAAGAAAGTTTAAAAAATAATGTATTCTATTGATGAAAAGTTTTTACAAAAGATTGAAACCTTAGATCTAATTTTAAAAAATAGTAATTTTGGATCTTATGGTGGCAATCATAAGTCTAAATTATTCGGTTCATCGAGTGAATTTGCTGATTATCGTGATTATTTGGCTGGCGATGAAATGACGAAAATTGATTGGAATGCTTATCAAAGATTTAATAAACTTTATTTAAAACTTTATCTAGATGAAAGACAATCTCATACTAAAATATATATAGATGCTAGTCGTTCTATGGTATATGGTAAAGGAGATAAAGCCGATTATGCTTTAAAGTTAGCCGCTATCTTTGCTTATATTTCTATTTGTAATATGGATAAGGCTTCTATTTATTATATTAAAGATAATAAAATCTATGATGTAGCAGTTAATTTAGCTAATAAAGATAGTTTTTATAGTGAAATTCTTAAATTAAATCAAATAGAATTTTCTGGTGATTGTTTTATTAGTGAAAGTCTATTACCTTTAAATGTAGGTTATGGTGATGGTCTTTCAATCATTATTTCAGATTTCTTGACGGATAATAATTATGAAGCAGGAATTGATCATTTAGTTGATAAAAAAAGAGATGTCTTGTGTATACAAGTGTTATCAAAAGAAGAAATTAAACCTAAAATAAGGGGAAAGGTTCAATTATATGATTCTGAAGATAACAATAAAATATTTAAAAAGAATGTTAATAAAGATGTAATTATAGCTTATGAAAAAGCTTTAAACTACATTAAAGAACGATTACAAAATTATTGTAATTCTCGAGATGCTTCTTATTTATTTGTTAAAAGTAATGCTGATGAAGGAGAAGTATTCTTAAATATCTTAACGCAAATGGGGGTATTAAAATGAGTTTTTCTTATCCTTTAGGTTTTTTAATACTAATTTTTATCCCCGTTTTAATTATTCTTTATATTTTAAAGAATAAATTTACGGAGCAAACCGTATCTTCAACCTATATTTGGAAACTTAGTGAAAAGTTTTTAAAAAGAAGAAGACCAATTTCAAGAATATATGGTATTTTAAGTTTGATATTGCAATGCTTATTGGTTGCGGTTATAGCTTTAGCTGTTGCTCATCCTCAAATTAACTTGCCAAACCAAGCTAGAGATTATTGTTTTATAATCGATTCTTCTGGTTCTATGTTAATGAAAAATGGCGAAAAGACGCGCTATGATTTAGCTAAAGAAGAAATAAATAGTATTATAAATTCATCACAACTTGGTTCAACATATACCTTAATTAGTTGTGAAGATACGGCTACGGTAATATATGAAAATATAACAAATAAAGAGAGTGCTTCAGCTCAATTAAATTCGTTAACTATTACTAGTTTAGATAGTAAATGCGTTGATGCTATACCTTTAGCTCAAAACTACTATGATGAAAATAGATCACTTCAAGTTTATGTAGCTAGTGATAAAGGATATCAAACTTCTAATATTAATTTAATTGATGTTTCAAGTGATTCACAAAACTTTAGTTTTAGTGATGTAGTATATAATGTTTCTTTAAGAAGACTTACATTAAATGGTAATATTAGCTCTTATAATGCTTCAGGAACAGTTGAAGTTAGTTTAATTGTTGATGATGAACAATTAGCCACTACTAGTGTTAATACTATTTTAAATGAAAAAGCTAATTTTAGTTTTAATGATATTAATATTTCCGAAGATTATCAAAATATTACATTAGTCATTAATAATACTGATGACTTAGAAGCTGATAACACATACATTGTTTATAATTTAGTTCAAGAAAGAGTAAATAAAACTTTAATTGTAAGTTATAATCCTTTATATCTTGAATCACTATTAAGTGCCTTTGGTACACTTGATATTACGGTTATTGAACCAACAGATTATTCACCACAAGATTACTTTGGTTATGGCCTTTATATTTTTGATGGTTATAATCCTAACGAATTACCTGTAGATGGTAGTGTTTGGTTGATCAATATTGATGATGGGGTTATGAGTGATTATGGTTTTAGCTTACAGGATTCTTTAGATTATGGTAATGTTGGGGTTTTAGTTGATGTTAATGAAAGAAGTAATACTTTATTAAATAGCTTAAAAGCTAATTTAACAGGGGATACTTTTTATGTTACAAGTTATCAAAAATACAGCTTATATAATAACTTTACTACTGTTTTAAGTTGTGAAGGTAATCCGATTTTATTTGTTGGTAATACTAATTCTGGAAATCGTGAGGTTGTGTTTGCTTTTGATATTCATAACTCAAATTTACCGTTATCTATGGATTTTATTATTTTAGTTAATAATTTAGTCAATTATTCTTTCCCAACTATTTTAGAAAATACAAGTTATGAAGCTGGTGATTCTTTAGTAGTAAATGTTTTAGCTGGTTGTTCAAGTATTGAAGTTATAACTCCTAGTGGTTTAAATACTTATTTAGATACTAGTGGGGCAATTAGTGAATATTTACTAAGTGAAGCTGGAACTTATAATATCAATGTCACAATTGATGGTGCAGTTACTAATTTTAAAGTATTTGCAAGTTATCCAGCTAGTGAAAGCCAAGTAGTAGAAGATTTAGAAGTCGAAAGCCTTTCTTTAACAGGCGAACAAGAGGCACATTATGGTGATGGAATATATCAAAGTTTAGTTTATTTATTTATCGCACTTGGTATTATTTTTATCGCAGATTGGATGGTGTATTGTTATGAGCAATATAAACTTCGCTAATCCTTATTTATTATTAATTTTAATTCCAGTTTTATTAATTATTTTAATTCCTTTCTTAATTACTTTTAAAAAGGATAATTTGGGAATTAGAAATATCCTTAGTTTAATCTTACATGTTGTAATTTCTATTTTAGTTGTTTTTGTTATTGCAGGAATGACTTATAAGACAGCTATTGATGAAACCAATATTTATGTTTTAGCCGATGTTTCTTATTCTGCTAATCGAAATTTAGATACTATTGATAATTATATTGAAGAATTAGAAGCTAAAGCTGATAATAAAACTAAAGTTGGGGTTGTATGTTTTGGAACTAATACACCTTATGTCTTAACTACACCAGGAGAAGGACTAAAGAGTGTTAGAGATGGGGTTAGTCGTATTGATCAAAGTGGAACCGATATTGCAGGTTCTTTAAGATATACTGCTAGTCTATTTGATGAAAATGTCATAAAAAGAATCATTTTAATTACTGATGGTGATGACACTAATAATGGTAATGTCTTAAATGTTGTCAATGAACTTTATTCACAAAATATTTATGTAGATGCTATTTATTTAAATGATAATTTACCAAGTGATGAAATAGAGGCTCAAATTAATGAAGCTAACTATACACTTTCTACTTATCAAAATAAAGAAGAAAATGTTCAAGTAACAGTTCAATCTAATCTTAGTCATAACGCTAGTTTGATTGAACTTAAAAAAGATGGCGAAGTAATTTATACATACGCACCATCTTTAGCTAAAGGAATTAATGTCTTCACTTTACCTTTAGATACTAGTGAAGCAGGAACATTTAAATATGAGGTTACTATCGATGTAACAGGTGATAATTCACCACATAATAATACTTATAGTTTTACCCAAACCGTTACAGAAAATGTTAAAATTTTATATTTAGCAAGCAATGATGTTGAAGAAAGTAAGGCTAATACTTACTTCAAAAAGGAAAATACAGAAGTAACTTATTTAAATGTTTTAAAAGATTCTATTCCTTATACTGTAGAAGATTTATGTCAATATGATGAATTTGTATTGTCTGATGTTGATGTATCTGCAATTAGAAATAATGGTCAATTTATGGCTAATTTAGATTTAATAGTTTCACGTTATGCTAAAACTTTAATTACTTTAGGTAATACTTATACTCAAAATGATATTACTGATGAGTATTCTTTATCAACTTTATCCGGTATGTTACCTATTAAATATGGAGAAAGTGATAGAGATGGTAAATTAATATGTTTATTAATTGATATTTCTAAAAGTATGACAGAATCTTATCATTTAGATACAGCTAAAGAAGCAGCATCTAAAATAGTAGATTTAGCCTCTGATTCAGATAATATTATGGTTCTAACTTTAAGTGGTGAAACAAGTTTCTTACAAATTAGCACTAAAGTTAATGATGGGGTTAGATTAACTGTTAAAGAAAAAATTAATGGAATTGAAGAAAGACAAGGTACCTTAATAGGTTCAAGTTTAAGAGAAACTTATAATGCAATTGGGGATCTTCCTTTCTTGCAAAAACAAATTTATTTAATTTCTGATGGTAGAAATATGACAGGGGATCCTGTTAGTGCAGTTAATATGGCTAGTCAAATATATAGAGAAACAGGAACAACCATTTCTTGTATTGGTATTGGGGCTGATGATGGTTCTAATTTACTGCAAAATATTGCTAATAATGGGGCTGGAAAGTATTATACTGCTAGTGAAGTAAAAGATTTAGAAGAGCTATTCGATAATGAGTTATCTGATATTGTTGGTGAAACAGTAGATAATGAAGGTGTCAATAGAGAAATTGAAGTTAATAGAGAAAGTGATTTATCTTTATCTAATATTGAAGGCGATATTGAAGCTGTTAGAGGTCTTTATTTGGGAACTTCTAAAAATTCAGCTATTAGTGTTTTAAATACAACAATATCTACAAACACTAATGATTTTACATATCCAGTTTATGCTTATTGGAATTATGGAAATGGCTTAGTTGCAAGTTTTTCTTGTGATATTAATAATCCATATTGGCTAAGTAATTGGACTACTGGTTCTAATGGTGAAAAGTTCTTACAAAACTTAATAAGTGCTAATCTTCCAGGCCAAAGAGAAGGAACACCAATGATTATTGAAATTGATAGCGAAGGTAGTACAAGTTATGTTTATGCAAGTACACCAACTCTAAATCCTAATGCTAAATTAGCGTTGACCTTGACCATGCCAGATGGCTCAACATTAACACGTGACTTGGTTTATACAACTACTGATTATCAAACAAATTTCGAAGCTGAAATACCAGGTACTTATAAGTTATCGATTAGTTATGAATTAAATAATATTAGTTATACAAGAGAATACATTTATGATGTTTCATACACAGAAGAATATAATAGTTTTGCTTATTATGAAATTTCTAACTTAAATCATATGGTTAACAATGGTAACCCCGTTTATGAAAATGCTAGTAGTGTCGATTTAAGTATAGATGAAACAAAGAGTACAACATATTCTTATGATTTTACAGTACTATTTATGACGATTGCAATTTGTTTATTTGTTGTTGATATCTTTATTAGAAAAGTTAAATGGGCAGATATTAAGAACTTATTTAGCCACAAACACTAAGGAGGTAAAATAATGAAAAAAATATTAAATTTTATAGTTTTAATGTTAATATCTATATTTTGCCTCACTAGTTGTGTAGGTCAAGTTGAGAAGCCACACGATCCTAATGGCCCTGGTAATAACGAAGGTAAAGACCCTACGGTTGATCCCGATGATGATTTAATTACCTATAGTGTACAACTTTATCGTAATGGTTCATTGTGGATTCCTAATATTGAAATATATGCTGTTTTCCAAAATGACGTTTCAACAACTGAAGTTTTAATTGATGATTTTTACGGCACTTGTGAATTTAAAGGTGATGGCGATTATAATGTGCATTTAAGTGCGGTTCCTGAAGGTTATACGTATGACCCAAATGAAAATATTGTTGATCCACAACACACAGATTTAATTATTGATTTATATCCAATTCAATCTTTTGATAGTGGAAATGGTTCTGACGAATATGAAAATGCTTATGATATTTCTCGCATTGGTTATTATAAGGTAGAACTAGATTCAGTTAACGATATTAAATATTTTCATTTCTTACCAACTCAATCAGGAGAATATTCAATTGAATCAATTGCTGATGTTTATGCGGATGAGGTAGATCCTAATGGTATTAGATATTCAGGCACTGAACAATATCTTGGTGTTGGCGAAGAATTCTTAGATGGAGGGGTAAGTCTTGAAGGAGGATTTACTACGAATTTTAAGTTTTCTATTACATTTGATGCTACTGAGTTAAACGTTGCTAGACCTTTTTCTATAAGTGCGGAAAATAAATATAATACTTATCCTTGTACAGTTTATTTTAAAATCGAATATGTTGATGATTATAATAAAGGTCCAGCTTTTAATCCTAAAGTAATGGAACCAACAGAAGCTAGTATTGATGTAACTCCAACCGCTACAGGAACTTTCCATTGGTTAAGTGATTTAAATGGTGGGGTTTTAGATGTTAGAAACTGTAAGTATAATGAAGATGATGGTTTCTGGTATTATGTTGATCCACAAACAGGGGAAGAACATGTTTTAGTATGTTTAGTTGATCTTATTAATAAGAGTCTTCCATCTTTTGGGGGTAACTTTGCGGAAGCTATACAAAAAGTTCCAACTTATTTCTGTTTAGTAGCTGATGATGGTACTCGTTTATGTTATGACTACTTCTTAAGAAGTGAAGGTCCTTTATATAATGAAGATGGTAGTGTATTTGATTATCAAGGCATTTGTTATTTAGATTATGCTAATGATGATGGTATGGTTAAGGTAACTAATGAATTGATGGAATTCTTCCAACTTTTATCTAACAATAAAGAATTCTTTAAAGATGGTGAAGGTTGGATTGAAACTCAAACTAATTCAAATGGGGAACGTATTTCGGCTGGTCAAGAGGACCAATGGTTGTTTGCTTGTGGTTATTATGAATAAAATAATTAAAATGTTGGTTTTTACAAAATTTAATTTTTTAAATAAAAAATAAAATTAAAATCAACATAAAAGCGCTAAAAAAATTAGAAAAAACGATAAAAATGCATTTTTTTAGCATAAAATATAAAAATATTCTTTGCTTTTTGTAAAATTAGATGTATAATTAGAGCAATTATAAGGATAGGAGATGATTAGTTATGAAGGGGAAAAAAGTTATTATATCTTTGGCGGTGGCTGCTGGAGTAGTTTCTGGTTTAGCTGCATGTAAGGAAACTGAAGGTGTAGAACAAAAGAAAACTTATAATGTTGTTTTTAAAAATGGAGATGAAGAAATTGATTCTCTTGAAGTGACTGAAGGCGAATATTTTGCTATTCCAAGTGTAGAAGCCGAGAGTGGTTATTACTTTATTGGCTGGGATAGTGATAATAACGGAGAAGTTGACGAAGTAGGTCCTGCAACAGCTGATGTTACTTATGTTGCTCTTTTTGAAGCTTTACCTACTGGTTCTCATACAGTAACTTTTAAAAATGGCGATGAAATTGTTGGGGTTGTTTTATATGATAATAATGATAGTCAAATAGTAGAACCACAAGTTCCAGCTAAAGAAGGCTATCAAGGTAAGTGGCAAGCCTATCAACTTAATGGTGAAAATTTAGAAGTTCAACCTGAATACGTTCTAATTAATTATTATGTAAATTTTTATGATGAAAATGGTAATCGTGTTGGTAGAGATAGTTATACTGTAGAAGATAGAAATATAACTACACCACAAGTTCCAGTTAAAGAAGGTTACACAGGCTCATGGGAACCTTATACATTAACTACTGGTGATATTAACGTATATCCTGTTTATGTGGCAAATCCTTTAAGTATTGATGATTTTGTTGGTATTTATAATGTTAGTGTTGACTCATTTGGTGATGCGTTAGAATATGTTGAAGTTGGCTTTGATGCAGTTATAGTCCAGTCTTATAACGCCACATATGGTAGATATACGGGGACAACTTATTATGCTGATAGCCAAGATAATACAAGAGAATATTTCTTGGTTGAAAATAATAAATTAAATTTATATGAAATTGCAGGCGATAGTAGTGTTGTTGCTAGAAGCTATGAATTACAAGATGGCAAACTGGTAAGTTTAATTGCACCACTTAATTTATCAACTTGGGGTGAGTATCAATATAAAGTTGATGGTGCTGTTGTAGCAAGCCTAAGTATAAATGAAGATGGGGTTACTTATAGTGATGGCACAAATTCATATTCTGCCTATTACACTGCTGATGGTAGCACAATTAAAATTAAAGTTGGCAATGAAATTTTAGATTTTAATTTAAATGGAAATTATAATTATCAAACCATAGTAGCAGGTAGTGAAGGTGGAGAATCTATAACAAAAGAATTTGTTAAAGTTGTTCCTAGTGAATGGTATGGCATTTATTATTATGCTAATAACAATCCATCACAAGTAATTGTTGATGATACTACTTTAAATCAAATTCAATTAGTTGAAGGTGGCTTTATTTATCATGGTACTACCTTTCCAAGTACTACCTTTATTGTAACTGAAAAAGGAACCTTAAATTATCTTGATGATGATGGCGAAATTCATATGGATGAAGTTTATGAGGCAGGCCAAGTAGTATCTAGTAGTCCGGCTGAATATGTAAAACTAGAAGAAGGAGATGCTATCCCTGAATCTTTATATGGTACTTATAGAAATAATACAAATATGACATTAATAATTGCCGCAGATGGTGTTACTATTTACAATGCTAAAGCTAACGATGTCGTTTATTCTTATGGTACTGATAGTAATGGTAATAAAGTTGAAATCTTAAATATTGATGGAGTTTCTTGCACAGTTGGTGCTGATGGTTCTATTCAAGTAGTTGGTTCAACTTATTATCCTTCTTATGCAGGTGATGTATCTAATAAAGAATTACCAGATAGCTTTAATGCTTTAAAGGGACAAGTTTTTGTAGATGCTAATGATAATATTCTTAGTATTGATATAGATGGTTCTATCTCTTATAGTGCTAGTGGTTATGCCGACTCAACATATTACTTCTTTAGTGAAGATGGAAAATTACATTTCTTTACTAATGAAATATATAAATTAGTAGATGAAGTTGTATTCGAAGTAGTAGATGGTAAAATTTATTTAGGAAATGAAGCTTTAGATGTTTTCAATATTCAAATTGAAGATATTTTAGGTGTTTATCTAAATGGACAAGATAAGGTAATTGTTTCTAAAGATGGTATTAATTATCAAAATCAAGACTATGCGTTAGATGCTATTACAACTTCAAGTTATTCAATCAGTTTTGGTGATGTAACTTTAGTTTATAATCCAGATAATTTAAGTTTAAATTTAGGTGAGGATGTATCTTATGTTTATTCTC
The DNA here is from genome assembly GCA_944324705.1 of uncultured Acholeplasmatales bacterium. Taxonomy (GTDB): domain Bacteria; phylum Bacillota_I; class Bacilli_A; order Acholeplasmatales; family Anaeroplasmataceae; genus CALUXS01. The sequence goes on from CALUXI010000011.1 coordinate 26,668, forward strand.
CAGTATTAACATTTAATATTCCTGAATCATTATATGGCACTTATAATTCTTCTAATTCTAATATCGTAATAGATGCTAGTGGAGTTTATATTGATGATTTTGTAGTAAATATTGATTCATATGATGCTAGTGCTAATAAAATGGTAGTTTCATATATTGAATATAACTATTTAGAAGTTAGAGAATTGACATTCAATGCTGATGATGGTTCTATGTCTGATGATTGGGGAAATTCTTACGTTAAATTACCAGAACAAATTATCCCTAGTGAATGGTATGGTAGATATTCTGCTGATGTTGAACAATGGGGTGAAATATATCATTATGAATTAGTTGTTTCGGAAGACTCTATTTCAATTGAAACAGGCAGTTGGGATTCATCTTCTAGTTATATGATTTATAGTAATACATCATTTAAAGTAGGAGAATATATATTTACTTATGACCCAGAAACTAAAACAATGACATTTGATAACTATGGTTCAACTGGAACTTTAGAATACGTAGGAGAAGCAGAGGAACTTGAACCAGAATTACCGGCAAGTGATACACTTGATGAAGTTTTGTATGGTAAATGGCAAGGACAAGATTCATTTGGCTCTATATTTGTTTTATCTATAAGTGATATTTCTATAGTTTTAGATGATGGATTTAATCAAACAGAAGTTTCAGAATATTCAATTTCTAATGTATATGAGTTTGTTATGACAAATGATCAATATGGTATCAATTATACATTTGTCTATGATATAGAAACAGATACAATTTCATTTGATTGTTTTGGTGAAGTAGTAACTCTTTCAAGAGTAGAAAAATAATAAAAAATATTAAAACGATAAGTAGAGGGAAGAAATATTCCCTCTCTTATTGTGATTTATAAAGGTGGTTAAAAATGAAAAAAATAGGTTTATTTTTGGGAGCTTTATTATTAGGCTTGTCATTAACATCTTGTAGTGATAAGACATATACGGTTACTTTTAATAGTAATGGTGGCTCTGAAGTTAGTAGTCAAACAGTACAATCAGGAGAATTAGTTACAAAACCTAGTGATCCAACTCGAACTGATTATTCTTTTGATGGTTGGTATACTGATAGTGCTTTAAGTGATGAATGGGATTTTGCTAGTGACACTGTAGATAGTGATTTAACGTTATATGCTAAATGGTATGATGGTTATCAAGTAACAGTTTTAGATAGTGATGGTAATCCAATTAGTGGGATTGTAGTACAATGGTGCAATAACTCTAATTGCTTTGGTAATCCTCAAGAACATGTTACGGATGATCTTGGGATTGTCCGTTATCCTACTTTGGAAAATGATACATACAATGTACACTTTGTAAAGGGTGTCCCTACAGGTTATACTTATAATCCAAATATTCAAACAACAGAAGAAACAAAACAAATTACTATTTCTTTAGTTCCTATCACTGAAGCTAGTGGGGCTGGTACTGAAGATAATCCTTATGTTGTTGGAGCAGGAAATTATGTACATGATTTAGAGAGCTTTGAATCTAAAAATTATTATAGTTTTACCCCTAGTGAAGCTGGTACTTATGTAATTGAATCTCATGTTATGACACTTTTAAATGATAAACCATTAGATTTATTATATGTAGGCTATAGTGATAAATTCCAAACACAAGGCGATGTAGTTAATGATGGTGGTAATGGGGATAATTTCCAAGTTACTATTGAAGTAAGTGAAGAAGATGTAAATAAACCTATTTATTTTGTAATTCAATCAAGTAGAGGTTCACAAGTTGAACAAAAATTCCCAAATAGTTATTATTTTGATATAATTAAAAAATAATTTTATAATGGAGGTTAAATATGCGTAAGCTTACAACTTTCTTATTAATAAGTTTATTTGGCATCTTTGTTCTAGCAAGTTGTAGCAATAGTAAGGAACGCAGTGGCTATTGTGTAACTTTTCATCTTGAAGGGGCAACTTATCAACAAGCTAGTGAGATAAGATATTATTACCCAGAAAATGAAGAAGGCTCAACTCTAATCTTTGAACCTAATGACTTGATTACAACTGAAACTGATAAGATTAGTAAAGATGGTTATTATCTTGAAGGTTGGTATTTATCTACAAATTTTAAAGAAAATGAAAAATGGGATTTCTCAACTGATAAATTAACAGCCGAAGGTCTTGATTTATATGCTAATTGGAAGGTTGAGGCTGTTTATAAGTTTAGTATTATTTCTACTATTGATGGTACAGTTTTAGGTGAATATGAAGTAGAAGAAGGAGAAACATTTAGTGATTATAGAGATTATACCGCTGAAGTTGAAGGTTATACATTTGTTGAATTCAAGGATGAAGATGGCAATATAATTGAAGAAGATGAATTTGCTCATCCTGGCGGAGATGCTGATACAACGATTAATATATATGCTACTTTCATAGAAGGTGATTACGCAATCATTAGAGATTATGATGATTTAGATTCAGCAATTAGAAGGGGCTATAATTTATATCTTTATAATGATATTGATTGTGAAGGAGAAACATTAAGTTTTGATAACTTTGATGGTCGTATATTAGAAGGTAATGAACACACTATTTCTAATTTTGATTATGATATAGCTTTAAAACAAGGTGTATTTAATATTACTTTGTTTGATAGTATTTCTAATTCAACAATCAAAGATGTTTCATTTATTAGTAATCATACTGAAATTAGAGACAATCAGAGAACAACAGAAATTAATATTTTACCATTTGCTGTTGATGTTTCTAATTCAACAATTACTAATGTTACATTAGAATATTCATATGAATTAATAAGAGTAGATGAAAATAAAGTTAATAAATATGATGTAGCATATTTAAATAAAGATGATAATTCAGTAATTGATGTAGTTATCAATGAAATAACAAATTAAAGAGAGGTAAGAAAATGAAAAGAAGTATACTTTCTATTCCACTAGCTGTTTTAGCTGGTGTGAGTTTAATTGCTTGTACTGATAATAAAGATGATGGTTCGAATATAAATGACACAGTACCTTTAATTTTCTCAAGTGAAGAATTAGATGGGGTATTTAATCCTTTTTATTCATCAGCTGCGCCAGATTCTAATATTGTTGGTCTAACTCAAATTTCTATGATTACTAATGATAAGAATGGTAATCCAGCTTATGGTGAAGATCAACCAGTAGTAACTTTAGATTATGAAGTTGTAACTAATGGTTCAGGTAATAACCAAACAACAACTTATTATTTTGTATTGAAAAATGATATCAAATTTTCTAAGGGTTCATCACTTACTATTAGAGATGTATTATTCAATTTATATGAATATTTAGACCCTATGTACACAGGTTCTGCAACTATTTATTCAACTGATATTGTAGGCTTGCAAGCTTATAGAACACAAACTGCAGATGAAAACGAACAAGAGGCATTTGATAAACAATTTAATGATGATGCTAATAATAGAATAAATGATTTAATATATGCTTTTGATGAAATTGTAGGTTCTGAAACTGCTCCTAATTTTACAATTGATGAATTTAGAGAAGCTCTTGAAAATTCGTCATATTATTCTGAAAATTTAATAGCTGATTTTGATAAAGCTGTTGAGTTATTTGAAGAAGAATTAAATGATGATTATACAATGTCTGTTGATAGTTATGTTGATTTCACTTTAGAAAGTAAAGATGGTACTGTTTTAAAACCATTTACAACAGATGTAGAAATGTTCTTCTATAATGAAGGTTATTTAACTTTTGATGATGAAGCTAATAATGGTAAAGGTCAAATTAACTTCACATGGGGAGATCCAGATGCAGCTAAAAATTATACAAAAGAAGCAGCTATTGAAGCTGTATTTAATGATATGATTCCAAATAAATTAGACCAAGTGTTATCATTTAGAACAACAGCTAATGAATTACATACTTATATTGCTAACGTTTCTAAAGAAGCTTATTTTGAAGACTTAGGTACTGAATTAAAATTCCCTAATATTTCAGGTATTAAGTTTGCTAATAAAGATAAAATGGTTACTGTAAATGGTGTAGAATATGATCCAGTTCAGTATCAAGAAGATGGTATTACACCACAAGAAAGTTATAATGAAGTTTTATCAATTACAATTAATGGGGTTGACCCAAAAGCTATTTGGAACTTTGCTTTTGCTGTAGCACCGATGTATTATTATTCATCTAATAATTATAAAGGTGTAGATTATATTGCTGAGTTTGATTTTGAATCTAATTTTGGTCTTAAGAGAGCTAGTGTTGACTTCCAAAATGATGTAATTAAAGCTAATCAAGGTGTACCTGTTGGAGCTGGTCCTTATATGGCAAGTAAAAAATCAGGAGGTACAGATAATGTACAATCTGGAGACTTCTTAGAAAATAATATTGTTTATTTTGAAAGAAATCCATATTTCTGTATGGGTGCTCCTGAAATAAAGATGATTCGTTATCAAGTTGTTTCAACAACGCAAATGATTAACTCTTTAAATACAGAAACCATTGATTACATTAATCCAAATTCTACTAATGAAAATAAAAATGAATTAAATGGTTTAATTGAAGCAGGTAAACCAATTAGTTATAAAACTATTGAAAGTTTAGGTTATGGTTATATCGGTATTAATGCGCGTTTTGTTCCTACTCTTGAAGTAAGACAAGCTATTATGCATGCTATTGATACATCTTTAACAGTTAATTATTATGGTGGTAGTGCTGACCCAATTTATCGTGGTATGTCAAGAGCAAGTTGGGCATATCCAAATGGAGCTACAGCATATTATCCATACATCGGTGGTCAAATACCGAAAGATTTAAGTGTTGTAAATCCTTATTATGCTGAGTTTGTTGAAGAAAAAGGTAAATCAGCTGGGGAAAGATTTACAGAACAAGAACAAATTGAATTTATTACACGTTTAGTTGAAAGTGCTGGTTATTATTTAGGTGATGATGGTATATATACAGATGATGAAAATGTTTTAGAATATACTTTCACAATAGCTGGTAGCGAAACTGATCACCCTGCTTTTGATGCTTTTAACCAAGCTGCTCAATTCTTAAATAAGTGTGGATTTAATATAGAAGCACGTACTGATTCTAATGCTTTAATGAAGTTAAATAATGGTAATTTAGCTGTTTGGGCTGCAGCATGGAGTAGTACTATTGACCCAGATATGTATCAAGTTTATCATATGGATTCTACAGCTGGTTCAACAAAGAACTGGGGTTACGATCAAATAAAACTTAATACAGGTGGTAAATATGCTAGAGAATTAACAACTCTTGAGGATTTATCAGTTTTGATTGAAGAAGCTAGAGAAACTAATAATCAAAATGAAAGAGCTGAAATTTATTCAGAAGCTTTAGATTTAGTAATGCAATTAGCGGTCGAACTTCCTTGTTATCAAAGAGATGATTTGTATGCTTATAATACAGCTAAAATAGATGAATCTAGTTTATTACCTGATAGTGAAGTTTCTTCATTTATCAGTTATACTAATAACATGTGGTCAATTAGATTGAACGAAGAACAATAAAGAGGGGCCGTAAGGTCCCTTTATTTGAAAAATAGTGGAGGGATAATAGATGGTTAAATATATTATCAAGAGATTACTAGTTTCTATAATTGTTTTATTAGGTGTTTCAATTCTAATTTACACCCTAGTTAGATTAATGCCTACTGATTTTATTGATAATAAATATAGCGAACAATTATTAGTAGGTACAATTAAACCTGAACAAATTGCTGAATTTAAGGCATTATATGGTTTAAATGATAATAGTTTCGTAGGTATTTTAAGAGGTTATTGGAACTGGTTAAGTAATGCAATTCAAGGGAATTTAGGAAATTCTTTTAAATATGAAAAACCTGTAGGAGAAGTTATTGCAACAAATATGTGGACTTCTTTTGCGATAGCTCTTATCGCAACAATTTTACAATTTTTAATTGCTATACCTTTAGGTATTTCTAGTGCAACACATCAATATTCAGTTAGAGACTATACAGTTACGGTTTTAACAATGATAGGTATATCATTACCAACTTATTTTTTAGCAGCTATCGTTATAAAATTATTTGCTGTTGATTTGGGTTGGTTCCCAAATAGTGGTTTAGTCGATCCGAGTGCTATCTACCCCGATACCATTGGTGGTTGGTTTGCCGAATTAGGAGATAAGATACACCATTTAATTTTGCCAATTTTCGTTTCTGTTATTTTATCAGTAGGTAGTTTGATGCGTTATACTAGAACTAATATGCTAGAAGTATTAAATGCTGATTATATTAGAACAGCTAGGGCTAAAGGTCTATCTGAAAAGAAAGTTATTTATAAACACGCTTTTAGAAATACTTTAATTCCATTAGTTACTATTTTGGCGGGTATTTTACCATCACTATTTGGTGGTATGATGATTACAGAACAAGTATTTGGTATTAATGGTATCGGACGTTTAGCTTATAATGCTTTATTAGATGGTGATATACCATTTGTTATGGGATATAATATGTTCCTTGCTATCTTATCTGTAATAGGAACATTATTATCTGATTTAATGTATTCAATTGTTGACCCAAGGGTTAATTTGAGTAAGTAGGTGAGTTTATGGAGCAAGAATTATTAGAAGAAGTAAAGGTTGAAGATTTAGAAAATGATTCTAATTCTAGTAATAACGAAGAAAATCACTATAAACAAATGAGCCCGATTAAATTGGTATTACGACGTTTTTTCCGTTCTCGTTTATCAATTGTTGGTTTGGTAATGATTGTATTACTTTTCTTATTTAGTTTTGTGGGTCCCCTTATTTATCAAAAATGGGGAGAAACAACAGTTGACTATACACCAACTTTACAAGTAATTGAAAGAATTATTAATAAAGATGGAATTATAATTTATGAACAAGTTGATATAATTAATGCTATTAATGCTAGAGCTTGGCCAAGTTGGGAACATTTACTTGGTACAGATGCTAACGGAATGGATATTTTTGTTAGACTTATGTATGGTGGTAGAATTTCTTTATCAATTGGTTTCATAGTTGTTATATTAGAAACAGTTGTCGGAATAATTATTGGCGGTATTGCAGGTTATTTCGGTAAGTGGGTTGATCAAGTTTTAATGAGAATAGTTGATATTTTCAACTGCGTTCCAACTCTCCCTATTTTATTAATTGCTTCAGCATTATTAGATGGTTGGCAAGTTGAAGGTTCTTTAAGAATTTATTATTTGATGATTATCTTAACTGTTTTTGGTTGGTCTGGTACAGCTCGTTTAGTTAGAGGCCAAATTTTAAGTTTGCGTGAGCAAGAATATATTACAGCAACTGAAGTTATGGGTTTACCGGTATGGCGTAAAATCTTTAAACACTTAATCCCTAATGTTATGCCACAATTAATTGTTTCTATGACCTTAGGTCTTGGTAGTGTCATCTTATATGAATCAACATTAAGTTTCTTAGGCTTAGGTGTTCAACCACCATTTGCGGCATGGGGTACTATGATTTCAGCTTCTAATGATCCAGTTATATTAGCTAACTATCCGTTTGTTTGGTTGCCGGCCGGTTTCATGATTGTTCTAGCAGTTTTAGGCTTTAACTTTGTTGGTGATGGTCTAAGAGATGCTATGGATCCTAAATCTAAGAAGTAGGTGATTGTATGCAAAAGAGAAAGAAAGTTAAAGGCAATTATCTAACTTTAAAAGAAAGTAGACAAATTATTAAACATAATATTCAACAAATGAAATATTATGAGAAATTAAAAAAAGCTAATGTTAATGTTAGTGATTATACAGTTAAATTAAAAGATCCAAATAATATTATTGAAATTGAAAATTTGCATACGGTTTTCTTTACTGACAATGGTACTGTAAATTCTGTTAATGGGGTATCTTTTAATATACCTAAAAATAAAGTAGTTGGGGTTGTTGGTGAATCTGGTTGTGGTAAGAGTGTTACATCTCTTTCTATTATGCAACTTGTTCAATCACCTCAAGGTCAAGTTATTGATGGAGAAATTAGATTCAATACTGATGATTTAGGCGTTGATGAAGAAGGTAATAAATTAGCTTATAATATTGTTAAAATGCCTACTAAGGATATGTATAAAATAAGAGGTAAGGATGTTACTATGATTTTCCAAGAACCTATGACATCTTTAAATCCTATTTTTACCATTGGTTATCAACTTGATGAAGTTATGTTTATTCACCAACCAGATATGCCTAAAGATGAAGTTAAGAAGCATAGTATTGAAATGCTTAAAAAAGTTGGTATTTCAATGCCTGAAAGAACCTATGCTTCATATCCTCATGAGTTATCAGGTGGTATGCGTCAAAGAGCCATGATTGCTATGGCTTTAGCTGGTAGTCCTAAATTAATTATTGCTGACGAACCAACTACAGCTCTTGATGTTACAATTCAAGCACAAATTCTTGATTTATTAAAAAGTATTCAAAAAGAAATTCATTGTTCAATTATGCTAATTACTCATGATTTAGGGGTAATTGCTGAAATGGCTGATGAAGTAATTGTTATGTATGCAGGTAGAGTTATTGAAAGAGGAACAGTAAGGGAAATATTTAATGATCCTAAACACCCATACACCATTGGTTTACAAAAATCTAAACCATTAATTAATACTAATGTTAATGAACCTCTTTATTCTATTCCTGGTCAAGTACCTAACCCTATTAATATGCCTGAACATTGTTTCTTTAAATCTCGCTGTGATAAATGTATTGCTAAATGTAATGGAGCTTATCCAAAAGAAATTAAGATTTCGGATAATCATTATGTTTCATGTTATTTATATGATAAGGAGGAAAAATAATGGATAAACGTATTTTAGAAGTTAAAGATATGAAATTATATTTTCCTCTTAAAAAGAATATTTTAGGTAAACCAACTGTCGAATTAAAGGCTGTTGATGGTATTAGTTTTAATCTTAATGAAGGTGAAACAATCGGAATTGTTGGTGAATCTGGTTGTGGTAAAACTACTTTAGGACGAACTATTTTAAGATTATATACTCCTACTGCCGGTAAAGCTATTTATTTTGGCCGTGATGTAGAAGAGTTTTTGCCTAGTTATTATGTTAAAGCTATTAAACGTTTACCGTTATATAAACTATTAATAGAAAAGCATTTAGCCAAGAGTTCAGAGAACGACAGTTCTAATTTCGTAGAAGATATTATTAATAAATCAGCTGAGATTACGGGCGCTTTAATTTTAGCTGACAATGTCAATATTGTTAAAAAACTTTTATTAGAAAGAATTAGATTGCATAAATTAATTAAAAAGAATGAAGAAAAAATTATTAAATTAAGTTATGTTGAAAAAGCTAAAGAAACTAAGGAAAAAGTAGAGGAACAAAATAAACTTTTAAAAGAACGTTATACTGAACTTTTAGGTTTAGTTGCAGAATTAAAACAAGAAATTCAAGCTAAAAATAAAGAAAAATATGCTGAATTAGAAGCTAAAATGGAAAGAGGTATCAATCTTGGTAAATTAAAACCTAGAGAGATGCGTTTACTAAGAGTTGATATTCAATTAGTTTTCCAAGATCCATATTCTTCTTTACCGCCAAGAATGACTGTTGGTAGTATTATTAGTGAAGCAGTTAAAGTTCACAAGATTGTTCCTAAAAATGAAGTATATGAATATGTTTTACATATAATGGAACAATGTGGTTTACAGCCTCAATATTATGATCGTTACCCACATGAGTTTTCTGGTGGTCAAAGACAAAGAATTTGTATTGCACGTGCTTTAGCAGTAAAACCTAAGGTTATTGTTTGTGATGAACCTGTAAGTGCACTTGATGTTTCTATTCAAGCTCAAATTATTAACTTATTAAAGAATTTACAAAAAACTTTAGGTCTTACTTATATTTTTATTTCTCATGACTTATCAGTTGTAAAATATATTACTAATAAAATTTTAGTTATGTATTTAGGTAATATGATGGAGTACGCAGATACTGATGAATTGTTTAAAAATCCACTCCATCCTTACACTGAGGCTTTATTCTCTGCTGTTCCTAATCCAGATCCGAATGCGAAGATGAATAGAATTATTTTAAATGGGGATATTCCATCTCCTGCTAATCCTCCAAAAGGGTGTAAGTTTAATACTCGTTGTCCTAAGAAGATGGGGATTTGTGAGTTTTTAGAGCCTAAAACTTTAGAATCTAGTACACATCATTATGTATGTTGTCATTTATGTGATAATGAAGTTTTAGAAAAACGTGAAGAATTAGAAAGAATTCATCAAGAAGAAGTAGAGAAAGCTTTACTAGAGATTGAATTAAAGGCTAAGAAGAAGTCTAAGAAAGATAGTGAAGTTTCAAATGAAGAAAAATAAAAAGGAAAAATATATTGATGATGGTCATACTATTTATAGTATGGATGGTTTAAGGAAAGATAAAGAGGGAAATTTAGATGTCAATAAAAAAGAAAAAAGGGCGATTATTAAAGCTGCAATGGCTGTGTATCTTCCCCGTTTTCTTTTAATCATTCTAGCTTTTGTAGTGACTATTTTATTAATGTATTTTTGGCTAAAGTAATAAAGGAGGGAACTAATGAAAATGTTTTTAAAAAGACTTATTTCGCTTCTTGGTACTATTGTAATTATTTTTTGTATAAGTAGTTGTAGTAGTAATGAAGAAGGATCTTCGAATGAGGAAGTTGAAGAAAGCTATAATTTGCCACTTTTATTAAGTGATGCTAGTGTTAATCAAGAATCACGTATTAATATGATGAAGGCACAAGCCATTAAAGAAAACAATGGTTATTTGGACACAGATGAAGTTTCTTTAATTATTGAATTAGATAGTGAATCTTTAATTGATGAATATATTAATGTTTATTCAACTAAATATCAATCTGTTGCTGAATATGCGGCAAGCCCTGAAGGTATAAAGAAGGCTAATGCAATAAATAAAGAACAAAATGAATTAATTAAAAAATTAACAAATAAAGGTTATATTGACGATGTAATTTATCAATATAGTACAGTTATGAATGGTATTGCTATTAGAACTAATTATGGTAGTTTAGAAAAAATTGATGGTTTAGATGTTGTTTCTAATGCTTATATTTCTGAAACATATAATTTACCTCAAGAAACTAAGGCTGAAGATTCATATGCCGTAACTAATGTTGTTGATGTATATGATACTGGTATTTTTAATTCATCAAGTGTTCCTTATAATGGTAATGGAACTGCAGTAGCTATTTTAGATAGTGGTTTTGATATTTCTCATGAAGTATTCCAAGATGAAGATTGTTACCCGGACCCGGATGATCAAGCTATTATTAAGGATGATGTGAACGATATATTACAAGAAACAATTGCTTATAAAAACACTTCTGGTTTAATCGTTGATGATGTTTATAAAAATGAAAAAGTGCCTTATGCTTTTGACTATGCTGATTATGATTCAGATGTAGAACCAACTTTATCAAATCACGGTACTCACGTTGCTGGTATTATTGGTGGTTATAAAGAAGGAGAAATTGAAGCTTTAGATGGTTCAACTTATGATAACTTTACAGGTGTAGCTATTAAAACTCAATTAGTATTAATGAAAGTATTCTCAGATTTAACTGATGGTGCTGATACAGAAGATATTTTAGCGGGTTTAGAAGATGCTGTATTATTAAACATTGATGCTATTAACATGTCTCTAGGTACATCTTGTGGATTCTCAAGAGAATATGATAATCAAGCTTTAAATGAAATTTATAATCGTATTAATGAGGCAGGTATTAGCTTAGTTGTTGCTGCTAACAACAGTTATAGTTCTGGTTTTGGTGGTGAAGATGCTAATACTAATAAAGTTACTAACCCAGAATCTTCTACAGTTGGTTCTCCATCTACATATTATGGTGCTTTATCAGTTGCTTCTATTAGTGGTACTAAATCTAATTATATAGTTGGCCCAGATAATTTTATGTTCTTCTATAATGAATCAAGTTCAAATGCTTCTGGTAACTATTCTAATAATTTTTATAATGATTTAGGTATTAATGATAAGACTGGTAATATTGAAATTAAATATGTAACTGTTCCTGGTTATGGTATTAGAAGTAACTATACTAATTTAGATGTTGAAGGTAAAATAGCTTTAGTAAAAAGAGGTGATAACACATTTGAAGAGAAATGTGCTATTGCCCAAGATGAAGGAGCTTTAGGTATTATTATTTATAATAATGAGCCTGGGGATATCACTATGTCTACTGGTAAAGTAACAGATTTTCCAGCCATTTCTATTTCTAAAGATGATGGTGATATTTTAGCTAAAAATTCTACAGGTGTTTTAACATTTAATTCTAATTATGTGGCTGGTCCATTTATGTCTGACTTCTCAAGTTGGGGTCCGACATCTGATTTAAGATTAAAACCAGAAATTACAGCTCATGGTGGTAATATTGTTTCAGCTGTTCCTGGTGGTGGTTATGATAAATTAAGTGGTACTTCAATGGCTTGCCCTAATATGTGCGGTGTTGTTGTTTTAGTAAGACAATATATCAAAGAAAATCTAGCAAAATTTAATTTATCAGATGATTCATCTAATAAAGAAATTGCTGATTTAGCTTATCAATTATTAATCTCAACTGCTACAATAGCTTTGAATGAAGATGGTAATCCGTATTCTCCACGTAAACAAGGTGCTGGTCTTGGTAGTCTTGAAAAAGCAACTAAAACTGATGCCTATTTAATGGTTAAAGATAGCCAAGAAGAAATTGCTAATGGAAGTGCGGATGGTAATAGACCTAAATTAGAATTAGGAGATGATCCAAAACGTACTGGTGTTTATAATATGACTTTTGAAATTGTTAACATAGCTGATGAGGCTTTAAGTTACAATTTAGATATTGAAGCTATGACTGAGTCAGTATTAGCTTCCGATCCAGAATATGTAGCTGAAGAAAGTTATATGTTAAGTGGCTCATTTAAGATAGAAAGTGTAAGTTCAGGTTCAACTTTATCTGGCAATACTATAACTGTTCCAGCTAATGGAGTTTGTGAAGTTAAGTTAAGTTATACTTTAAGTGATGCCGATAAAACTTATATTGCTGATACATTCCCGTATGGTATGTATGTTGAAGGTTTTGTAACTTTAAAACCTAATCAAAATACGGAAGTAGATTTAAATGTTCCTTTCTTAGCTTTCTTTGGTGATTGGACAGAAGCTCCTGCTTTTGATAAAACTTTCTATGAAGTTGAAAGTGAAGCTTATAATGATTCAATTGATGAAGACGATAAGATTAAGGCTGATTATTATGCTACAGTTCCATTTGGTACTTATTTTGATAGTTATGTTATTTCTTTAGGTACTTATGTATATAATATGGATTTAACACAATATAATCAAATTCCAGCAAGAGAAGATCATATTGTAATTTCAAGTAATGAAGGGACTATTAATGGTATTAATGGTATTTATGCTGGTTTACTTAGAAATGTTGCAAAAATGGTCTATACAATTACCGATAAGACGACAGGTGAAGTAATTTATAGTTATACAGATTATAACTGTAATAAAGCTTTCTCTGAGTCAGGTGCAATGCAAGTACCATATTTTGAAAGATTAAGCTTTAATCCAATTGATTATGATTTAGTAAATAATAGAGAATACGAATTTAATATGCACGCCTACCTGGATTATGGTGATGGTGGTGTTTCAAGTAATGTTCGTAATAACTTTGGTTTTACCTTTACAATGGATGATGAAGCACCTATTATCTTAGGAGCAGAGTATGAAAAAACTTATGATAAGACAACAAAGAAAGATCGTTATTATGTAACTTTAACAGTTTCAGATAATCAATATGTTCAAGCTGTTACACCAATTGTTTTCCAACAAACTGAAGAAAGTACAACTTATTCAATGCTTTGTGAATATCCTACTCCAGTTTATGGTAATAAAGGTGAATTAACTACAGTAAGAATTGAAATTACTGATTACATGGAAAGCTATTTCTATGATGAATTATCAACTAATACTTTAGGTTTCGTAATTGACGATTATGCTTTAAACTCTAATATTTATTTATGTTCTTTACCTGGTACTAAAGGTAACTTAAAATTTACATCTGATGGTACATCTAATGGTTCTACTAAAACTCAACAAATCATTGAAACTGGTGAAGTTTGTGATTTAACTGAATATTTAACTTCAAGTGATGAATCAATTAGTTTTGGTAAAGATTTCTTACAATATTTAGATTGGAAATCTTCTAATGAAAATATTGCGATTGTTGATAAAGGTAAAGTAGTAGGTCTTAAATCTGGCACAGCTACTATAACTGTCACAAACCCAACATTTAATGTGACGGGGGCAAGTATAACTGTCAGAGTTACAGGCGATGATATTTCATCTTTAGATGATGTAAGTTTAGAGAGCCTTAATTTTATTTATTTTGATGTTATAAAAGGTCATCCGGCTGCTGGAGAAGCAAATGTTTTAGGTAATGAACAAGATAGAACCTTTATTTCATCATTGCCAAAGAATTCAGCTGGTGCATCATTGTTATCAATTTATCCGGGTGAACAAATTAAACTTTCTTACAATATTGAACCATGGTATTTGCCTGAAGATCGGTATGAAGTAACTTATTCAAGTACTAATCCAAGAGCGGCTACAGTCGATCAAGATGGTGTAGTTACAACATTAGCTGAAGGTACAACTACTATAAGGTTAAATATTAAAGTAGATGGTAGACAATCTAATATTATGGCTCTATTATCTATTACCGTAAAAGATCCATTTGTTATTGAAAATAGAATTTTAAATTATTATAAAGGTGTAGGTGGTGAAGTTATTATTCCTGATGATGAAGGTATAATGCAAATTGCCCCTTATGCTTTTAGTTTATATAATATTGACTATAATGTTCCGGTAACTGACGATGATTTAGATGCTAATAAAGTTCCGCAAACAAATAATACAATTACAAAAGTTGTTATCCCTGAAGGTGTTACAACAATTGGTAAGATGGCTTTTGCTAGCTTAACCGCTCTTGAAGAAGTAGTTTTACCATCTACAGTAACTACAATTGAAGAAATGGCCTTTATGGGTTGTACAAACTTAAAGAAGATTAATTTGGAAAATGTTACAACTTTAGAATATGAAGCCTTCAAAGGTTGTACAAGTTTAAATAATATTGATTTAAGTGAAATTTATTCTATCTCTTATGGTGTATTTGAAGGCTGTACAAGTCTTACATCAGTTGACCTATCTACTTTAAGAAGTAGTGGTAGAGATATGTTTAAAGACTGTGTAAATTTAACTAGTGTAACTTTAGTTCCAGAAACTAAGTTATCTAATGGTATGTTTAAGAACACTGGTATTACTGAAATTTCTTTAGGTCAAGACATTATTCCTGATAGTTGTTTTGCTGATTGTGAAAACTTAACAAAAGTTACATTTACTGGTGACGTAGTTTATATTGGTAATTATGCCTTTGCTAACACTGGTGTATCTAATATTACATTTAATGGTAGTGTATCATATTTCTATAGTAATGCCTTTGCTAATACTAAGAATTTAACAAGTTTAACTTTACCAAATTCTGATATTAGTATTGCTGATAATGCTTTTGCTGGCAGTGGTTTAACAAGTTTAACATTTGCTGAAAATACTAATATTTTAAGCTTAGCTTTAGATGTATTTGCTAATACTAATATTGCAAGCTTCAATATTGATGGTAGTAAGTATTATAGTGTTAAAGAAGATAATAATGCTATTTTATATAGTGCTGATGGTACTAAATTATTACTTGTAGCTCCTAAAGCTAATATTGGGGACTACACAGTACCAGCTGGTGTTACAGAGATTGGAGAAGGCGCATTTGCCAATAACGCATCTATTACCTCATTAGTAATTACTAACCCTAATACTAAGATTGGGGCACGAGCTTTCGCAAATTGTTATAACTTAACAAGTATTACTTTAGCTAGTGGTACTGAAATTGGAGATTATGCTTTCTACAATAATGATAACTTAGCTACAGTTAATGGCTTAGATACTGTAAATTCTATTGGTAATTATGCCTTTGCTAATACTAGTCTAACTAGTGCTAATATTAATGTTAATGTTGGTGATTATGCATTTAATAATACAGCTTTAACAAGTGTTGTATTAGGATCTAATATTACTTTAGGTAATAATAGTTTCAGTAATAATAGTAGTTTAACAACTGTTACATTAGGTGATAATATTGTTATTGGTGATTATGCTTTTGCTTATGATACTAAATTAAGTTCTATTAATTTAGAAAAAGCTAATGGTACATTAGGAGCTTATGCGTTCTACAAAGATTCAGCTTTAACAAGTGTTAATTTAGCTAATATCACAGTGATTGGAGAATATGCCTTTGCTGAATGTAGTTCTTTAGCGAGTGTAAGTGTTCCGGTTGTAGAAGAAATTGGTAAATATGCTTTCTCTAAAGTAGAATCTACAGCGTTAACTCCTAAGTTTACAACCATTGAATTACCTTCAAGCTTAAAGGTTATTGGTGAAGGTGCTTTCAAAGATTTAACAAGCTTAACAAGTATAGTATTACCAGATAGTTTAACTTCATTAGGCAAGCGTGCTTTCTATGGCGCTAGAAATCTAACAAGTGTGGTTTTACCTACTTCATTAACTACAATTAGTGAAGAAGCATTTAGAGATTGTGCTAATCTTGCAAGTATTAATTTAGAAAATGTTATAAGTATTGCTGATAATGCCTTTATTAATTGTGGAGATTTAACAAGTATTAATTTAGCTAACACGACAACTATTAATTATGGTGCTTTTGCTAATACAGGTTTAACAAAGGTAGAAAACGCAAATAAAGTAACTTATGTTGGTGATTATGCTTTCCAAAGTACTGATTTAACTACAATCTCTTTACCAAGTTTAGAATATTTAGGTGGAGGTGCTTTCAGTAATTCAACTAATTTAACTGAATTTACATTTACTGCTAATATTGATTATATTGGTAATAATGCTTTCTATAATTCCAATAAAGTAAAAGAATTCAAGTTTGATAACAATGGTACAATTACTAATGATGGTAAGATTAACGATTATGCTTTATTAGACAATGGTATCTTATATGTTTATTTAGACAATGGTGATTTAGCTTTAGCTCAAGTTCCTGCTGATTTAGCAATTGATACGTTAAATGTCTTAGAAAATACAGTGGTTATTAATGCGTATGCAGGTAACTTAAATAGAAATGTAAAGACGATAGTTTTACCAGATACTTTAGAAACTATTTCTAACTTTGCTTTCTATGGCTATGCTAGTCTTGAAACGGTTGAATTTAGATCATTTACAGCCCCAACTCTTGAAAGTTTCTTAATTGAAGATTCTGAAGTTGAACCAGGGGATCCAGGTTATATCTATTTCAATTATGCATATCATATGTGGGCTAACCCATATCCATATTATCAATTTAAAGATCGTGTTGGTAAAATAGAAACTCTTAATATCATTTTACCTTCTAATGAAGGGGTAATTGGTTATGATACTTTAATTTATGAAGCTTATTTTGGCGATATGTCTGAAGCAGAACGTAGTGATTATGTAGCTAAAGATAATAATACGCTCAACTTTATTAATGCTGTAAGTCAATTACCTGCTGTTGAAAATGTAACATTAGATGATGAGGCATTAATTAATAATGCGGTTACAGCTTTAAATGCTTTAACTCAAGATTTAACTGACTTTGGTTATAGTGAAGAAGAGTTCAATAATATGAAGAATTTAGTAGAAAATACTAAATATAGACTTTATGAATTGAAACGTGAAGTGGGTAGTCAAGCTGTTAGAGACGTTCAAGCTTTATTAGACACTGTTAATACAACCTTTAGCCTAGACGATTTAGACGAACTTGCTGACTTAGCTAAACAAATTAATTCATTATCTAGGGAAGAACAAAATATTCTTGATTTAAGAAGATATGATGAATTATTAGCTTCTTATGATGCTTATTTAAATGGTGTAAGAGAAGATGCTAGTGTTGTTGATAAAGTTACTGATAATGGGTTTATGTATAGTTTAGTTACTAAGGCAGTTGAAATTGTTGTTGATATCCTAGATGGAATAGGTATATTATAGGAGGTGCTGAAAATGAAAAAGTTAAGTTTATTTGTTTTATTGTTAGCATTACTCTTTAGTTTTACTTCTTGTGGAAGTAAAGAACCTACTCCAGAAGAATTATTTAATCAAAATATCTCAAGTTTCAATACTAATTTAGCTACTTGTACAAACATAGTTTATTCTACAGAAATCAAAAGTGGTGAAATCTTACTTGCAGATATTGAAAAAGAAGTAATGATAAATGGTAGTGATCCAAGTGATATGAGTTTAACTGTAATCACAACAGAAAATGTTTTAGGTAGCGATTTTACTATTCAAAAACAAACATATTCTGAATATATTGATGGAGTTTTACCTTCTCAATTATTTAATTATAATTTTGCCTATAGTGATTTTGCAACAATTGAAGTTTCAAATGAAAAGATTAGTGGAACAATTCCTAGTGCTAATGTTGACAAGGTATTAAATACAGATGTTAATAATACTTCTGATTTAACAGTTGAAATTACATATAGTGAAGGTAAAATAACAGGTTATATTTTCAGTTATTCAACTGATAATAATAATTCAGTTGTAATTACAGCAAGTTATTCATATTAATAAGTTAGGAGGATTTTATTCCTCCTATTTTTTATTAGGGTCTTGACCTAATTTGGTTTTATAAGACCATCGCCAATGTCTTTAAACCTATGGTGTGCGAAAAGGAAGCGTTAAAAAGTCCTGAATAGGTAATACGCAGTTAGCAAGGTATCGCTCTCCACTAGCTGCTTTATATAAGGGGGTTATGACCTCTTTTTTTACTGTTTCTTTACAATGTTTTTATGGTTTTTGAATATAGTTTTATATATAATAGTATTAAGAAGGAAGGTTTTTATATGTACGCAGTTATAGATATTGGTTCTAATACAATTAGACTTAAAACTTATGAATATAGAGATGGTAATTTAATTAATATTTTTGATAAAAAAGAATTTGCTGGTTTAGCTGGTTATGTTGATAAATTAAATAACTTATCTGAAGAGGGTATCTTAAAATGTTTAGAAGTCTTAAGAGAATATAAAACTTGTTTAAATAATGTAAAAGTAGATAAATTATTAATATTTGCTACTGCTTCAATTAGAAATGTTAATAATACTAAAGAGATAGTTGATAGGATAAAAGAAGAATTAAATTTAACAGTAGTTGTATTATCCGGGGCAGAAGAAGCAATGTATGATTTTAAGGGTTCTAAAATAAAATACAATTTACCTGATGGTTTAATGATTGATATTGGTGGTGGTTCATCAGAATTGTTATTTTTTAAAGATAATAAAGTTATTTATAAAACATCATTACCCATTGGTAGCTTAAATATTTACAATAAATGTATTGATGAAATATTACCTAATAAAAAAGAATTAGAAGCAATTAAGATAATAGTTAAAAAATATTTAAAAGAAATGCCAAAAATTGAAGATAAATATGATAATGTTTGTGGTATTGGTGGAACTATTAGAGCGGCTCTTAAAATGAAGAATTATTTGTTCCCTAATACAGATAATTTAGTTCTTACTTATAATGATATAGATAAAATGATTGAGATAGCTAAAGATGATAGTTATAGATGGCAAGTAGCAATTTTAAAAATTATTCCTGAACGTGTATTTACTTTTACACCAGGATTGATGATATTAAAAACTATTATGAAATATTATAAGTGTAAACAAGTATATGTTTCAAAATATGGCGTTAGAGAAGGATATTTATTAGCTAATATAGAAGAGGAAAAATAAATGAAATATGAATATACACAAAATAGAGAGTTATCTTGGCTTAAATTTAATGAAAGATGTTTAGAAGAAGCTAGTAATAAGGAAATACCAGTTCTTGAAAGACTTAATTTTTATGAAATATTTAATTCTAATTTAGATGAGTTTTTTATGATTAGAGTTGGTTCTTTAAAGGATTTGTATCAGTTAAATGAAGTTGTAGTTGATAGTAAGACTAATATGACACCTAAAGAACAATTAGACAATATTTATATTAGAGTTAAAGATTTATATACTAAGAGAGAAGCTATTTATAAAGAATTAGTAGAAGAATTGGCTAGTAAAAATATAATAATAAGTCAATCTAAAAATTTAAATCAGGATGATTTAAAGAAGGTTAAGAAAATTATTAAAAATGATGTTTTTCCTTTTTTATCACCTCAATTAATAGATTTTAATCATCCATTTCCTAATTTGGAAAATAAAACTAGTTATATTATAGTAACTTTAATTGATAAGAAAAATAAGGAATTGTTTGGAATTTTAGAAATAAATAATAAGATTACAAAATCAATTTACTTAAATAATAATTATTTATTTGTAGAAAAATTATTATACGATTTTGTTGATTTAATATTTAAAGGCTATAAAATTACGACTAAAAACATTATTAGAGTAACTCGTAATGGTGATTTAAATGTTGAAGATAGTGTTTTAGAAGAACATGATGACTTTAGAAAATTAATGAAACAGTTGCTTAAAAAAAGAAAAACCTTAACTCCAGTTAGACTTGAATGCCATAAGAAACTAGATGATAAGATTAAAAATTATTTATTAGGTAAATTAAATTTAACAGAAAATGAAGTGTTTATTAGTAAACCACCATTTTCATTAGGCTTTTTTAATAGTGAATTACGTAAAAAAGGTGAATATAAAAATTTATTATATCCTAAGTTAGAACAAGTACCATGTAAGTTTTTAAAAAGTGAGGATAAGATTATTAATCAAGTTAGGAAGCATGATGTTTTATTGTTCTATCCTTTTAATAGTATTGATCCTTTTGTTAAATTGATTAAAGAAGCAGCTTACTCTAAAACAGTTCAATCAATTAAAATTACAATTTATCGTTTAGCTAGTAAATCTAAATTAGTAGATTACTTATGTTTAGCTGCCGAAATGGGTAAGGAAGTTACAGTATTAATTGAATTAAGGGCTCGTTTTGATGAGATGAATAATATTGATTATTCGGAAAGATTAGAATATTCTGGATGTAAGGTAATGTATGGCTTTGATGAGTTTAAGGTACACTCTAAATTATGTTTAATTACAGAAAATATTAATGGTGAAGTTTCTTATATTACACAAATTGGGACAGGAAATTATAATGAAACAACCGTTAATATTTATACTGATTATTCTTTAATTACAGCTAATAAAGAGATTGGTTATGATGCAGCAATGTTCTTTCAAAATATGTCATTAGCTAATTTAGATTATAAATATGATAGATTCTTAGTATCACCTTATTATATGCGTGATGAGTTAATAGCTTATATTGATGATGAAATAAAAAAGAAAGAAAAAGGTTATATTTTTTTAAAGTTAAATTCTATCACAGATTTAAAATTAATTAATAAGCTTGTAGAGGCTTCTCAAGCTGGGGTTAAAATAAATATGATAGTTAGAGGTATTTGCTGTATTTTACCACAAGTTTCTAACTATACAGATAATATCACTATAAAAAGTATTGTTGGTAGGTTTTTAGAACATTCGCGGATTTATCAATTTGGTAAAGGTCAAGATTCAACTTTATTTATATCTTCAGCAGATTGGATGACAAGAAATACAATTAGAAGAGTAGAGGTTGCGGTACCAATTTTAGATAATAAGATTAAACAAGAGATATTAGATAATATTGAAATTATGTGGCACGATAATGTTAATGGTAGAATATTAGGAAATGATGGTAATTATTATAAAATTAATAATGACACTATTTTACTTGATTCACATAAATATTTTTTAACGCCTTTAAAGGTAGAAAGTAAAAGTATAAAAAATAATTTATTATCTAATTTTAACAAGTTACTTAAAATAAATAATTTAAATTTTAAAAGAAAGGCTTTATATAATAAGCAAGAATTAGCCTATAATGTTGTTTTTGAATATGAAATTAACAATAATTATATTGAAGTAATCAATTTATTAAAAAATGATAAAATGAATAAACATTTATTAGCTAAATATCTTTATATTAATAAAATATTAGAAAATAATAATGATAATTTATATTTAGTTATTAAAAATAATGATACAATAGAAAATTTAAAAGCTTTTAGTGATTTAGGTATTAAAGTATATAATAAAGATAATATTAATGATTTAATAAAAGAGTTAACTAAAAAAATATAATGGAATTATTATAATGAATATAGTATTTAGAATATTATACATACTCATATGTTTATATCTTAAAATATCATTATGTAATTCATTATATTCAGTAATAGTTTAAGCGAGTGTTTTGTCTTGTATGTAAGTTTTTTGAAAATAAGCCCTACTTTATGACGAAACTATTAATTAATTTAATAGACTTAATGGTTATAGAATATCTAATTGTTCTATAGAGAAAATTAATATACTATAGTGTGATTAATAATCATCAAAACTGGGTAGTTAGCCTTATGACTAACTACCCTTTCAATTTGAAATATCACTTATAATTTAGAGAAGATCAATATATTTTATAAAGTCTATCTGTGGATATAATAAAGGCATTTATCACATAACATGTGATGAAATTAAATAGACAAAAGTTTAACGTTTTTCTTTATTCCACTACATTTGTTTTTTTAACAAACAAATTAATACCAATATAAATATGTGTTCCTAAGCTTATTAAAGCTAGAATGCAAGTTAGGTAAGTTAACACATTATTACTAAATATTAAAGAAGTAAAACTAATTATTAATGTTAAAAAAGAAGTAATAAAAGCTAATATTTTCTGCCATTTATTAATTTCTTTAAATAAGCAAAGAATAATTGATAAGAAAAACGCACAAATAGCATAAGAGAAACTAATAAAATAAAGAGTTAAAATAGTACGACTACCGTTAATTACTGGTATGGTGTAATCAAATGTCGCAAGTAATAACGCTAAACTAAAAATTATGCCGATTAAAATAGATAAATACCTAATTTTATAATTGAACAATTTTAAATTAATATTAATACTCATAAAACTTAATAAATATAAAACTATTAAGAATGTTATAATAATTATGGCATAAGTGTTATTAATATCAATATTTATATTAATAATACCATTGAATGCTAATAGCATAATTAGTATTAAAGACCATAATATTAAAAAAGTCAAACTTAATATTAGTAAAATAATTTTTTTCACTTTTATTCATCTCCTCGCATATTAGAGTGGTTACCTTACGTTACATTTCTGTATTTTAATTCTAGTAAACAAGAATAAGAAACACTAGCATAATAATTTTGATAAAATATCACTCTATTGTGTACTAGAAGTACTATACTGTGTAAGCTAGTTAATTTTTTAAAAATAATATTTATTCATATTTTATTGGTTCAAAAGGATTATCTGCTGTAGTTATAAAACTGCATTTTGAGCAAACCTTTTTATCGACTTTAATCATAAATGAGTGAGATTCAGTAGAAGTATAAGCACAACATACGCAAATTTTATTATGACTACTTTCATTTTTTGAAGTATATATATAACCGACTGGATTATAAAAAGCTGTAGTTTGACAGTTTTGACAAAACGCTTGTCCTTCTAGTTTATAATAATTTGAATGTTTATGTTCGATTGATTTAGGATCAATATAATAAGTCGTTCCACTAACTCCTAACACAGAGTTTGCTACTTCTACATTAGAACGATTTGTGTATCCTAAATGCGCAATTAATCTATCCAATTCAAGTCCTTCATGATAACTTACACCATAAATTAATACGGCATGTTTATCTATATATTCTTCGTTGGTTAAATCGTGAACATTAGTAAACATGATTACAGGAATGCCGGTTTTTATAATGCTTTTAATTTGATTGGTTGACTGTAATAATCCGATAGTGTAATCAAATGATATGTCTGTGTAGTTTTCCATATAATTATTAATTGCATCAGAAACACTAAAAGCAGTTGATGAATTGTCGGATATATTCTTTTTGAGTAAATCATTTTTAAATGATGTTGTAGCACAAGATACATATTGCCATGTATTTTCTAAATAATTAGTTGGTGCTATATTCATATAATGTTCACAAATGATATCACTATTATAGAAGTTAGCAAAATAACTCAATAATAGAGTTGCTGCTACATATCCACAGTCACCAGAACTATTTAATGGGAATGGATTTACTAAGCCATCTAATGCTTTAAAATATGAAGCAAACGGAACTTCATAATTTACTTGAATTGAATTAGTTAACATTGTGTTTATTTGTTTTTTACTTACAAAATTAAATGCTGGAAATTTTGAAACATCAATTGTTTCATTTGTATAAACATCTATATATTCATGATTATTATATACAGCATATTGGTTTAATCCCAAATAATAGTATTTTCCGCTTTGATTATAAAAAGGTGAAGAATTAGGTTGTTTTGAACGTTCTAAGAAGTTGTTAGTTTCTTTGTCATATATAGCATACCCACCATTTGTATAGTCATATAAAATAAACTTTTCTTTCCCCTCGCTGTCATATACAGGATGTTTATTTGAAATTTTCCCATATTTACTAGCAATATTGTCTAATATAGTTGTTGGATAGAAAGTATTTGCAAAGCTAGACAATGATAATATAATCATAGATAGCATTAATAAAATAGTTATTTTTTTAAAAATAATCTTCATTCTTTATTTCTCCTTTCATTTAATTTAATAAATTTTTTCACTTAATATAAAAATTTTAGCATAATTTAGTTATAATTTGACTATTAGCATTTAAATTAAAGTTAGTAAAAAGCGGTAGAACAAATTAATACTTGAATTTGTCGTCTCTAATATTATTAGAAAAAACTATTTTTGGTATTAATTTAAAATGTCAATATATAAATGTATAAATAGACCAAAAAAGAATGTATAGTAGAACCAAATAATATGGGTAGAGCGGAACTTAAAACTAAGCGTTTTGAAAAAATTATTAATGCTTTAAATAGTAAGCTCAAATTTTGTACAATGAGCAATGAGTTCGAATCTTTAACGTATGCTATAGATTTGTTAGCTAATATTAACGCATAAAAAGCTAAAATTATGTAGTTCTGATATGCATAGTAACAATTTGAATAGAAAAAATTATAAAGAAAACCGAATAATTGTGTATAGTCATGGATGTTTAGTTTATCTCAAATATGGATAATTTAATAACTAAAGTGATTGATAGATATTTTAATAAATTAATACCACATAAAATGTGTAATGAGTGGTAATAAAACTCAATGTAATAAAATATAAAAATATCGCTATATTATTCAATTAGTTATTTAATTAGAATAAAAAATGTAATTTAAAAGTTTTAAAACAATAAGGATGGCTAAAGTGTTATCTAGGTCTTTAAACATTAATGTAGTTGCTGATTTAAAAAATAATAATCAAAATTTTGTTTTTAAATAGATATATTCTTCAAATGTATTATAACATGAAGAAAATAATAATCAATGTTATATTCAAAATAATGTAATAAAGTTAATTGTAAAAGTAAATTCCGCTGTAAGAAGGCGTATCTTTAAAATAATGTAATAATGTGAAATTAAATTAATTTTATTTAATCCAACTTTAAGAGTTCGCTATATTACGAGTTTTTTTTATTATGTTATAAAATAAAAAGATGATTCCTGTTTATAGAAATCATCTATTATAATTATATAGTTTTTTTAATATGTTTTATAAATGCTTTTAAATAGATACGCCAAGATATTTCATCATGTTTGCCAAGAGGATTAAAATATAATTTAACAGGCATATTATGTTCTTTACAATAATTAAAATACCAATAGGAAGCTTCTAAATAATCTTCTTCATTATAGATTTCATCTGATTTTTCTTGCCCACCTACAGCTAGGAAATTAAAAGTTTTATGATTAGGTTTAATAATAGATTTAAGCCCTTCATAGTTTAAGAAGAAGGCACTAGAGAATAAAGCTATAGCTTTAAAATTAGAACTTAATTCTAGAGCAGGAATTGAAGCAAGGGAAGAAGCTATTAAATAACGATTTTTAATCTTTAGTTTTTTCTCACATATAGGAATTATTAAATTATTAAAATCATTAATGAAGTTAATATACCTAGTATTATCTTCATTGAAAGGATAATATTCTAAAAACCTTTCCTCACCGGGAGAACTATAGATAGCTACTGCTAAATAAGGTTCATTTAGTTTATTTAATATTTTAGTAGCTCTTAAACTTTTATTAAACATAGATAATTTATCTTTAAAAGCATTTTGACCGTCTAAGAAGTAGAAGATATTTGTAATATTTTTATCTTTTTGATGGTATTTTAAATTGATTTTATAGGTATAATTTTTACCTTTAATTTTTATTTCTTTCATTAGTTAAGTTTGTTTTGTTCAATTACTTTATCTTTTAGATAAGCAGGAACTTCTTCATAATCTAAGAATTCACGATTAAAATAAGCACTTGATTGAGTTATGGCCTTTAATTCTTGGGCATAATTTAATATTTCAGCTTCAGGAACAGTAGCTACAATTTCTTGGTTGCCATTACCTTGATCATTCATTTCAATTACTTTAGCACGTTTTTGATTTAGATCAGATAAGACGTCACCTAAGTATTGATTATTAACATTAACTGATATTTTATAAATTGGTTCTAATATAATTGGGTTAGCTTTCATATAGGCATCTTTAAAAGCTAGAATAGCTGCCATTTTGAAGGCCATTTCGTTAGAATCTACAGGGTGGTATTTACCATCTAATAATGTAGCTTTAATATTAATTACAGGGAAACCAGCTAATAAACCTTGACCTAGAGCTTCTAGGAACCCTTTTTCTACAGCTGGGAAGTAATTCTTAGGGACAGCACCACCAAATACCTCTTCAGTGAATTCAGTTTTATCACTTGGGCTAAAGCGCATTTGAACTACACCATAATAACCAGCTCCACCACTTTGTTTAATGTAGCGACCGTCACCGACTGCCTCTTTAGTAATGGTTTCACGATAAACTATCTTAGGATCTTCAGTTTTAACTTCTACTTTATAAAGGTTTTTCATTTTTTCTAGAATGTATGATAAGTGTGATAAACCACTACCACCTAGTAGAAGTTGTTTAGTTTCTTGATTACGTTTTACTTCAACAGTAGGATCTTCAAGCATAATTTTTTGTAATACTTGAGATAACTTATCTTCGTCTGCTTTATTTTTAGGAACTAAAGCTAAAAAGATTACAGCTGTAGGATATTTCACTGGTTTATAAGTAACTATATTTTTAGGTGAACAAAGTGTATAACTAGAATGAACATTACTTAATTTAGTTGTAGCAGCTATGTCACCAGCATGTACTTCATTAACATTAGTTAGGTTTTTACCACAAATGTTAAATAAAGTGCTTATTTTTTCGGTTTTACCAGTTTGAGGAACATAAATATCATCACCTAGTTTTAAAACACCTGAATTAACTTTAAAAATGTTAATTATTCCAGCATAAGGATCAACTATAGTTTTGAAGACGTAGGCTGAAAAAGGTTCAGTGTCTAATGTCTTGCGCTCTACTTTTTCACCTTTATCAGTTTCTACAAGATATGGTTTTAAATCACTTGGACAAGGTAGGTAATCAATCATCATATTAAGTAAAGTATGAATACCAATACTCTTAGTAGCAGAACCAACAATGACAGGAATTAGTTCACCATTTAAAACACCATCTCTTAATCCTTTATGGATTTCCTCTCTTGTAAGTTCTTCACCATTAAAGAATTTTTCTAATAATTCTTCGTTAGTAGAAGCAACGGCTTCACAAATAGTATTATGTAATTCATAAACTTTAGCACGTTTATCTGGATATATTTCATCATCAACACATTCTTTACCATTATAACGTCTAGCTTTTAAATCAACTACATTAACAAAGCCATCAAAATTCACTTCATGACCAATAGGATAAGTGAATGGAACAGCATTTTTACCTAATTTAGTTCTTATTTCACTTAAAATATCTTCAAAATTAACGTTTTCTTTATCCATTTTATTAACATAAATGATTGTTGGTATGTTACGGCGTCTTAAAGTATGCCAATGTTTGATTGTTCCAACTTGGACACCACTTGCAGCATCAATTACTAAGATTGCTCCCTTGATTAATCTAGTAACACTCAAAATTTCCCCAACAAAGTCATCATTGCCAGGTAAGTCAATTAAATTAATTTTATGATCATTATAATAAACAGGAACGACACTAGCATTGATGCTTGATGTTCTATTATGTTCCTCATCAGAATAGTCACTAATTGTATTCTTTTTTTCAACTTCACCTTTTTGTTTAATTAGACCAGTAGCATAAGCAAAAGCTTCAACTAAAGTTGTTTTTCCACTCCCTAAGTGACCTAAAATGGCCACGTCTCTGATATTGTCTGCATTATATATCATTATATTACCTAGTATAATTAAATTGTACTTTTAATTATACTAACTCCTTTCCATAAGTGTTTTTATAGTTATGAGTACAACATA
>CALUXI010000012.1 GCA_944324705.1 uncultured Acholeplasmatales bacterium
AAAAAGCCGGTCACTTACTTAATCGAGTAGGTAATCGGCTTTTGTAGCATAACAACTGTAAAACTCAGGTTATAACATAAGAAACAATTCGCTTATCATATAAATCTAGGATAGCTGATAAATAAAGTTTTTGTTTTTGACTAGGAACTTTAAATTCGGTGACGTCAGTACACCATTTTTGATTAGTCCATAGTGCTTTAAATTCTCTATGTAATATGTTTTGTCCAACTTGTTCTGGCCTTGATTTAATGTAATTTGATTTCTTTCTTCTAATGCGAGCACGAATTCCTATTACTTTCATTAGTCTATGAATATATTTTTCACTATAATTAGTTTGATTCAAAATATTAATATACAGTGTCATACGACGGTATCCTAATATACCATTATATGCTTCGTTATACTCATATATTAATTGTGCTAACATTAAATCTTGTTGTTCCTTTTGAGGTATAACTCGATTTTTCCATTTATAATAGCTAGAACGTGGTATTTCTAGTATTTTACACAAGAAATCAACAGTAAATCCAGGTTTATATCTAAATTCATCTATTGTTTCGTATTTGTCTTCTTGTAAAACCTTCGAGAATCTCGCTCCATTCGTTCTTGTATTTCTATGTTTTTTTTTAAAACTTCAATGACCATTTTAGAACGTTCTAATTCTCGCTTGAGTTTTTCATTTTTGGCAAGTAACCTTTCTTCAACAGTTGATTCTCTTCTTGGGTCTTTAGAAGAAGGACGACCACGTCTATCTTTCAATGCGTCTTCACCATGTGTATTATATTTTAATACCCATTGATATACACTTGCGTAAGGTACACTATATTTATCAGCTGCACCTTTATAATCATTATCATTAGCTAATACATAATTGACAATTTCGATACGCTCTTCAAATGTTGTCTTTCTAGCTTTCATGGCATAGACCTCCGGTCTAGGATCATAGTCCTTAATCTCTATGCCATCATTATATTTTAAAATCCATTGCCTTACAATCTCAGTTGTACTTATATTATACAAATTAGCCAAATCTTCAAGAGAACCTTCTCTGTTTAGATATGAATTAATAACTTTAAGTTTTAACATTTTTGAGTATTTTTTATTTTGACTTGATTCATCAAATGTAGACTCACCAAATGCTTTAAATTTATTTGTCCATAGTCTAATTTTATTACCAGTACTCTTAGGCAGTCCATATTCATTAGTTAGTGAAGTTACTGACTCACCTCTCATATATCTTTTGATAAGTTCTAATTTTAATTCTTTACTATATTTTGCTTTTCTTCCCATAAAAAAATACCTCCAAAGTAGACTAATAATTAGAGGTATTCATTCTTTAATTATTTTATTTGTCTACTTTGGAGATATCATATCAAATTACACCTCTTTTTTTAGTTATCATCATACATATCTTCAAAATCGTCCATGTAGTTATTATATTTGTCTTCATCAAAGTCGTCATCTTCATGATAACGTTCTAAAATTTCACCATTTTCATCATGTTCTAAATCGTCATCATCGTAATCATCTTCATCGACTTCTTCGTCATCATAATCTTCTTCATCATCATTATCATAGTCATCACTATCATCATCTTCAAAAGTAAGATCATCTTCTTCTTTTTCAAATTCGTCTTCTACATCAACATTGAATTCAGAACCATCTTTATCGAACATAGCAAGTGGTTGTCTATCTTTTAAATCCCACTCTTCTTCACCCATATAAACAAAACGAGCACTAGTTGTTATATCTAAATAAAGTTGAGTTTGTAAATCATAATCAGTACTGTCTAGTTCTTTAGCAGCTATTGTTTCCCTTAATAAATCACTCATTTTCATTTTACCTTGATTTTTTTCTAAAATCGAAGTAGCTACATCTAACATTGACATTTCTTGATAATTTGCCATCATATTCCTCCAATTTCCTCAATATTCTAAACTATTTCACTTTCATTTGCAAGATATTTTATCCATATTTTATGTTCACTTAATAAGTCTTTTTCAGCAAAGAGTTTATATTTTAAATAAATACCTTTATCTGAGATATTTATTAAATCTGTATAAATTAAAAACTCTATTTCTAAACCAAATTCATCCTTTAAAATAGTTTTAGTTACTTTATTAGGAATAAATTCCATAACCTGTTTAAGTTTTCCACTTCTTAGACAAATTATATTATTATCATTTAGAATAAAGTTATACGTTGTATCATCTAAAGAAAAATTTAATCTATCATCTTCTTTATCATATTCAAGTATATAATTATTAGCCTCTTTATCTTTAATCGTTTTAAACAATAATTTCATTTATATTCTGTACGACCTTCTAAAGCTTTTAATAATGTCATTTGATCTGCATAAATTAAATCTTGTCCAACCGGAAGACCATAAGCTATGCGGGTAATTTTTAAATTTGGAAAATCTACAAGAACCTCTTTAATATAACGTGCTGTAGTTTCCCCTTCTAATGTTGCGTTAGTAGCCAGAATTATTTCTTCCACTTTATTTTCTTTAATTCTTTTAATCAAACTATCAATATTTAAATCTTTTGGACCTATTCCCTTAGAAAAGGCAATTGCTCCACCTAAAACATGATAAAGACCAT
This sequence comes from uncultured Acholeplasmatales bacterium, assembly GCA_944324705.1. Classification (GTDB taxonomy): domain Bacteria; phylum Bacillota_I; class Bacilli_A; order Acholeplasmatales; family Anaeroplasmataceae; genus CALUXS01. The sequence continues at coordinate 2,604 of CALUXI010000012.1, forward strand.
TAAACTCTGCTAATTTTTCAATACTTAAAACATCACGTTCTTGTTCAACAACCATTATTTTAGAAATATCTCTATTAGAATCACTGCAAATAGGACATACATCATTATCCGTTAAATTACCACATATTGAACAATGTTTAATATTTTGTTTCACTTGTTCTAAATTGTGAGCAAATTCTAATACATCTTCTTCACTTAAATTGTCTAAAATATAAAAGGCATATCTTTCAGCTGTTTTTTTACCAATTCCTGGTAATAGACTAAAAGAATCAATTAAATTTAAAATACTTTGTGGGTATTTAATCATTAAAAACCAAACCCACCAAGCATACTAGCATAAGGTCCCATTAACTTTTCAGTTTCGGCATCTATTTGTTTATAAGCATCATTGATTGCTGAAACAATAGCATCTTCAATCATTGGAATATCATCTTTAGATTCAAATATATCTTCTAAAATATGAATTTTAACAATTTCTCTAGTACCTTTTACTTCAACTTCACAAACCCCACCAGATTTGCCTACAAAAGTAGAGTTTTGTAACTTATCTTGAGCTTCCTTTAATTCTTTTTGCATTTTCTTTAATTTCATCATCATTGCTTGATTCATTTTCCATTACTCCTTTATTTTTAAAATATCACCAAAAGTATCTTTTAATTTTTCTACAATTAGATCTTTTTCTTCTTTTTCTATTTTAATTGGTTTATTAACCGGTATTATTATATTATCTAAAATTGGTTTTTCAATACCTTCACTATATTTCTTTTTAAAATCATCTCTAATTTGTCGCCAAATATTTTGAGGAATAGTTAAGATATTATTAATGTTAGGAATTTGTTTATGAATTATTTCATATAATTGATTATAATTATCATATTTCATAACCCTATTACAAAATCCTTCATCTTGTAAAACAAATATTATTGAATCATTACTTACAGCTACAACTTTACCATAAGATAAAATAGATACAGCTAATATATCTTGATATTTTGTTTTAATAAGTGGCCATTCTTTATTAAATACTTCTTTAGTTTCTTTAGAAGCATTATTTAATATTTCATTAATTTCTTCTATTTTAATATAATTATTATTTTTATCAGTTATTTCTTTTAATTTAGCAGTATTAGTAGGTTTAATAACTATTTCTTCTTTAACAGGTCTTTTATTAATTTCACTAACTAAATTTTCTACTGTTGTCTCTAAATATTTAATTTGATCTAATAATGAGTTTTCTTTTTGATTTAACTCATCACACATCTTTAAAATACATAAATCTAAATATGATCTTTTTTGATTAGAAAATTTCATTTGATTAATTGAATCATTTAATAAATCTAACCAAGAAAATATTAATGATTTTTTTAAATTATCACTAATTTGTTTAAATTCATTTGTATTAAACATGGCTTTATTAAGAGAATTAATACCTGTTTTTACTAATAAAATATCTCTTAAAAATAAAACTAAATCAGAAGCTATTTTATCTATTTCTTTACCGCTATCATATAAATAACTAATCTTATCAATAGCCTCTTCTGACTTATTATTTATTACTAAAGTAACTAAATCAAGTAAATCCTTACCTGATACATTACCACTAACTTCATATACCTTAGTTTCATCAATTAAATCATTAGCTGCATAAGATATAACTTGATCAAGTAAACTTAAAGCATCACGCATACCACCTTCAGCTAGAATTGTTATTTCTTTAATTGCTTCTTTAGTAATATTTATATTTTCTTTTTCACAAATTTCTATAAGTCTATTTTCTATACCTTTATTAGAAATAGCTTTAAAATCAAATCTTTGACATCTTGATAAGATGGTCTCAGGAATTTTATAAGGTTCCGTAGTACATAAAATAAAAATAACATATTTAGGTGGTTCTTCTAATGTTTTAAGTAAAGCATTAAAAGCTGCGTTACTTAACATATGAACTTCATCTATAATATATACTTTATATTTAGCAGTTGAAGGTAAGAATTTAACACTGTCTCTTAAAGCTCTAATGTCATCAGCCCCATTATTTGAAGCTGCATCAATTTCTATTACATCTGGATTTGTTCCATTTTGAATACTTTTACAAACTTCACAATTTTGACAAGGTGTTATAGTAGGTCCGTTTTCACAATTAATAGCTTTAGCAAATATTTTTGCTAAAGTTGTTTTACCTGTACCTCGAGGACCACAAAATAAATAAGCATGAGCTACCTTATTATTTAAAATAGCATTCTCTAAAGTCTTAACAATTGGCTTTTGATCAACTACTTCTTCAAATATTTGCGGTCTATAGGTTCTATATAAAGCAATATAACCCAATTTAACACCTCCTATACTAATTTATAAATATAACGGGTACCATCATCAGCTAATTTAGAATAATATGTTAAATAAACATTAGGGTTTGCCATAATATCTAAGACTGTTGTCGCTACCCCATCTGGATCTAAATCAATACCCACATAATCATACGCTTGTTTAATTAAATCTGAGCAATACTTTTTTGAATGTTTATTTATTATAAATAAGTAATTATATGATTGACCGTAGTATTTAAGTCCATTAATAAAAGCTTTAAATCTATTTTCAAAACTTGTATTAACTCTATAAACCATAAATTCTTTATAATAACCATTTAAAAAAGAATAGGCACTTTCAGTGGTTGCTGTAATATCTGAACCAAAACCTGTTATTTCATAGGTATCTCCTTTAGAAAATGAAACATTATTTCCTTCATAAGGAAATCCACATAAGGCAGCATGCCCACCTACATAATAAGTAATACCTTCATAAATAATAGGTATTTCAATAGCCGCCGTTTTAGCACAAATTATATCTCCCATATAACCTGGATATTCTCTACTTCCTATTGTCATAGTTGATGGTTTATCAAGTGGCACATCAGATTTAACTTCATAATATTTAATTTTATTTGTACTTTTTTCTTCATTTAAAACAGCATTTTTCACAAAATCAGCTACAGTTGCGTCAATTTTTATATTTTCTACACCAGCACCAATAGTAGCCCATATAATAAAGCACAATAATCCTGTTAAAATTAATCCTATAACTTTTTTCATGACCCTATTATATCAAAAAATATGATTAAATTATACTAATTTTTTCTTTTTTTATCTAATAGCAATAAAGAGAAAGCCCGCAAGCTTTCTCTATTAATCTTCTTTATTTTTTGGTTTTATAACTACGGCTCTATTTTCGCCTTCGCCTTCAGATTCAGTATAAACATCACGCCAATTAGCTAACTTTTCATGAATAACATGTCTTTCATAAGAATTCATCGGAGCTAATTTAGCTGGTATTTTTGTTTTAGCAACTTCTTTAGCTGTCTTAGTAGCTAAAATTTCTAAACGACGATCTTTGTTAGATTTATAAGAACCAATATCTAATGTAACAACATTTTTTTCTTGGCTATAATTATAAATTACATTTCTAACTAATAATTGTAAAGCTTCTAAACATCTGCCATCTTTACCAATCAATAGACTGTTTTCTGAACTTTCAATTAAATAATGAATTTCTTGTTCACCACTTACTGTTCTAGTTTCAATTTGATATTTAATATCCATAGCTTTTAAAATATTTTCGATATAACGTCTACCTTCTAAAGCTAAATTGATATCAATTAAAGCTTCACAATTAAGGCCCTCAGCTATTTCACCTAAAATATTAATGAAAATTTTATTAGAAGGAACTCTTAAAATGTTAATTGCTTTATCTAAAACATCTTGTTCGTTAAGACCTACAACTTGAATTTGTCTTTTCATCTTACATCATACTCTCCTTTTTCATCTTATAATATGCTCTTTCATTCATCTTACGTCCAATATATGATTGGAATATTTGATAAATCGCACCAATAAGCCAATAAATGCCTAAAGCAGTAGAACTTAAAGCAATAAAGAAGAACATAACAATCATGACAATATTCATAATTCTCATTTGTTTAGCTTGATCATTTCCCTTGACATTATAAGAAGTTTTACGCATATATGAAGGTTTTCTTTGAGCTAATTTTTGACTTAAGAATGTTATGCCTGCATATAATAAAGCAATAACAACACATAAGATTCTATCTTTCATTTCACCTTGTGTAGCACTTGTACCATTAAGTTCAAAGAAACCAAATAATTTTGTATCTGCTAAGGCAAATTTACCAAAAGTTTCTACTAAAACACCATTTCCAGCATCTACAATTTGTGTTAAGTTAATTCTTCTAACTACTTCATACATTGATACGAAAATTGGGAATTGAATAAACATTGTAAAGACACAGCCAAGTGGGTTAAATTTATATTTTTTATAAATTAACATCATTTCTTGTTTCATTCTTTGTTGACTAGCTTCATCTTTTCTAAAAGCATACTTTTTTTGTAATTTATCAAGTTCTGGTTGCATCAACTGCATTTTAACTGATACTCCATTTTGTCTTGAATAAATAGGCCAAGCAATAGTTCTAATAATAATTGTAGTAAAAATAATACCCCAAATATATGAGTTTCCTAAACCTTTACCAATTGAACTGCAAAGCCATGCAAAAGGATATGATAAAATAGAAACCGGCCAACCCCATAAACCATCCCAAAAGTTTTGGAAATGGAATTCATTCCCCCAAGTTGTATAAACCGTACCATACCAATAATCAGCACTTGTACGACAACTTGATAGGCCAAGCATTAAGAATGTAATTAAGAAAACAGTAGCTATCTTTAACCAATTTTTATATAAGAATAATTTCACTGTTTTTCTCCTTGTTTTGATAATTTCTTAATTGTTCTTAAAAACAAAATTTCTAATTCTTGATATTTAATTTCGTTAATTTTGGGTTTTGCTATTAAAAAATAATCATAAGTTAAAGCTTCTTTAGAATAAGTCAAAAATAACATTCTAAGTCTTCTTTTAATCTTATTTCTCACAACAGCATTACCAATTTTCTTTCCAACACTAATCGCATATCGAAAATGGCTGGTTTCTCTATTTTTATAAATAAAAAGTCTGAAGTATTCATTACCCATACTTTTTTTATTATTCAATACTTGTTCTATTTCTTTATTTTTCTTTATGCGAAATTCTTTTTTCACTCTAATCACCTAAGTAAATAAAAAAGAACAACTAAAAATAATAATTTAAATCTAGTTGTTCTGGTAATCTTTATTTAATTAAACTGTTAATCTTTTTCTACCTTTTTGACGACGACGTGCTAATACTTTACGACCATTTTTAGAAGCCATACGAACACGGAATCCATGTGTAACTTTTCTTTTACGTTTATTAGGTTGATATGTTCTTTTCATGAATATAACCTCTCTTTCCTTCTGAAACCATGCTTGTAGATTTTAACAAATTCAAAACTCTATGTCAAGTTTATTTTTTATTTAGGCTAATTTATTTTTATTAAAAGCTGAATTAATTAAGCTTATTAATCCAAAAATAAAGCACACTATACCTATTATAAGTAGGCAGAAAAAACCTACATCAAAATAAAATGTTTGATATTCTATTTTTAGACTTTCTTTATAGATTAAAATTAATTTTATTAATAAATAGCCCCAATTAAATTTAAAGAGAAAAAAATCACTATTGTTGCTCTATTATTTAAATATGTTCCTAAAGCAAAACAACCAATTAATAAAAATATTATAATCAACATTTCATAACTATCAATGTTAAAGATATCATTAATTCTTTTTGTTGGGTAACTTGAAACTGTATTACTATAACTATAGGAATAACAATCGGTAATTAGAACCCCAACAAAACATACAATAATAACTAGTAAGATGATACTATTAATTATTCTTAGAGACTTGTGCATTTAGTATCTCTCCTCTTAATTGATTAAATTCTTCTATTCTTTCACTTAATGATTTAATTGACTTTCTTTTCTTATTTGCTATTAAATCAATTATTTTGTCCATCCAAACTGATAAAGCTATACAAATAATAATTAAAATTATAAGAATATTAAACCACCTGTACTAATTTCCGTTTTTGATGAAGTACCTATTAGAGAATCAAACATTTGATTAATAAGACTATGTGTATTTAATATATAGAAGAAAATTACTATATTCAAAACAATAGCTATAGTTTTTAATACGTTCTTATTACAATTAATAGTAAATGCCCCTAATAAAATAATAGTTGGAATTAGAAGAGTTACTAATGTAAGTGAACTTGTATTTCCTGATGAAGAATATGAGTAATTTGAAAATAAAGTAAAGAATTTAACTGTTATTTCTTCTTTACCTTCAAATATTGATACCATCGGAATAAACAAACAAATAACACTGATACTATTATAGTAATTACTCCTAAAATAATATTTTTTATATATCCCAGACTTTCGTTATATTCTCTAAACTGATTACTAACAAGTTTTTTATTATCCATTCTATAGTTAGTTTATTTTTATTTATCCACTTTAAAATAAGAAAAAAGTGGATAAATTTTTTGTTAATTGTTGATAAGTTTTCCACATTATTTTTTCACTGTGGATTTGTTGATAACTCATTTTTCGGCTTAAATATAGCTTTTTTTATCCACTTATCCACATTTTTTGTCAAATTTTCACTAAAAATATTAAAGTTATCCACATTTTTTGGTGGATAACTTTGTGTTGCAAAAGTCTTTTTTTGTGTTATCATTAAGCTCACTTAAGGGGTGATATGATGCAAAATACCTATCAAGAGTTATGGGAAAAAACAAAAAATTGTTTAGCTGATGACTTAGGGGAATCTACTTTTGATAATACTTTTGCGAAAGTTAAGGAAGTAATTAAATTTCAAAATAATATCATTTATGTATTAGTTCCTGATAATTATACTCAAGTAAGAATTAATCACATGTATATTGAAAAAATTAATGAAATATTAAATACTTTTACTACTCAAAAACTAAAATTTAAGTTTGTTTGTCAAAATGAAATAAAAAAAGAAGAAACTCCAATTACTTCTAACAATAGACTTTACTTAAATCATTTAAATGAAAACCATAGTTTTGAATCATTTGTCGTTGGGGAATCAAATAACTTTGCTTATCGTATTTGTTTAAACGTAGCTGAACAACCTGGTTTTATTGGTAACCCCCTTTATATTTTTGGTGGTGTAGGTCTTGGTAAAACCCATCTTATGCAAGCGATTGGTAATTATATTTTAGATAAAGATTTAAATAAAAAGGTTTTATATGTTCAAGCTAATGATTTTATTGTTGATTATTCTAAATCTACTCAAACTGGTAATATGGATTCCTTTAACGAAAAATATGGGGATTTAGATTGTTTTTTAGTTGATGATATTCAAATGCTTGATGTTGGGACTAAGAGTCAACAAGAATTTTTTAAACTATTTAATGATTTAATTAATCGTAAAAAACAAATTGTAATTACAAGTGATAAGCCGGCAAATCAATTGAAAGGAATCATGGAACGTTTAACTAGTAGATTTTCTCAAGGTATGACAGTTGATATTAAAAAGCCAGATTTAGAACAAAGAGTTAATATTTTAAAAAGAAAATCCCTTGAATTAACGCCAAAAATTATTCCTGATGATGTTCTTTATTTTATCGCCCAAAATTTTACTGATAATATTAGAGAACTTGAAGGAGCTTTAAATAGAGTTATAGGTCATAGTGATGTATGTAATTATAATGATATCACTTTAGAGAAAGCAAAAGATGCTTTAGAGGCATTACTTGCATACAAAAAGAATAATCATTATGACGAATCTAATAGTTATGATGCTTTATTAAGTATTATTGCTGATTTTTATGGCATTACTGTCAGTGATATATTATCTACTAAACGTAAACAAAATTATGTTTTACCTAGACATATTGCTATGTATATTCTAAAACAAAACTTTAATTATCCTTATGCTAAAATTGGAGTTATTTTAGGAAATAGGGATCATACAACAATTATGAATGGTTGTAATAAGATTGAAGATGAGATTAAGCAAAATAAAGAGTTAAAAATGGCAGTTGATACTATTTTAAAAAAAGTGAATAAGTAGAGTTATCTACTTTTTTATCCACATCATATATGGTATAATTTTTATTGTAGTTGCGTGATAATTCTAAGTTATCCACAAATTCACATTCATAATAATAGTAATAATATAATAATAAATAATATGGAGGCAAATATGAATTTTACAATTGATAGAGAGGTTCTTTTAGATAAATTAAACATTATTAGTCATGGTCTTCCTACTAAGACTCCAATGAAAGTCATGGAAGGTATTATGATAGATGCAACTAGTGAAGATTTATTCTTAACTGCATCTAATTCTGATATTTCTATTCAAATTTTAGTTAAAGATAGTAGTTTAGTAATTCAAGAAGGTGGAAAAACTGTTGTTCCGGGTAAGACTTTCATTGATTTAATTAAAGCTTTTGATTCTCGTAAAATTACATTATTCTTAATAGAAGATAAAATGTTAATGTTAAAAGCTGATCGTAAAGAATATAGAATAAATATTATGGATCCATTAGATTACCCAGATATTAAATTTATTTCTTTAGAAAATCCTTTTAAAATTAATTGTTATGATTTAAAACGCGCAATTGAAGAAACTGTCTTTGCTTGTGCTAATACTACTAAGAGTCCAATGTTATTAGGTGTTAATTTAAAAAATAATGCTAATAAATTAATTTTAACTGCTACTAATAGTTATCGTTTAAGTTTAAAGACATTAGATGTTGAAACTTATGATCCTTTTGATATAACCATTCCTGCTAAATCTTTAGATGAACTTGAAAAAGTTTTAGAAGCTTATGATGAATCATTACCACTTGAATTATATATCAGTAAAAATAAGATTTTAGTTAAATTTAATGATGTTTTATTCCAAACTAGATTATTAGATGGTAATTTCCCTGATACTTCTAATGTATGTCCTAAAGAAAAAGATATAAAAGTTGTAGTTAGATTTAATAAAGATGAATTACAAACTGCTGTTAATCGTATTTCTATTTTATCTCCTGTTGAAAAAGATAAAGATAGAGAAATGACTTTTGCGGCTGTATTATTGAAAATTGACCAAAATTTTGAAGTAGAATTATCAAGTGCTAATATTCAAGGTGCTGGTAAAGAAACCATTATTCCTATTGATATTAAAGCTTACAATCCTTTAATGATTGGTTTTAGTTCTAAATATTTAGTAGAGGCTTTAAAAGTATTACCAGGTAATGAAATTGAAATATCATTTATTGATGGTTCTAAACAATTTGTTTTAAAATCTGTTTCAGATAATTCTTTAGTAGAAATTATTTTACCATTCAGATTAGATAACTAAGAAAAACCTCTTTTGAGGTTTTATTTTTTGCTTAAATTTTTGATTTTAAGACATTTTTTATTTAAGTAATATATTTTATCGGATTAGCTAAAAAGCTTTAAATTTGCTTTAAAATATAGTTAAAATATGATATAATGTTTTAGCGTGGTGAAAAAATGAAAGAAATAAAATTAAAAGGTGAATATATAACTTTAGGTCAACTTTTAAAGCTTTGTGACTATATTAATACTGGTGGTGAAGCTAAGATATTTCTAAGTGAAGAAAATGTTTTAGTTAATGATGTATTAGAACAAAGACGTGGTCGTAAGCTTTATAAGAATGATTTAATCAAGATTAAAGATGAAATATATAAAATTATATGATAAAGAAAATAAGTTTATTTAATTGGCGTAATTTTAATGGATTAAGTTTAGATGTATCTTCTCCTTTAGTTATATTTTTAGGAGATAATGCAGTAGGTAAAACTTCAATATTAGAAGCTATTTATTATATTAGTACTACTAAAAGTCATAGGACTAGTAATGTTTATAATACTATTAAAAATGATAAAGAAAATGCTAGTATTTTAATAGAAACTGATAAATATAAATATAGTGCTAATTTAAATAAAATGAGTAAGAATTATTTTATTAATGGAATTAAAACTAAACCTATTGATTTTGCTACTAAATTAAAAACAGTTATTTTCTCTCCAGAAGATTTAAATTTAATTAAAGGTTCTAGAGAAGATAAAAGAAAGTTTTTAGATTTAAATATAAGTCTTATTGATAATAATTATTTAAGATATTTAGTTTTATTTCGTAAGGTTTTAAAAGAACGTAATGAATTATTAAAATTAAATAAAATTGATTATAAATATCTAAAAATAATTAATGAAAAATATTTAGAAGTTATTAGTTTTATTAACAAGACAAGATTTAATTTTATTAATAAAATAAATGATTATTTAGCTGAAATATGTCAAGATTTAGGGATAATTAAGATATCTTTGACTAATGATATTGAGATAAATAACTTAGCTAATTTATTAGAAAAAAATTTAAACAGAGATATTTATTATAAAACTAGTTCTTTAGGTCCTCATCGAGATGGATTTAATGTTTTAATGGCTGATAAAGATACTAAAATATATGCTTCACAAGGGCAAATTAGACTTTGTGTAATAGCGATTAAATTAGCTTTATATAACATATTAAAAGAAACTAGTAATCCAATTTTACTTTTAGATGATGTTTTTGCTGAATTAGATGATAAGAAACAAATTAGCTTAATTTCTTATTTAAATAATCAACAAACCTTTATAACTACTACATCATTAAAAGATATACCAAATAATTTATTACAAAAAGCTTTAGTTATTAAACTAGAAAGGAAGTAATAACATGTCAGAAATTGAAAAAAATGAAAATGGTTATAATGCGACAAGTATAGAACTTGTTGAAGGTATTGAACACGTAAGATTACGTCCTGGTATGTATATTGGGTCAACAGGTCCTATGGGTTTACACCATTTAGTTTGGGAGATTGTAGATAATTCAATTGATGAGGCTTTAGCTGGTTTTGCTACTCACATTGAAGTTGATGTTTTACCTGATGATGTGATTAGTGTAACTGATGATGGTCGAGGTATGCCAGTTGACATTCATCCTAAAACAGGTAGACCTGCAGTTGAAGCTATTTTTACAGTTTTAAATGCCGGTGGTAAATTTAACAATAACACCTATAAAACATCAGGTGGCCTACATGGTGTTGGTGCTAGTGTTGTTAATGCTTTATCAGAGTGGTTAGAAGTTTATATTAATCGTAATGGTAAGACATATAAACAAAGATATGAAAGAGGACACACTGTTTCTGATTTAGTTGAAGTTGGTACTAGTTCTACTACTGGTTCACGAGTAGTCTTTAAAGCTGATAAAGAAATCTTTAAAAACGGCACCCATTATGATTTTGATACTTTAAATAATAGAGTTCAACAATTAGCTTTCTTAAATAAGGGCTTAAAAATGACAATTAGAGATAAAAGGGTAGAACCTATTGTTGAACATATTTATAGATATGAAGGTGGTCTTGTTGAATATGTTAAGTATTTAAATCAAGGTAAAACTTTAGTAAATCCTTCAATCATTTATTGTGACAAAGAAACTACAGGTGACATTACGATTGAAATAGCTATGCAATATGATGACGGCTATCAAACTAATATTTATTCTTTTACGAATAATATTAAGACTACTGAAGGTGGTTATCATGAAGATGGTTTTAAATTAGCTTTACAAAGAGTAATATCTAATTATGCTAAAGAAAATAATTTACTTAAAAAAGATGAGGCTATTTTAGGTGAAGATACTAGAGAAGGTTTAACTGCTATAATTTCTATTAAACATCCTCATCCTGAGTTTGAAGGTCAAACAAAAACTAAATTAGGTAATAGTGAAATAAGGCCTTTAGTAAGCCAAATTTTTGGTGAAGTCTTAGAGGAATTTTTAGCAGAACATCCTGAAGAAGCTAAAGCAATTATTAGCCGTTGTATTCTAGCAAGTAATGCGAGAGTTGCTGCTCGTAAAGCTAGGGAAGCAACAAGACGCAAATCTCCTTTAGATAGTTTAGGTTTTGCTTCTAAATTAGCTGATTGTCGTTCTAAGGACCCAACAAAATCTGAACTTTATATTGTCGAAGGTGATTCTGCCGGTGGTAGTGCTAAAGATGGTAGAGAATCAGAATATCAAGCAATTTTACCTTTAAGAGGTAAGGTTTTAAATGTTGAGAAAGCTCGTTTAGATAAGGCTTTAGCTAATAAAGAAATTTTATCTTTAATTCAAGCTATTGGGGCTGGGATTTCTGATGATTTTGATATTACTAAGGCAAGATATCATAAAATAGTTATTATGACCGATGCCGATGTTGATGGTGATCATATTTGTATTTTATTATTAACCTTCTTCTATCGTTTTATGCCAAAATTAATAGAAAATGGTTATGTTTATGTTGCAAAACCACCTTTATATAAAGCTGAATATGGTAAAACAGTTAAATATTGTTATTCTGATGAAGAATTAGATGAATATAAGAAAACTTTACCAGGTAAAAAATTAGCTATTCAAAGATATAAAGGTCTTGGTGAAATGGATGCTGAACAACTTTGGGAAACTACTATGGACCCAAGTGTTAGAACTTTAACTCAAGTTGAACTTGATGATGCAATGCTTGCAGATCGTATGTTTTCAATGTTAATGGGTGATGAAGTTGAACCAAGAAAGAAATTTATTCAAGAGAATGCTCAATATGCAGCTAATCTTGATTTCTAGAGGTGAATTATGAATCACGATAATAAAGAATTTTTAGAAGCTGAAGATAAAGAAATAGATCGTATTGAAAAGCTTAATATTAATGATAAATTACAAAAATCATTTTTAAGCTATGCGATGTCTGTTATTATCTCAAGAGCTTTACCAGATATTAGAGATGGTTTAAAACCAGTTCAAAGAAGAATTATTTATGGCATGAATGAAATGGGAGTTTACTCTAATGTAGCTCACAAAAAGTCAGCCCGTATTGTCGGTGATGTAATGGGTAAATATCACCCTCATGGTGATTCTTCTATTTATGATGCGATGGTTAGAATGGCTCAACCATTTAGTTATCGTTACCCTTTAGTAGATGGACATGGTAACTTTGGTAATATTGATGGTGATGGGGCTGCTGCTATGCGTTATACAGAGGCAAGAATGTCAAAAATTGCTTCTGAAATGGTTAGAGATATTGATAAAAATACAGTAAATTTTATAGATAATTATGATGGTACTGAACAAGAACCAGTAGTTTTACCAGCAAGAATTCCTAACTTGTTAGTAAATGGTACAACTGGTATTGCTGTTGGTATGGCTACTAATATTCCCCCTCATAATTTAGGTGAGGTAATAGATGGTATTCAAGCTTTAATTCATAATAAAGATATTACTATTGAAGAATTAATGAATTATATTAAAGGCCCAGATTTCCCTACAGGAGGCCAAATTTTAGGTCTTTCTGGTCTTTATAAAGCTTATACAACTGGTAATGGTACAATTGTTATTAGATCAAAAGCTGAAATTGAATCTAATGAGAAAAATGGTAAGAATTCAATTATTATTACTGAAATACCATATATGGTAAATAAAACTAAATTAATTGAACGTATAGCTGAAATTGCTAAAAACAAAGTTGTTGAAGGTATCACTGATATTCGTGATGAATCAAATAGAAAAGGTATTAGAATAGTAATAGAACTTCGTAAAGATGTTAACCCTGAAGTTATGTTAAATAATTTATATAAATATACGCAACTTCAAACAAGTTATGGTATTAATATGATTTGTTTAGTTAACAATGCTCCTAAGGCTGTTTCTTTAAAAGAAGCTTTGGAGGAATACTTAAAATTCCAAGTTGAAATTATTACTAGACGTACTGAATTTGATTTAGAGAAGGCTCTAGCTAGACTTCATATTTTAGCTGGTTATATAATTGCTCAAGATAACATTGAAGAAATTATTAAAATTATTAGAGAAACTAATGATGGTTCAGAAAAAGAAAAATTAATTGAAAGATTTGGCTTATCAGATATTCAAGCTACTGCTATTTTAGATATGCAACTTAGAAGATTATCTGGTTTAAATAGAGAAAAAATATTACAAGAACAAGCTGAATTAGAAGCTCAAGTTATCGAATATCGTCGTATTTTAGGTAGTGAAGAAGCTAAATACGAAATAATTGAAAACGAATTAATTGATATTAAGAATAAATATAATGATGATAGATGTTCTGAAATTTGTTTACATACAGATTTAAACATTGAAAATGAAGACTTAATACCACGTGAAGATGTAATTATTACGCTTACTTCTTCTGGTTATGCTAAGAGAATGAAACAAGATGCATATCGTGTTCAAAATAGAGGTGGCGTAGGTATTACTGGTATTAAAACTAAGGAAGATGATGATGTAAGTTTAATTATTCCTACTTCTACTCATGATTATTTATACTTCTTTACTAATTATGGTAGAGTGTATGCTATTAAAGCATATCAAATTCCTGAATCTAGTAGAACATCTAAAGGTAGTCCAATTGTTAATTATATAACTTTCAAAGAAGGAGAAAAATTAGCAGCTGTTACTCGTATACCAACTGTAGAAAATAATTTTAAATATTTATTCTTTGTAACAAAAGATGGTATTGTTAAGAGAACTAGTATTACTGAATTTGAAAATATTAGAACAAATGGTAAATATGCTATCACATTAAGAGAAGGTGATGAATTATTTGGAGTTTGTTTAACAGATGGTAATAAAGAAATAGTTTTAGGTGCTTCAAATGGTAAATCTATAAGATTTAAAGAAGATGATGTTAGAGTTATGGGTCGTACAGCTAGTGGTGTTACTGGTATGCGTTTTAAAGAGGATGATGACTATATCGTTGGTATGGCAGTTATAGATGATGATGCATCAGAAATTTTAGTTGTTACTGAAAAAGGATTTGGTAAACGTAGTGATGCTTCATTATATCGTTTACAAAGTCGTGGTGGTACGGGTGTTAAAGCCTTAAATGTAACAGAGAAAAATGGCCATCTTGTAACATTAAAAGCTGTTAATGATAAAGAAGATTTAATTATTACAACTGATAAAGGTGTAGTAATTAGAATGCATATTAAAGATATTTCTATCACTGGTAGAGCCGCTCAAGGTGTTAAATTGATTAAATTAAAAGATGATCAAACAATTTCTACTATTGCGACTATTCCAGCTGATGAAGATGAAAAAGTTGAAGAAATAACTGAAGAAGGTTGCTAGTCAATCTTCTTTTTTCTAGGAGATAATATGATAAAAATTGCAGTTAGAGAATTGGCTTATTATGTTTATCAAAGTGGCAATTTAACCAACTCTAATTCATTTAATCAAAAAGCTGTTGATGGTAAATATTTACATCAAATTAGACAAAGTGAGTATGATGGCGAAAATGAAAAAGAATATTATGTTAGTAAAGAAATAGAGTATAAAAATAAGCAATATGAAATACATGGTTTCATTGATGGTTTATTAGAATCAAAAAAAAGATTAGTACTTGAAGAAATAAAAACAACAGATAACTATGTTTATGATGAGAATTTTAAAGAAAAACCAGAACATTTAGCACAATTAAAAATCTATGGTTATTTAATGTTAATAGATAGTGAATTTAAAGAAGCTAATTTACAATTACTTTATATTGAAAGAAAAAAATATAATAGAAGAACATTTAAATATAATTATTCTTATGAAGAATTAAAAGACTTCTTCTTTGCTACTTTAGATAAATATATTAAATATTTAGAATTAGTCAATAGTATTGAATTTGATAGAATTAATTCCTTAAAAAATTTAAATTTTCCTTTTAATAATTTAAGAACTGGACAAAGTGAGATGTTAAACTTTTTAGCTGATAATTTAGTAACATCTAAATTTAACTTTATCTTAGCCCCAACTGGTATAGGCAAAACTATGGCTTCACTTTATAGTTCCCTTAATAAAACTAAAGAGTTAAATGCTAAATTATTTTATTTAACAGCTAAAACAAGTGGTAAAGAAATAGCTAAAAATAGCTTAAAATTATTACAAAAAGAAGGCTACTTAGGTAAAGTATTAATATTAACAGCTAAAAGGAAGATTTGTTTTAAAAATACTAATTATTGTGATGCAGATAACTGTGAATTTGCAAAAAACTTCTTTGATAAATTAAAAGCTGCTACTTTTAATATATTAGAAAAAGGAAGTATAATAGATGATAATATAATTAATAAATATGCTAGTTTATACCAAATATGTCCTTTTGAATTTAGTTTACATTTATCTTTATTTATTGGTGTTATAATTTGTGATTATAATTATGTTTTTGATCCTAAAGTTAAATTAGTAAGATTTTTTGAAGAAAATAATTATAAAAATTTAATACTAGTTGACGAAGCACATAACTTAGTCAGTCGAAGTCAAAATATGTATTCTAGTGAACTTAGTATTATTAGTTTATTAACTTTGAAAAAATATTTGCTTAAAGAAGAACATATTAGTAAAAAAATTACGAAAACTATTAATTATCTTCACAAGACTTATGATTTATTATTAAATAAAGATAACTATTACTTACAAAAAGATAATGATTTAGAATTAGAAGGCTATTTATTAGATATCTGCCAAGATATTGAAATATTATTAGAAAATGAACATGAACTTACCAATCGTGAACAAGTAGTTGAAAAGTATTTAGACTTAAGAGATTATTTAAGAATTTCTAATCTTTATTCTTCATCACATATTTTCTTAATTAAAAATATAGATAATAATTTAATTATATATTTGAATTGTTTAGATGCGTCTTACTTTTTAAGTCAAATAATAAAAGAAAGTACAAAAGGAGTTACTTATTTTTCTGCCACTTTATACCCAATAGATTATTATAAATCATTATTAATAAATGATAATGAATATGAATATCTAGCTTTAGAATCACCATTTAAACAAGATAATTTAGGCTTGTTTATTAGTCCTGTTTCAACTAGATATAAAGATAGGGAAATGACAATTAATTATATTTATGATTTAGTTAATAAAGTTATTTATACAAAACCAGGTAAATATATTATCTTTTTCCCATCGTATCAATATTTAAATTTATTTTTGACTAACTTAGATTTAAAAGATTATAAAATAGTGATTCAAACTGAGGGAATGACAGAAAATAATCAAAGAGAAATATTAGAGAAATTTAATAGCGAAGATAATTTATTAGGCATATTTGTCTTAGGTGGTGTTTTCTCAGAAGGTATTGATTTTATTGGGGACAAACTACATGGTGTTATAGTTGTCGGAGTCGGCTTCCCCCAAGTTAACTTAGAAAACGAAATTCTAAAAGATTATTTTAACAATAACCAAATGAATGGTTTTGACTATGCCTACACTTATCCAGGATTCAATAAAGTAGTTCAGGCAGCCGGGAGAGTTATTAGAACCGATACTGATAAAGGTATAGTTCTATTGATAGATGATAGATATTTGACACAAAGATATTTAAGTATCTTTCCTAAACATTGGTCACATTACGAAGTTATTAGATCACCTAAATATTTAGAAGATAAATTAGATAGATTTTGGTTTAAATAGTAGATATATAAATTAAAAAGATAGAAGTGACTAAATACATTATACTAAAAAAATAAATAAAAATGGCTATTTTTAGCCATTTTTTATATTATAAGAACATAGCCATATATAAAGGGAGAGAAATAATATTTCCTTTTACTCCTACATTACCATTTATGAATTTAATACCATATAAATCAGGATTTTCTTTTAAAAAAGTCAATAAAGATTTTGCCTTATTATTACTTGCTTTACATTCGATTGGTAAAGGCTTACCATTAAAACTTATTATAAAATCTATTTCTAAACTATTATTTCTATTGTAATAATAGACAGTATGATTATGACATAATAATTCTTTTAATATAACATTTTCAATTAATGCCCCGTTATAAACTCCCAAGTCATTATTTATAATAATATTACTAATATTTCTATCACGGAACATACCAAGTAACAGTCCAGTATCATTAGTATATACTTTAAATGAAGATTGATCCTTGTAGATTAAAAGAGGTAAATTAACTTGCTTAATGTTATAGCATAAAGTAATGAAATTGGCATCTTCTAACCAATTTAGACTACCTAAATATTTTGAACTTCTACCATTTTTTTCAACTAATTTGTAGGTAAATTTTTTATTTTCTTTAGCTAATTGTAAGGGAATAGAATCATAACACAAGGTAGCTTTAGTTTTCTCACTATTATCAGCATATTTGGCAATATCATTACGATACCCTTCTAAAATAGCACTTATTTTGTCATATACTTGACTATAATCATTACTTTGTAAATAAGTTGTAACTACTTCTGGCATACCACCAATAACAATATATTTTCTAAAATATTCTAGCATTTTAAGATTAATGCCATCGTTAATTTTCTCTCTTTTATTAAATTTGTCTCTTAGATTATTTATTATAGAAGAATCAACATTAAAAGCCCATAAAAATTCTTCAAAATCTAAAGAATAGAGTTTTAAATAATCAACATAACCAACAGGATAAGATTTAACTTCTTTATAATGTAAGCCAAGTAAACTGCCTGATGAAATGATATCTAATTCGTTTTGCATAGATAAAAATTTTAAAGCTGTTATAGCATTAGGGCACTCTTCTATTTCATCTAAAAACAATAAAGTTCTACCCGGTACTATTTTTAGATTAGTATATAATGTCAGATTTTCTTTAATAGTTTTATAATCTAAACCATTAGAAAAAATGTCTTTATATCTTGTGTCAGTAATAAAATTAAGTTCTATTAACAAATCATAATAATTTTTACCAAATTCTCTAATAGCTGTTGTTTTACCAACTTGTCTAGCCCCATATACAATTAACGGTTTTTTATTTTTTTTATTTTTCCAAACAACAAAATCATTAATTATTTTTCTTTTTAGCATAGTAATCACCATTGTTATTATATACTTTATAATATTAATTTACAACATAATAACAATTATTCGATGGAAAAAATGTCATTAATAACATTTATTGGGCCGAAAAAATGTTAACAGCAACAATTATTCGAACGTAAAAATGTAATTAGCTATTAATTTTATTTAAGACATCATCTAAATTAGTATCTTTGCTGTGATCGGTAAAATTAATATTTAAATCATCATTTTTATATCTTGGTAAGATATGAATATGGTAGTGCATAACTGTTTGTCCAGCTGCTTCATCATTATTATTTAAGATGTTAATCCCATCAGCATGTAATTTATTCTTTAATTTAATAGCTAATTCTTTTACTATTTTAATTAGATGAGCTAAAGTGTCATCATCTATTTCATAGATATTAGCATAATGTTTTTTTGGCATAACTAAAGTATGACCGTAGGTTGCTTGAGATAAATCAAGGATAGCTATAACTAAGTCATCTTCATAAACTATTTTACTAGGTATTTCTTTATTTATTATTTTACAAAATATACAATTCATTTTAAAAACTCCTTTTTTCTTATTATAAATTAAATCTTTAAGCAAATCGATACTTTATTTTGAAAAATATGGTATAATTTAAGCATAGGAGGAAAAGAAAATGAAATTATATTTACATACAGAAAAGAAAGTTGTTATTGAATCATTTAATGACAAAGAATTAGATTGCAAATGTTTAAAAGAATTAAAAGCTAATACTACTGATGGTGCTAAAGAAAAACATGTACCTGTAGTTGAAGTTAAAGATGGTGTTGTTAATGTTGTTGTAGGAAGTGTATTACACCCACAAACTCCAGAACATTTAATCGAATTTATTTTAGTAGTTACAACTAATGGTGTTTATCGTAAAGATTTAAAACCAACAGATGAACCAAAAGCAAGTTTTGCTTTAAAAGCAGATGAAAAAGTTATTGAAGTTTATGAATATTGTAATCTTCATGGCCTTTGGAAAGTAGTATTATAGTCGATGTGTCCTCATGGACACATTTTTAGTAGGTGATGAATATGGTAGGTAAAATACATTCTTTTGAATCTTTTGGAACAGTTGATGGACCAGGAATTAGATTTGTAATATTTTTTAAAGGCTGTCCTTTACGTTGTTTGTATTGCCATAATCCAGATACATGGACATTTGAAAATAGTCAAGAATATAGTGTAGATGAAGTTATAGCTAAATCTATGAAATATAAAAACTATTGGGGCGATAAAGGCGGTATAACTTTAACTGGTGGTGAGCCGTTATTACAAATTGATTTTATTACCGAATTATTGAAAAAATATAAGGAATTAGGTGTAAATACAGCTCTTGATACAAGTGGAGCTTTATTTGAAAATATTGAACAGTCCAAGTTTGATGAATTGATTAAATATGTTGACTTATTTTTATTAGATATTAAACATATCGACAATGATGAACATATTAAATTAACGGGTAAATCTAATCAAAATATTTTAAAATTTGCTAGATATCTGAGTGATAATAATAAAGATATGTGGATTAGACATGTTATAGTTCCAGGTATAAATTTAGAGAAAGATTACTTAATTAGAACTAAAGAATTTATTGATAGTTTAAAAACAGTAAAAAAGATTGAAATTTTACCATATCATACTTTAGGAATTAATAAATATAGTAAATTAGGGCTAGAATATAAATTAAAAGATACTAGAGTTCCTACTAAAGAAGAAATAAAATTGGCAAAGGATATTTTAGTAAATGGAAAAGTTTAGTTTAGATAAAATAAATAATTTATTTGGTTATAATGTTATTTTAATAAGTGGGGAAAGTTGTGCTAATTGCTATAACTTAGTTCCTACTATCAATAATATTATGCCAAGTTTTAAAAATGTTAATTTTTATAATTTAGAAATTGAAGAAAAGTATTTTGATTTTTTAAAAATAATGAAAGTTAATACTATACCAACTATTTTGGTTATCAAAGATAATGAGTTAGTTGGTAGTTGTCACGGCTATCAACCAGATGAAATATTAGAAATTTGGTTAGAAGATAAGTTGAATTTTAAGTAGTAATGCAAATAAAAGCGTTATTACTTATTTTTTTAATTTACAATGAAAGCGTTTTACTTTATAATTGACCTAAAGGAAAGGTGAAACAATGAATATTAAGAAAGTTTTATCAAGAATTTTTCTTGGTATGTGCTGTGTTACAGGTATAACAGCTAGTTCTGTTGTTTTAAGTGCTTGTAAGACAGAAGTCAATGAAACTCAAGAGTTTACGGTAACTTTTAATACTCTTGGAGGTTCAAGTATTGATAGTGTAAAAATCAAAGACGGAGAAAAAGTTACAAAACCAACTAGCCCTACAAGAGATGGTTATACGTTTAAGTATTGGTCACTACAACAAGATGGGGAAGAATATAATTTTGATACAGCGGTTACTGGGGATGTTACACTTTATGCTGTATGGGAAGAAAATCAAGATCAAGTAGAAAAATATACGGTATCATTTAATACTGTAGGTGGAAATGCAATCGATTCTGTTGAAGTAGAAAAAGATGGTAAAGTTACAAAACCAGCTAATCCTACAAAGAGTGGTTACACGTTCAAATATTGGTCCTTAGCACAAGAAGGGGAAGAATATGACTTCAATACACCTGTAACTGGTGATATTACTCTTTATGCTGTATGGGAAGAAAATCAAGATCAAGTAGAAAAATATACAGTTACATTTAATGCTGTAGGTGGAAGTGAAGTTTCTGCTATTGAAGTTGAAAAAGATGGTAAAGTTATAAAACCAGCTGATCCTACAAAAGAAGGTTATATTTTTAAACATTGGTCTTTAACAGAAAATGGTGAAGCATATGACTTTAATACCCCAGTTACTTCTAATATTACATTATATGCGATATGGGAGGAAGAAACTGATGTTCCACCTGTTGAAGAGACTGAAACACTAACTAGAACATTAGATGTTACAATAACTGATTTGGCTACTGATACTAGTGGTAAAACAATTAATGATGAAGTTGTTGGTTATTTTACTTTAGGTAAAGGTATGAAACTTGAGGGTAATTGTATTAATACGCAAGGTAAATCAATTACATTTACTACTACTTCAGCTGGTGTATTAACAATTGTTGCAGAAGGAGCATCAAGTAATGCAAATAGTGATGTCTCTATAGTAGATCGTGAAGGAAATAGTACATATTTAGATACTTTAGAAAATAAAGTACGAAAAACTATCACTTGGAATATTCCTGTTGCTGGAACTTATACAATAGAACAAAGTAAATCTATTAGAGTTTATTCTATGAGTTATACTGAAACTGTTGAAAAATCAGATCCTAGTGCTGTTGAAATTAATAATTTACCAAATGTAAATTTCTTAGAAGGTAGAGAATTTGATTATAATGGTTTAAATGTTAGTTTAATTTACGAAAATGGTAGAGAGGATGTATTGTCAGCTAGCTCTTATACTGTATCTGGTCCAAGTGCTGATGATATGAAAACACCAGGTGTTTATACAGTTACAATTTCAGCTAAAGTTGAAGGTTTAGAAAATCCTTTAACTACAAGCTATGATATTGTTGTTTATGATTTAGATTCTATTTCATTATCTTTATTAGATTATCAAAATAAAACTAATGTTTATACACAAACCATTTTTTTAGTTAATGATGAATTTAATTATGATAATTTAGTAGTAATCGGTCATGGTAAATATGAAGACAAAACATATGATTTTGTTTTAGATGCTAGTGAATATAAGGTTTCTAATCCTGATCTAACAAGTAAAGGTAATAAAGAAGTTACGGTTACTAGTGTTATTGATAATACTAAGACTAAAGGTTATGTAGTTGATGTAGTTGAAAATGTAATTGGCAGTGAAGCTGAACAAATAGATATTACAATTACCGCTGGTGCCTCTACAAGCGTATCAAATGAAGAGTTAGTATTTGGTTCTATCAATGAAGCTTTAGCTTATTTAGCTTTAGTTAATATTGATGACGATGTAATTAAAGTTTTAAATGTTGGCGAAGGTACATTTGAAGAAAAGATTGAAATCACTCTTCCTAATGTTCATTTAATTGGATCTAATCCAGATATTAATACTTCAAAGACTATAATTATTTATGGAGCTTATAATGGCTTAACCGTTCCTAGCGGCGCTGGAACATATAGTACAGATGGTTCTGCAACCTTAACCATTTCTGCAAGTGCAGTTGGTTTTGAAGCTAAAAATATTACAATTGAAAATGAAATTAATACATTAGAAGAATATAAAGCAGTTGCTTCAGATGACAAACAAGCTGTAGCTGTTATGGTTGAAGCTGATCAAAGTATATTTGATACAGTAAGATTTAGTGGTTACCAAGATACATTATATGCACGTAATGGTCGTCAATATTATATTAATTGTTATATTGAAGGTAGAACTGATTATATCTTTGGTGAAGATGCTACTGCTATCTTTGAAAACTCAGAAATAAAATCAATTAGTGCTGGTAATGATGATACTAATGGTGGTTATATCATAGCTACTAAAGGTGTGGAAAATTTAAAATATGGTTATATTTTCAATAATTGTAAGTTTACAGCTAGTGAAGATGTTGTAGCTGGTACAGTTTCAATTGCACGTGGTTGGGATAATTATATGACAACTTTAATTATGAATTCAGAAATTGGTAATCATATTTCTAAAGAAGCTTATGGTGAAGTTACTGCTACTGGTAAAAATAAGAATGATCGTTATGGTAATATGAATGCTGATCCTGATGCTTCAAGATTATTAGAATACAATAATACTGGAGAAGGTGCTATTGCTGAATCATTAGTTAATACATGTACAGTTTTAACGGAAGAACAAATTGCAGAATATTTGAAAGATGGTTCTTTAGATTACGTAAAGATTTATGGCAAGGATACTAATGGTTTAAATTACACAAATGACTGGACAGCAAACAAAGTAGCTTATGATGCAAAAATTGAATATTATTATAATGATGAATTATTATATACGCAGCAAGATTATGTGGGAACTACTATAGATTCTCTTTATACACCTGAATCAATTCCTGATATGGCATTTGTTGGTTGGTACACAACTTCAACACTTGATGAAGGTACAGAATTTGACTCTACAAAACCACTTGAAGCAGAAACAAAATTATATGCTAAATATGAAGTTGGTTCTATAACTGAAAATTTAAGATTTGATTCATACGCACAAGAAACGAGTTATAGTGCCGGCAAAGAAATATATGCTGGAACATATTATAGTTTCGGGGTTGATGCTACATCTACTGGCGGTGCTGAAACATGGCAAACTCAATTCGCTAGTCCTGCAACATCAAATACTCAACCAGCTCTTGCATTTACTTCAGCAGTTATGGCTACTAGCTCAAACCGTGTATTTTATTTAACATCTACTACTAATAACTTAGAAATAACCATATATTATACGATTAGTAATAGTGGTTTTGAGACTGGAGAAGTTAATCAAAAAGCTGGAGAATTAACAATTGATGGTCAAACAGTTCCAGGTTATGATAGTAGAGGTAAGATGGATAGCAATATTGGCTATGCAGTAAAAACAACCGTTTCTGCTGGACAAACTATTTTAATTGGTGAAAATTCTGGAAGCAATAGACTAATAATTTATGGAATTGATGTTGCTGTAAAATAATTAATTAGATAACATAATGTCAAATATAAGGTTGGAGATTGTTATATTTAAAATATAATAATCTTCTCCTTTATCTTTTGAGTAATTACTTTATATAAGTAAGAAAGGAATAAATAATAAAATGAAGAAAATATTTATGCTAGCGGTTGTATTTATTTTAGGAATATTTACTTTAGCTAGCTGTGATGATACTGAAGTTGATACAGATGGGGACAAGGACCAAACAACTGGTGAATTTGTTGAATCTGATATAACTCAAGGAAATAAAAATTATATTGTTTCTTTAAGTGTTGATACTTCACAAGCTAAGGTTGATTATTATTTAACTGAAGAATTTGATTCTAACAATGTTAAAGTAACCGCTAATTATCGTGATTCAAGCTCTGCTGATATTACTAGTAAAGTTACTTTTGATTCAAGTTCTTTTAATAATCAAAAAGAAGGAGTTTATAATATTGGTGTTTCTTATATAGATGATGAACAACAATTATATGCTTCTTATAATGTTACAGTAAATAATATATTAAGTCTTTTAACTGAGCCATATATTGTTGGTTTAAACTTAGATTTAAGTACAATTAAAACTGATTATCAACATGATGAAGAAATTGAAGACTATTCAAATTTAAAGGCTACATTAGTTTTATCAGATGGTACTGAACAAACAATCACTAAAGAAGATGCTAATTTAAGTATAGATACATCTAATGTAGATATGAGTAAGGCTGGTTTTTATGATGTATTAATAAGTTATTCTAAAACTTATACTACAACAGAAGGTTTCTCACAAACATTAGTTGTAAGTAATTATTATAAATTACAAGTTATAGACCCAGTAACTACGTTAACTTTTGTTAGTGGTAATACTGTTGTTGATCAATATCAAACTTTAGATACTAGTGACTGGATTCTTGAAGTAACTTATGAATCAGGTAGCACTTTAGAAATTTCTGGTACTCAAGTTAAAGTTGTTTTAGATTCTAGTGTTGCTGGAGTTGGAAAAGCTACAGTATCTTATGAAGAATATGGTATTACTGTAAGTTGTGAAGTAGAAATAACAGTAAATGAAGTGGAGATTACAAGTGTTACATATAGTTTTATTGCCAATGATTTAACGGCTGGTACATTATCTAGTAATTTAGTATGGAATGATGTTGATAATTTAGCGGGAGATATAGTTACTATTTTAGCAAAAACAGGATCTAAAGTGGCAATTGATAGTAGTAATAAAAGTTATGGTGATTTAGATTTCACGCAAAGAGTTAAACTTGGCGGGTCTGGTAAAGTAGATGACGCATCTGTTACTATCGATTTAACAAGATTTGCAGATAAAAATGTAACTATTGAAATTTATGCTCTTTCTAGTTCTAGTGGGGAAGATAGAAAATTAGATTTATATAATGGTTTATTTAAACAAGGAACTTTAGTTGGTAGTTTTGTTGCTGAAGGTAAACCGGTAGGTGCTGATGTAAGTT
Organism: uncultured Acholeplasmatales bacterium; assembly: GCA_944324705.1. Classification (GTDB taxonomy): domain Bacteria; phylum Bacillota_I; class Bacilli_A; order Acholeplasmatales; family Anaeroplasmataceae; genus CALUXS01. Next base: position 28,633 of record CALUXI010000012.1, read on the forward strand.
ATTCATCATTAACAGTTGATGGTGGTTCTCTATATTCTTTAGGTAGTCCATCTTCCGGTGTTAATATTTATGGAATTGTAATATCAATTGCTTAGGAGGTAAAGAAAATGAAATTATTCAAATATATAGGTGCATTAGGAATTACTTCCCTAGCAATGCTTGCTATGGCAAGTTGTAATGATACTAATGTTGATGAAACTTCAAATGGGGGTACAACTTATTATGTTTCCCCCGATGGAAGTGAAAAAGGTAGTGGTTCTAAAAATGATCCATTAGATATAAGATATGGCTTATCTGCAGGAAAAAATCCTGGTGATGTAGTTATAATTCAAGAAGGAAATTATAAATTAGATTACCCAGTTACTCTATTAAACTATGGAACAAAGGAAGCTCCAATTACAGTTAAGGCTGAAGGTAAAGTAGTAATTGATTTCAGTGGTATGGAATTCTTATCTACTAACCGGGGGATTACAGTTAGTGGTAATTATTACTATATTGAAGGCTTAGAAATTATGGGTGCCGGAGATAATGGGATGTATATTTCTGGTAGTTATAATGTGGTTGATAACTGTGTATTCCACGATAATAGAGATACAGGTTTACAGCTAGGTCGTGGTGGTTCATCAATGGCTACTATGGATTTATGGCCTTCTAACAATTTAATTAAGAATTGTACTTCATACGGTAATTTTGATGACCAAACTGGTGGGGAAAACGCCGATGGCTTTGCTGCTAAATTAACAGTTGGTTATGGTAATGTATTTGATAGTTGTATAGCATATCGTAATTCTGATGATGGTTGGGATTTATTTGCTAAACAAGATTCAGGTAATATTGGTAGAGTTATTCTTTACAACTGTGTTTCTTTTGAAAATGGATATTTATATACAAAAGAATCAGAAGTAGATATGAATAATAATCCAACAACTGATCCAGCATATAACACAACTTTAGGTGACGGAATTGGATTTAAACTTGGTGGTTCTATTATGAAAGGTGACGTTTTGATGTATAACTGTTTAGCTTTCAATAATAAACTACATGGTGTTGGTGATAACTCAAATCCAGGTGTTATTTCAGTTTATAATACGACAACTTATAATAATAGTGCTCAATTAGATGAAAATACTGGTAAAATTGATGCAAGTTTAAAACTTCCTGATGGTGAAACCGCATCTGCAAACTTTAGTTTAGCTAGAACAGAAAACAGTTATAATACATATAGTGGTTTGTTATCTTATGCTAATAATGCTTCTTTAGGTGCTGATGAATATAGAGGTTTAGCATATAATAGCTTATTTAGTACAGGCTCTAATTATAAATTAATTGAAGATTATACAGATGCTTCTAGTTATGTTGAAAGCAAGGCTGGAACAATTTATGAAAATGGGTTAAGTGATTCTTCATTTAAATCAGTTACTGCTCCTTCTGGCTTAGAAAATCCTAATATTCATACGGAATTAAGAAACGAAGATGGTTCTATCAATATTGGTGATTTCTTAAGTTTAACAGATGAAACATTGGCTAAATTGAATAATGGTTCTCCTATTGGTGCTACATTGAATAAGAGCAGTTGGGAAGAATATGAGCACTATAACTTAGAAATTGATCCTTCATTAAGTACAAATGAAGCTGTATTAATGGCTGGTTACATGGCTCTTGAATTAACATGTAATCCAAATGCTGTTATGCAAGATTTCAAGTTGCCAACAAAATTTAATGGTATTGAGGTATTATGGAAGTCTTCAAATCCTAATATTTTAGAGGTAGGAACTGAAGTAACAGAATCAAATTCAGGCTCTAAGGAAATAGTTATTAAGGTTAATAGACCGGAAGATAAAGATACTAAAGTAACTTTAACAGCTACATTAATTTACAATGAAATTGAGATTGATGAAACTACATTTGAAGAAATTATTAAAGATACGGTTTCTACAACTAAGACATTTGAAGTTAACGTCAAACAAGCAAAACCAGAGTTAGGTGAGGTTGAAATTAATTCGGACTCTAAAGTGATTTTAGACAAATATGCTTATTATGTTGAACCTGGTGTTTCTGTTTATGATGCTTCTAATTATAATGGTAAATTATTAACCTTAGGAAAAGATTATAATTTAGAAAAAGAAATAATTTACAAAGAAACTAAAACAAGCGAAGGAAAAGAAGTACCTGGTGTATATACTTCAACTCCTGGTATTTATGAAGTAGCTTATAAAGCTATATCTACTTTAAATCAAGCTGAGTCTAGTGCTTCATATACAGTATATGTAGTTGATCCTAATACAGAAATTGAATTATTAACATCTTCTTTATATGTTAATAGAGATGGATATAATTTAGTTGGTGAATTAAGTAATGTAAAGGCTAATGTTTATATTTTAGTTGATGATTCTATTGTTACTGATGTAAACACGGTAATTGCAGAAGGTGAAAAATTTGTAATTAATGATGATATAGTTGATTTATCTGGTACTAATGACAATTCTAAATCTTATTATGTAAATATTGTTATCGAAAATAGTGGTCAAACGATTAAATCAGAAGTTATTTCAAAACAAGTTAATTATGTAGAAATTACAAATGAACAAGAATTCTATAATTTAATGAGTGGTAATACATCTAATAATTCATCTACAATTTATAGTTTAACTAATGATTTAGATTATGCTGATTTCACATGGAATCCAAACACTAAAAATGTTGAATTTGAGGGATTATTAAATGGTAATGGTCATACTATTAGTAATATTACTATTCATGGTATAGACAAGGATCATTTAAGTGTTATTAATCGTTTACAAGGTGGAACAATAATGAATGTTAACTTTAATAATATCTCCATTAAAGATACAACCGAAGGTAAACCAGTTGCTGAAAGAGTTGGTTTAATTGGTAGATCTTATGGTGGTTATGTTCACAATGTTAAGATTAATAACATTGAATTATATGGTTATAGACGAGTTGGCTTAATTGGTCATGTTTCTGCAGGCGATACATATATTTCTTTAGTAGAGATATATAATGATGATAATCATATTATTACAGCGTATAATAATAAAGATGGTCAGGATATTGGTGGCCTAATTGGTCTTGTACAAAATGATTCTAGTGTAACAGAAATGTTAATAGATGTTGATAATTGTTATGTTAACACTGATTTAGGTTCTGGAGATAATAGATATACAGCTGGTGTAATTGGTAGAGCTGACGATAGAATCGAAGGAATGACAATTAATGTTAATCAAGTAATCTATGAAGGAACACAAAAAGTAGATAATTATGCTGGTGGTATTATTAATTTCACTACGGGTATTAGCCAAATTAATATAACTAAGTGTGCGGTAAATATTACTACTTATAAGCAAGGGAATAAGTTGTTAATTTGTGAAAAAAATAATAGTTCTATTACTGGTAGATTTGCAATTAATTCAGGTAATGGTTATACTAACATAACTCAATGTTATGGTACATTAGGTGAATATAATGCTGATGCTTCTAATGATATATCTTATGGAGTAACAAAAACTTATGCTGAGTTCTTTGGTCCAGACGCATACGATATGGAAGTTGTTTATAATATGATTGAACTTGATATGGAAAATGTATGGCAACTATTACAAGTTGGTGTTGATGAAGATGGTACAACGCCTCTTTATCGGTTTGCATTAAAATAGCAAAAACAGTCAAAACAAAAGAAGAGCTTTCGATTATTGAAGGCTCTTTTTTAATGTTGCAAAAAATAAAAGCGATTTTAATTTTATTAAATAATAAAAAAACCGATTTTTGCCTTACAAATAGCGCTTTTTCAACTTTACAAACGCTTACAAAAATTATATAATTACAGCGATAGGAACAGCAGTGTTCTATTTTTAAACTACTAAAAAACATAAGTATAAGGGGGCACAAATGAGTCTAGCTAAATATAGGTTAATTGACTTGACTTTGATTACAATTGTGGGGGTTGTTTCAGAAGTTATTGGATGTTATTTGATTAATTATTTCATGGTATCAGTTATTCCTGTTTTTGTAGCTAGTTTTGTTGTTTGCTATATGGCAATAATGCGTTGGGGGATATGGGGTATAATAGAGATACCTATTATGGCACTAGCTACCTTTGTTTCTGTCAAGTATGTTATTTATTTTACAGAACTAGCTGAAGGAAGTAGTCAGTTAGGAGAAAACTATTTATCAATCTTATGTTTTGATGCTGTTAACTTGTTATGGTTAGTATTTAGACCTAAGAAAGATGGTAATTTAATTCTAAATTCAGCCCCAAAACGTATAGGTGTATTAATACTTATGTATGTGGTAGGATCGCTTTTATGTGCTACTGTTTTGACTATTGATGGAATGAATTTTTTTGTTTCTATTTTACGGTTGCTAGGTGAACAACTTTTAGCATTGTTTATTACTTGTTTCGTTATTGAAATATTACATAAATTTAATGCTATTTATGATGTAAAACAACAACTGCTTAATAGAAAGAAAGAAATTCTTGAAGAAAAACAGTTTGAAAGTGATTATTACAACCAAATAAAGAAGAAAGAGTAGGAGTGAAAAGTATGCAAAATATTCAAGTTGCTGATATGAGTGAAGAACAAAAATCAACAATTCTGGATGAAATGGAACGTACTAGATGGAAACGCATAGGCTATGAATTAAGAAAAGACTGGCGTTTGTATGTATTATTAGTTCCTCTACTTGTATTCATGTTTTTATTCAAGTATATTCCGGTATACGGAACAATACAAGGATTTAAACAGTATACTTCTGAAGGTGTAATGGAAAATTATTGGCAAGGTTTGTACTATGTAAAAGAATTGTTTGCAGGCCAGGGTGCAACCTTATTCTGGAGAGCATTCAGAAACACTTTTGTTACTAGTATGTATGGTTTGATTTTTGGCTTCCCTATCCCAATTATTTTAGCTTTACTATTTAGCGAAATTAAAATTGGCTGGGCTAGAAGTATATTCCAAGTATGTACATATTTACCAAAATTCTTATCTACAGTTGTTGTAACTAGTATTATTACCTTATGGTGTTATGGTGGTTCTGGTGAAGCTGGAACAGGTGGTACAGGTATAAATCTAGAACCAGGTATTTTAACTCAATTATTTAGAAATTGGGGTTGGATAACTAGTGAAGGAAATATTGGTGTCTTACAATCAGCAAAATTCTTTAGACCAATCTACCAAATTTCTAATATTTGGCAAGATGCAGGTTATGGTTCAATTGTGTATTTTGCAGCAATAATGGCTATTTCACCTACAAATTATGAAGCAGCTAAGATAGATGGTGCTTCTAAATTACAAGAAATAAAATATGTTACTTTCCCAGGCATGGCACCAACATTATCTATTATGTTGATTATGCGTATCGGTCAAATACTAAATATTGGTTATGAAAAAGTTATGTTATTGTATAGACCAGAACAAGCAGATCAAGGTGGATATATTGAAACAGCCGATGTAGTATCAACACTTATTTATAGATGGAAAATTGAGGGTAAGGCTGTATTCCAATCTATAGGTATCATTGCGGATTTGTTTAATTCTTTAATTGCGATGGTTTTAGTATTAGGTTCTAACGCAATTAGTAGAAGAGTGTCTGATACTTCATTATTCTAAAGGAGGATAGATTGATGAAAAGATTAACTAGATCAGAACTAATCTTTAAAGTATTAGCTTATGTGTTACTATTATTGTTTTCAATAGCATGTATCTATCCATTGATATTTACCCTTGCTAATGCTTTATCTGATATGGAATTTGTAGATAAAAACCAAGTTTTCATATGGCCTATGGGTTTAACTGCTGAAAACTTTATAGAAGTCTATAAGACAAAGCTATATTGGCTATCATATTGTAATACTATTTTCTACACTGTATATGGTACAGCAGTATCTATGTTCGTAGCTGTTACTGGTGCTTATGCATTATCTAAACCAAGATTACTTTGGGGAAGAGGTTTTAACTTTTTATTAGTATTTACAATGTGGTTTACCGCAGGTATGATTCCAACATATGATAACTTCATTAGGTTAGGAATCAATAATCGTATCGGGTTTATATTCGGTATGGGATTCAATGCATTTAATATTATATTACTTCGTAATTATTTTGCTGGTGTTCCTCATGAAATTGAAGAAGCAGCAACAATTGATGGTGCTAATGAATTCCAAATATTAACAAAAATTTATTTACCAATGTCAAAAGCATCTATTGCTACAGTTACAATGTTCTATGCTTTAAATAGATGGAATACTTATTTCTGGGCTATGATGTTACTAGGTGAAGAAGATCGACCATTACAAGTTTATATGCGTATGAGAATCGATGAAATGATTGCTGAAAGTCAAAAAATGGACTTCTCACCAACTGCATTACAATATGCAATGATAATTTGTTCAATTATCCCTATTTGCATTGTATATCCACAGCTACAAAAATTCTTTGCAGCAGGTGTCAATGTTGGTGGGGTTAAAGAATAAAAACAAAAAGGAAGGAAAAAATATGAAGAAAAAAATTATTGGGTCTGTTGCTCTAGCTTCAATTGCAGCTTTAAGTTTAACTGCATGTGATAATAGAGACCCTAACACAATTGATGCTGTTATTGTTTATAAGAGTAACAGTGGTATGACTTATCGTCAAGAAGATGCAACTACATTAGTAGATGGTCAAAGTGTAAAAAGAGGCGACTTGTTACCAATGTGGCAAGAATTAGAGAGGAAATTTGGTGTTAAATTTAATGATGCATCTGATTATTCTCAAGATTCTACAAAAGGTACAGTTACTAAATTTATGCAAGATGGTTATGTATCTGGTGGTCAAAAAGTTGAATTATTAATGACTATGAATTCCCAAACAACAGAAATGGCAAACGCTGGTAAATTAGTTCCATTATCTGACCATTTAGATGAGATGCCTAATTTTAAAGCTTATTTAGAATCTCATCCATCTGTAGAAGCTCAATTAAAACAAGCTAATGGTAAAATTTATAATACACCTTATTTTGATGGCGTAGATAATATTGAAAAATATTATATGGTAAATTCTGACTATTTAAAGAAATTATTAGATGAAGAATATCCAGTTACTAGTATGGACAGTAAAGCTGAAATAATTTCAAAACAAGTTTATACAGCATTCTACGAAGATATGAAAGGTAGAACAATTGCTATTGCTGATCAAAATGGTAATTTTAAAGCTTTAAAAGTTAATGAATCAATGACATATGGTAATGCCGTTGATGCTCAAAAGAATGCTACTAATGGTCAAGAATATGTTCAAGCTCTAAGAGATTATATCGATGCAGCTTATAGATACAATGATGAATTAGAAGCAATTTATCCAAATCGTTCAGATGTATTCTTGTCAGCTAGTGCTTGTTACAACGTTGATGATATGGTTGCATTATGGCGTTGTGTAAGAACAAATCCTCAATACTTAGCAAAAGTTGATTCTATTAACGTATTCTTCCCTCGTTCTGGTGAAGCTAACCGTCAACGTGGTGTTGTAGAATTATTATCTGCATTCGGTGTTCGTGGTATGTCAGCTGAAAAAGAAAAATTATACTTTGATGAAACAGGTAAATTACACGATGCACGTATCGAAGGTATCACATATCAAGGCTTGCAAAAATTAAATCAAATTTATCAAGAAGGCTTAATTGTTCAAAACTATTCTGCAGGTTATGGGGGCCAACCAAAATCTGAATGGCGTAAAGCATTATTAGAAGATGGTACTGGTTTCGCTTCTTATGATTACACTGGTACAACTTCTCCATATGCTGTTGGTCCATCAGAAAGTTATACAGCAATCTTACCTCCTGCTGCAATTTGGCAAGTTGGTGAAGCTGGTACAAATAATTCAACAGCCGTTACAAAAGGTCCAGATGGTAAAGAAATTGGTGCTGAATTCTATCACTTCACTGAAGACTGCCGTGCTTTAAAAGATGGTGGTTGGTGTATTCCAAATAATTATGATTATGAAAATTTAAATACACTTTTACATATAATGGATTATATGTTCTGTGATGAAGGTGCAGATTTACAAGATTACGGGCCAAATACAACTGATTATCGTGCAAAAGTAATTGAATATGATGAAAATGGTAATCGTATTACAACTGCTAAATCAGATCCAGATGCTATGATTTCTGTAAATGGTAACGATTGTGTTATTATTTCTGATAAAGTTATGAAAGATATTACTGCAAGAAATAAGAACTGGAACGATTATTATAGACAATTTGTTGGTTCAACTCAAGGTATTGGTCATATTAGATCTGATGGTTTAGATTTCCAAACTATTATTCCAACTTTAAAAGAAGGTATGGACAATTGTACAGTTGCTATTCAAGCTGGTGCTATGTTCATTTGTAGAACAGATTCAACTGGTACATACTTCTCTTGTGTTCCATCATCTTTCGCAATTAATCAATCTCAACAAAACCAAATTGATACAAATTGTCAAACATTTGCAGATGCATGGAAAGAAGATAGTGGTTCAAATACAGCAGCATATACAAAATATGTTGTAACTGCTTCTGAAATTACTGATGAAGCTATTAGAAACATTCTAAATAAAGACGATGTTGATGCTGTTTTACAATTCTATTTACCGGCATATCAACAAGTATATGAAAATTCATTAAAATCACAATAGACTAGAAGAATCATTGAAACAAAGTTGTTGTTAGTGAGAGGAGTTTTTCCTCTCCTAACACATTAATTAGGAGGTTATTATGTTACAAAAATTAACAAAACCATCTATATATATTTATTTAGTTTATACGGTGGTTCTGTTTGTAATGGCACTTATTTTTGCAACAGGTTTAGAAAGCATAATGACTCAAGATAATTCTGTTCCGAAAGCTATTTTAGATAGTAGAGAAGCAATGCAAAAAGCTAATAATGCTGTTTTTTATTTGTTCGTGGGGGGAATTGTTGGTGTTATATTGTTATTTATATTTGGTAATAGTTATAGAAAAAAATTATACATGTCAAATTTAATTGCTGGTACTGTTGTTCCGTTGGCTACCATTGTAGGTTCTGTTGTTGTGTTAGTATTTATTAGTAAAGCAATATCTACTTATAATGAGAACCTAGATGGTATTAAAGAATATTATGAAACTTCTTTATTTGGAGCATCTACACCAGTTGAAACACTAATATATCCTGCTATAGCTTTAGTTTTAGTAATTATATATATTGCTTTATGTGCTTTATATATAACTTATACGATATTAAAATATCGTAAAAGTGTAATGGAAAGGTAGGTATTAGTAATGCAAAATAATATTTCATTAGAAAAATATGATTCTACTATAATAGCAACTATATCTAACCAAGTTTTAACGACCATTTTTACTAAAGATTATACAAAGGTTAAATTAAAAAACAAATTTGGTGCTTATTCTACCGTTTATAAAATCGAAAAGAACGGAGATAACGAACTTGATTCTACTTGCTTTAGTCTTTCTGATAATTTATTAGAAGTTCATAGAAAAGAAAATGTTAATAAGAGTGCAAAATTAGTAGTTTATTTACTAGATGGTAATAATGAAATTTATATTAATTCATGGGAACTATATTTATTAACAAAAGAACAAAGTAACACATACTCTTTACAGGAAATGAGATATAACAATAATAAAACATCTTATGCTTGTGGGTTTGTTGGTATTTTGTTTAGTTTAATAGCTGCAATTGTTATTTTGAACTCAGCTCCATATAGTTGGAATTCATTAATATTTATTCTATTAACGGTTGCTATGGTATTAGTTGGCTTTTTGGCTTCAGAAAAGGTTAAAACATATAAAATTAATTATTCTTATGTTATGTTTGCTCTAGCTATACTTTGCGTTGTTCTTGTCTTCTGGTATCCATTAAGTTTGATTGTTAACTATCAAAATTTATTGGAAGCTAGAAACAACCTTACTATTGATCCAACTAACCAACATTGGTTGGAAGTTGAAGCAAATGCATTAAAGAATTTAGGTATTCCTATTATTGGTGACGGCGAAACCCAAGCAATGTTACCACAAAGCGGTACATTTAGAGGAATAACTTCAATAGTATTGTTATTAATTGCCGCTGTTGCATATGCTTATGGTGCATTTAATGCTTATGTAAAATCTAATAAATTAAATAAATACTTAGAAAGTATTAATGAAAAACATTAGGAGGGAATTTATATGTCAGACGTCATTTTAAGAAATATAAACAAAATCTATCCTAATGGTGTACAAGCTGTATTTGATTTCAATATTGAAATTGAACATGGTGAATTTATTGTATTAGCTGGTCCTTCTGGTTGTGGTAAATCTACAACATTACGTATGATTGCAGGTCTTGAAGATATTACATCAGGGGATTTAATTATTAATAACAAGAGAGTTAATAATGTTGCTCCACGTGATCGTGATATTGCTATGGTTTTCCAAAACTATGCTTTATACGCTCATATGACAGTTTACAATAACTTAGCTTTCTCATTATTAATCAGACATGTTGATGAAGATGAAATTCATAGACGTGTTATGGCAGCAGCAGAAATTTTAGGTTTAGTTCCTTATTTAAATAGAAAACCTAAACAATTATCTGGTGGTCAACGGCAAAGAGTTGCTGTTGGACGTGCTATTGTTCGTAACCCTATTGTATTCTTATTAGACGAACCTTTATCTAATCTAGATGCTAAGTTACGTGGCACAATGCGTAAGGAATTAATGTTACTCCACAATAGATTAAATGGTACATTCATTTATGTAACCCACGACCAAATTGAAGCCTTAACTTTAGCTACTAGAATAGTAGTTATGGCTGATGGTCGAGTTCAACAAATCGCAACACCAAAGGAAATGTTTGATAACCCAGAAAACTTATTCGTTGCTGGTTTCATAGGTACTCCTCCAATGAATTTCTTCCATGGTGAAGTGCTTGAAGATGGCTATTTCTTGCAAATTCCTGAAGAATATGATGAGAAGAAAGCGGAATTAGCTGCTTTAGAAGAAAAGAAAAATTCTTTGTCTGAAGAAGAATTATCTAAATATGATGAACTAAAACAATATATTGATGAAGAAACACCTAAATTAAATAAAATTAAGATTTCCGATGCTAAATTTGCTATCCTAAAAGAACAAGGTTATGTTGGTAAACGTGTTATTATGGCAAGCCGTCCGGAATATGTTTATTTAGATGATGCTCATTTAACTGAGTTTAAGGATTGTACTTTTGATTTAGTATATGATTTAGATGAAATGTTAGGTGCTTACTCTTTAATTTATGGCACTTTTGGCAATGAAAAAGTTATTGCCAAAGTATCAGTAAGAGAAGATGTTAAAAAGAGAAATGAACCACTTATTAAAGCTTGCTTTGATAATAATAAGTTACATTTCTTTGATATTGATACTACTCGTAGAATTAGAGCAGAGGAATACGTAGGATTACCTAATAAAGAGGAGGAGAACAATGTCTAGATTTTTTAAAGCTTTAGGCCGTGGGCTTCACCAAATCGGTTTTGATTTCGTAGACTCTTTTAGAGCTAGACCATGGAAAATATGTACAATATTATTCATGATTCCTGCTATTTTTATTGGTCTATTCTTAGGTACTCACTATGATGCAATAATTGGTTTAACTGAGGAATATGGTCAATCTGGTTTTATCTTATTCTTAATAATTATGCTTGGATGTATTAATATTTTTAATGCATTAGGGTTTAATTCTAAGAGAAACCTGTTTATGGCTATATTTTCTACAGTTATCACAATAATAGCTATTCTTTGTGCAGCTTGGTATACATTACTTTTAATTCAGGCAAAAGCTGAAATTAATTATGCATTTACTAGTTCAACATATCTTTCATTAATAATTGTTTGGGTATCTGAAATATGTGCCTTAGCAGGTTCTATACTTTCATACTTCTTTATTGATAAAGATAGAGAAAAGGAATAAATTAATGAAAAAGCAACAGAATTTTGATCCAAATAATGAAACATTTGTAGTAAATAATAAATCTAAAGTTCCATCTTGGCTAAAAATTCTATTATTAAAATATTGGACAGCCGGGTCTGTCCTTTATTTTTTTGGATTTGGTCTTGGCCTTTTATGGGCTTCAACAACAAATCTAGAAAATCAAACTATTTATTTAGCTGTTTTACTTATTTTAGGTTATTGTTTAATTAATGAGTATATAGTTAAACCTATAGTAAGATTGTTTAAGTCAAGTAATGATGATACATATTATTATAATATGATTAATTTAAAAGGAACTAAGTCATTTTTCTTAAATTTAGGTTATTCAATAATAGTTATAATTCCAACAGTTATTATAATGTCACAAATGGCTGCCCATGGAATAACTTTAGATATCACTTTCCAAGGTGGTATAGATCCATTTAGTTTTGCTTTGGTTGTTGTAATTATTGACTTTATTTACTTGTTTATTAAGAATACAATTATGAACTTTATTAAAAAGAGAAAATTTAATAAAGATAATAAAATTAAAAATGAGGAATTGTAGGTGATTTTATGGAATTTGATGTAATATATTTAGGTACAAGATCGTGTACTATTGAAATTGATAATCATAATCCTTATTATGCAGAAAAACCTTATAGTGTTTATGTTAATGATGAATTATATGCATCTGATGTAAAGACTAATATCTTTTCTATTTATAATTTAGAGCCTAATAAGAATTATGAAATTATTGTTGATGATGGAAGTCTACCTAAATTCTTCCAACAAATTAAAACTAAGAAAGAATATGTAACAATTAATGTTAAAGATATAGGGGCTCATGGTGATGGTAAGACTTTAGATACTAATTTCTTACAGGCTGCTATGGAAGTGTGTCCTAAGGATGGTAGGGTATATATTCCGGAAGGAACATATTTAACAGGTCCTTTATTCTTAAAGAGTGATATAACTATTGAATTACACCCTAAGGCTCACCTTTTAGGTGCTACAGATCGTAAGTTATATCCTATTTTACCAGGTATGATATATGCAACTGATGAAAAAGGAGAATATAACTTAGGTTCTTGGGAAGGAAATCCTATTAGCTGTTTTGCAAGTATTATAACTGGTGTTAATATTAAAAATGTTAATATTATCGGTACTGGTATTATTGATGGTAATGCTCAAAATAGTGATTGGTGGGTTAATATTAAAGAAAAAAGAGGAGCTTGGAGACCACGTGGGGTTTTCTTAAATCACTGTGAAAATATTTGTTTTCAAGGTGTTACAGTAACTAATACCCCATCATGGAACTTACACCCATATTTCTCTAAAAATATTCGCTTTATTGATATGAAATTAATAAGTCCTAAAGATAGTCCTAACACAGATGGTTGTGATCCTGAATCATGTAAAAATGTTGACATTATTGGTGTTCATTTTAGTGTTGGTGATGATTGTATTGCTATTAAAGCAGGTAAAATTTACATGGGTGCTAAATATAAGAAACCATCAGAAAACTTTAATATTCGCAATTGCTCAATGAATTTTGGTCATGGTGCGGTTGTGTTAGGTAGCGAAATGGCCGGTGGTATTAAAGATATTAAAGTTTCTAAGTGTATCTTTAATGAAACTGATAGAGGTTTACGTATTAAAACAAGACGTGGTAGAGGGAAAGATGCAATTATTGATGGTATTACATTTGAAAACATTAAAATGGATAATGTTTTAACACCACTTGTAATTAATATGTTCTATTTCTGTGATCCTGATGGTAAAACTGAATATGTTTGGTCTAAAGAAAAACTACCTGTTGATGATAGAACACCATATTTAGGAAAATTCACTTTCAAACATATTGATTGTCAAAATGTTAATTGTGCGGCCGGAGCTTTCTATGGTCTTCCAGAACAACCAATTGGGGAAATCAATTTTAATGATGTTCATTTTACATATGCTGATAATCCTCAAGCTGGTAAACCGGCTATGATGAGTTTTGCTGAAGATATTAAAGGTAAAGGTTTATTATTTAACTATGTTAAGAAAGTAAATATGAAAGATGTAACATTTACTAAACTAAATGATAAACCAATTGAATGTGTAGAAGTTGGAGAAATAAATCAAGAATAATAAATAGCTAAGGCAATACCTTAGCTATTTTTAATGTTTGAAAACTGACAAAATGTTATATTAATTTTACTTGAAAACTTACAAAAAACAATATATAATTTTATTGAAAACTGACAAAATATTGTATCAATTTTACTTGAAAACTGACAAATGTAATAAAATATAGGGTGATTAATTATGTTAAAAAGGGAAATAGAAGATTATATATTCAATTATTTAATTAGTAATTCAAATAAAATTTTATGTATAACAGGGGCTAGGCAAATAGGTAAAACTTACATAATTAGAGAAGTGGCTAAGAGAGTTTATAGTGACTTTATTGAAATCAATATGGCTAGTGATAAATTAGGACCGAAACTATTTAAAAATGTTAAAACTATAGATGATTTTTATTTGAGGGTTAGTATTGTTGCTGGTCCTAAATTTAAAGAAAAAAACTTAATATTTATTGATGAAATACAAGAATATCCTAATTTACTTACTTTATTAAAGTTTTTAAGAGAGGATAATAAATATAGGTTTATTTGTAGTGGTTCTTTACTCGGTATAACTTTAAAGAAGACAACTTCTATACCTATTGGTTCTATAATTGAAAAGAAAATGTATCCTTTAAGTTTAAGGGAGTTTTTATGGGCTTCTGATGTTAATGAAAATTATATAGAACATCTTAAAAATAATTACTTAAATTTAAAAGAACTACCAGAAGAGGAACATAATTATATAATGCATTTATTTAAATTATATTTATTAATTGGTGGTTTACCAGATAGTATTAATATTTATAAAGAAACTAATAATATTTATAAAGTTAGAGAATATCAAGACAGTGTTTTAAACTATTATTTAGATGATGCTAGTAAATATGATGAGACTAACAAATTAAAAGTAAAAAGAATTTATCAAATGTTGCCATCTAATATTGATAATAAAATTAAACGTTTAAATTATAAAGCTATCGAAGATAAAGAAGGAAAAGGGTATAGTGATTATGAAAGAGAAATTGAATATTTAATTTCTTCAGGTATTGCCCTAGAAACTAAGGCTATATCTAATCCTAAATTTCCTTTAATTGAATCTAGTAGTAAAAATTTAATTAAGCTATATTTAAATGATGTTGGGTTACTAACTAATATTTTATATAAATATAATATTAATGTAATTCTAGATGATGTAAATGTAAATTTAGGGGCAGTTTATGAGACATATGCAGCTTGTGAGCTTAAAAATAAAGATTATAAGTTATATTATTTTGACAAGAGAAAAGAAGGCGAAGTAGATTTTTTATTAGATGATTATGATAATTTGTGTGTTAAGCCAATTGAAATAAAATCAGGAAAAAACAGTCAAAATTATAGAGCTTTACCTAAGATTGTAAACAATAGTGAATATAATGTGAAAGCTGGATATGTATTTTATAATAAAAAAGAAGTTTTAGAAAAAAATAAAATAATTCATTTACCTATTTACTATCTTATGTTTCTTTAGGAGGAATTATGTTAGAATTAACAATTTATAGTGATAATATTTTAAGTAAAAGTTTTGATGAAAATATAATTAATGATACCATTAAAGATATAGGTATTAACAATAAACTTTTTAAATATCCTGATTTAAGTTATTATAAATCATTAGAAAAAAGAAGAAGTTATATTCTTTCTAATGATGAAATAAATAAAATATTAAATTCTAAGTTTGAAGAAAGAGAAGAAAAATTAGTTAAATTATTATTGGATTTAATAGAAAATAAAGTGATATTTATTAATGATGAAATAAAAGAATTCTTTAAATTAATTAAGAGATTTAGAAATTATGGTAGACTAGATGAAATGTATGAATATCTAAATGATAATAAAGAAGAATTATTTGTAGCTACTAAATTAGAAATAAGAATAAAATAAAATGGAGTTTTTTTGACTCCATTAATTTTTTATATTCTTAAGATAAGTAATTAATTTAGGTAAGGATTCTAGTATTAAGACTAAAATAATGGTTAATAAACTCCAGGCAAAAACTTTATCATATTCTAGATAATTGGCATTAAAAACAATTTGTTCGCCTATTGAATTCTTAGTACTACACAAGAATTCAGCCATTACTAAAACTTTAATTCCAAGACCTACACTTTGAACAAAAGCCGTACTTATAAATGGCTTAGCTAAAGGAAAAATAATAGTTTTTAAGACTGTGAAGTTCATTGTGCTTTCAAGTTTCCACACTTGCATTAAGTCCTTATCTAAATTTAATATACCATTTAAAAAACATTCATAAATTATAGGTATTAGTATTAACATACATACTAAATATGGGGATAAATCAAAACCTAAGATAACCATTATAATTACAATAATAGCGGCTAGGGGAAGAGATCTAATTAAAGTCATATAAGGTTTTAAAAATAATTTAAAATAATAAAAGCGACCGGCTAAGAAACCTAAAGTACCACCTATAATAAAACTAATTAATAAGGAAATAATAAGTCTTAAAAAGGTGTAACCAAGAATAACGTAAGTATTTATATCTTTAAATAAATTAAAAAAAGTAAGAATACTAGTTAAGGGATTTGGGAATATGATATTGTTATCTACAATTATATATATTAGAAATAATATTAAAATTATTGATAATAAAGAAGAAGAGTAAGTAATAATTTTTTTATTAGTAGTATATTTCACTATCTACTTCTCCACCAAATAAAGTAGGATTTAAATTAACTAAGGCATTAACACTATCTTTAATTTCATTAGATTTTCTAAAATGTAAGTTACAACCTGGAATGGCTACTTTTAAGACGGCTTCAGCAGGTAAATTTAAATTTAGTGATTGAGCTAGTTTAGCTGCTTCATCAACATTTTGATTAACGTAATTAATACTTTCTTCTAAAGCTTTTAAATAGGTTGTGACAAATTCACTATCAATATCACTCTTGACAAAAACACCAGCTTGTAAAAAATTCATACCTGAACTTGCTTCATTAAATAATTTTTGAACATCTAAAGTATAAACTGTTTTACCTTGAGAAGATAATTTTTTTTTGGCAGCAGATAAAACAGGTTCAGCTACTAAATAAATGGTATTAGGATTAGCATCAGCTACTAATTGTTGTTGAGTGGTGTTAGTATCAGCTAAGTATTGGATATCAGTTCTATTAATTTCATTGTAACTTAATACTTTATTAACAATAGCTTCATTAATTGTACCTTGACCAAAGAAAACTAAGTCTTTAGTCTTTAAGTCTTCAATAGTAATTGGGCTTGTAGAAGCAAAGAATAAATTACCATCAGTTACATTAGCTAAATATTTATAAGTTTTGTTACTCTTATATAATTTAATTCCTAAATTGATTGGGGAAACTATGACATCATGAGATTTACTAGTAATGGCAGCTTGCACACCTTGGGCTCCATTAGCGGTTTCAAAGGTAATTTTATAATTACCAATTGTATAGTCTAGAGCTGCGGCATCATTAACTATTTTAAGATGACTTAAGGACGGGGCACCTGTTGGGGCAATAATTTTAATTGTACCTTTAATTTCATCAATTGGTTTTTCCGTATTGTTTCCGTCATCAGGTTGTTCTTTATCATTAGATTTTGTACAACCTACAACTTGTAAAGCTAAGATAATTGTTAAAAATAAAAATAAAAACTTTTTCATATATGTATCACTTTCCTTTTCTTTAAAATTATATGCTTTTTTATTTTATTTTACAAATAAATTGCATTATCTTAAAAAAATAATTTTAAATCCAAAAAAATCCCGTATTTAGTCTATATATTAAATGAAGACTAAAGGAGGAAAAATTAATGAAAAAAATATTAAGTATTGTTTTAGCTTTAACAAGTATTTTAATTATTAGTTTAAATAATGTTAAAGCGAGGGAAAGTAACATTATTATTGGCTTTCAGGAAGTAGAAAAAGAAAATAGTGTTGGGCCGGGTTATTATGCGATAAAAATAGATAACCGAGATGAAAATTGTGCTGACTTTGATCAAGCAGCCAAATTTATATGGGATATTTTTGATGGTAATACAATGGAAAGATTTACTAAAGAAAACTATAATGATGTTCTAGATAGTATTGGTTTAACTACAAGTGATCAAGATGTAATTGAAATGTTATGTGCTGTAGAAAACCCTGAAGAACTTCGCTGGACTTGTGTTATTGTAATTTATACTGCAAACTCTTGGAGTTATGCTGATTTTAATGAAGCTTTACCAGATCATCATGGTGCTTATAAACTATTGTTTGCAGAATTACCCGATATTGATGTTTCTGATGAAGTCCATATTTTAGATTATGATAAACATTTTACTTTAGATGATATTAAAGCTAGATATAGTGCAAGTGATAATTATGATAAAGATTTAACTAGTCAAATTAAGTTTGAAAGTAATTTCCCGACTACAGAAGAAGATTATAAAATAGGGGAATATTATATTACAGCTACGGTAACTGATAGTAGTGGTAATACAACTAGTGTGACTAATAAGATTTATATTGTTGATATAGCAGTACCAAAATTTAATGTTGAGGTTCTTAGTAAAGAATATGAATATGGACAAGATTTAACATTAGAAGATATTTTTAGTGAAGTTACTTGTATAGATAACTATGATGGAGAAATACCTGTTAGTAATTGGCAATTATCTAAAGATATAGATTTTTCAAGTTTGAAGGAACAAAATATAACGGTTACGGTTACTGATTCTAGTGATAATAGTTCTAGTTTTGAATTAAATATAATATTTAAGGATGTGGACGCTCCAGTTATTAGTGTGGATGCAATTGAATTAAGTACTAATAATCCATTAACGGAAGATGAATTAGTAAATGTCTTAGTTAAGACAAAAAACATCCCTAATAATTATTTATCTTATAAATTAACAACTGATTATTTTGACTATCAAACAGAAATAGGAATTCATGATGCTACATTAGAATTAGAGTATGAAAATGATGTTAAAAAAACTTATAAATTTAAAATAAATGTTACAGAAGACAAAAATGTAGAAGAAGATAAACCTAATTACATACCTTACATTATTGGTGGTGTTGTCGGGACTTTAGTAATTGTTGGGGTAGTAGCTATTATCTTAAAAAGAAGATTATATTAATTATTATAAATATCAGCATATATTAAAGAGAATTTATTATGCTTATATAATATTTTAATAAAATCTTTTTATGGTATATTAGCTACTTTTGTAGTGTAATTAGTGTAATATGTTATTTAGTATTTTCTATTTTAGAAATAAAATTAGTAGAAAAAGAAAGTAGAATAATCACCTTTAATTAGGTGATTTTTTTGTGGTTTTATATTATAATTTATCTTGAAAAGAAGCCAGCTATAAATAAATCAAGCTGATTTTTAAAAAATATAAAAATGCATTTTATCCAAGCTTAAAAAACCT
>CALUXI010000013.1 GCA_944324705.1 uncultured Acholeplasmatales bacterium
TTTTGTGTTGGATTTAATAAATATATATTTTATATAGAAAATTATTTAATTACTACTTGATTTTTCTTATCTAATTTATAATTTAATTTTGTTTATACACTTATTATTTTTAATTAAATAAACCTCATCATTTATAATATAGGCATACTCATTATTCTTCCAAGCGCCTGGATTTAAATAAATTGTATTTTCTTTTTTCAGTAATAATTGTTTATGAGTATGACCAAAACAAACAATATTATATTTATTAATAGTATTATTGATTAATAATTCTAAATCATCTTTAACATTATATAAATTACCATGCGTAATAAATATTTTTTTATTGTTCAAATTTAGCACTTTAGTTAAATCATAATTATTATAATCACAATTACCTCTAACATATATTATATTATCATATATATTTAAATAATCTAAATCATTACTTGAAATATCTCCACAATGAATTACATAATCATAATCAGTAAGCGGTAATTTTAAAATTGAATTATTGTGACTATCAGAAATTATCAATATTTTCATTCTTACTCACTTTTTAGCATGGCTAAATTTTCTTGATTTCTACTTCTTTTCAAAAAGTAAATATATCCTATTACAAGGGGAATACAAGCAAATGTCCAAGAAAAGATATCGGCAGCTGAAGTCATAACATAAGACGCATCACTAGCCGCTCTAGTAATTGGTCCACCATTTATTAATTGTGGTAAAAATAAACAAACTAATGTTCTAGCAAGTAATTCTCCAACTCCAGCTAAGAAAGGGAATAATGGTTTTTCAACGCCCTGTAAACTATTTCTTAAAATAAATAAAGTTCCTAAAATTGGATAAAATGGTAAAACAGTTTGTAGATATAAATTACCATATTTAATTGTTAAAGGATTAATTTTATCTTTTGATAAGAATATATATAAGTAAGCACCGTTAATAGTTAGTAGTAGACCAATTCCAGCAAATATTACATATAATACTAACATTATTAAAAATGATTGCTTTATACCAGAACGAAGTCTTTTGTAATCTTGAGCACCTAAGTTTTGACCACAATAAGAAAGCATAGCTGTTCCTAAAGCATTAAACGGCGTCATTAAAAAGTTATTTAATTTACAAGCTGCCCCGTATCCCAACTGAGATTCATTAGCTAAAGTGCCATCAGGTAAGATGTCAAATTTAATAGTTGTAGCTTGCATAACAATTAAACCGATAGCTAAAATAGAAAATTGTAAAGCTAAAGGTAAACCTAAAACTAAATGTTTTTTTATAAAGCCCTTAGGAAATTTAAAATCTTCCTTTTTAAATCTATATTCTTTTAATTTGCCAAAGATATAAATAAAACAACCAATAGCCGATAGAGCTTGAGCAAGAACTGTAGCAATAGCTGCCCCCTCTACTCCCATATTTAAAGGACCAATAAATAAAATATCTAAAACAATATTTAAAACTGTTGAAAAGGCTAAAAATAAAAGTGGAGTTATACTATTACCTAAACTTCTTAAAAATGAACATGCTAAATTATAAAAAACTTGAGCTATAGTTCCTAAAAAGATGATAAAAGTATAGATGTAAGCTGCGTTATAAATTTCTAAATTCTTATCTTTAGTCACACCAATAAAATTAAGTAATAAATCAATACACAAAATAGCTATTATTGTAAGAACAATACTAATTATAAAAGACAAAATTATTTGTACTAACAAACTTTGTCTTGCCCCTTTTAAATCATTTTGACCAATTTTACTAGCTGAAACAACACTAAAACCAGCCGTACAACCAAAAGCAAATTGTAAAACTATAAACGTAATATTAGAAGTATTATTAACTCCGGCAACTTGATTAGCATTTAAGAACTGGCCACAAATAGCAGCATCTGATATAGTATAAATTTGTTGTAATAAATAGGATAATAAAATTGGCAAAGAAAAGAAAGTAATAACTTGCCAAATCTTTCCTTTTGTTAAATCTATAGAACCAAACATTTTTTTAAACATAATTTTACTCCAAATTAAAAATAGAGTGTGAAAACTCTATTTATTAAACTCCTTTGCTAGTTTAGAAACTAAACCCATATCACATTTACCAGCATAATTAGATTTAAAGTATTTCATTACATTTGGTAATGTTTTATCCTTTAAATTAGCAATTATATCATTAATTTCAGCCTCTGTTAATTGTTTAGGTAGATAAGCTTTAATTATATCTTTTTGTTTTGTTAAGGTATCTACTCTATCTTTATAAGCTTCACCCGCTTTAGTGAAAGATAAAATTTCCTCATCTAACTCTTTAACTGTTTTTTCAATGATTTTTAAAACATCTTCATCAGTTAAAGTGCCATCTCCACCTTTTTCAACTTTTTTATATTTACATTTAGAAATAACACTTGCTAAAACTTCTTTAGCAACTTTATCTCTTACTTTAAAAGCTGTTATATGATCCTTATTTAAAGTATCAAATAACATACTATACGCCTCTTTCCTCTAATTCTTCTAATTGATCTTTGAAACCTGATTCTAAAGTATTTTTCAAAGGTGTTTCTTTTTGTGATACACCAACTAAAGCTTTAGTCTTAGTAGGTTGAGTAATAGTACCTGCCCCAGAAGCACAGCCATAAGGACAAGCCATACCTTCAAGTAAGTAACCATCATAAACACCTTTTTTAGCTTCTTCTAACATCTTTTTACAATTTGCTAAACCTTGAACGGCCTTAACTTTTATTTCACGTTCTGGTTCTAAAACTTTACATGCATTTACAACTGCTTGCGCAACACCACCAGCTACAGCAAAACCACGACCATCAGCTGTAGTTTCATTCTTTAATGGTTTAGCATCTAATTTATTAAAGTCAACTTCTTTAGCAACAAACATGCCCATTAATTCTTCAAATGTTAAAACAAAATCAACATCAGATCTTACAGATTTACGACTAGCTTCTAATTTTTTAGCTGAACATGGGCCAACAAAAACAATCTTAGCATCCGGGTGTTGTTTTTTCACTAAACGGGCAGTTAAAACCATTGGTGTTAAAGCCATTGAAATATTTTCCTTAAATTCCGGGAAAACAGTCTTAGCCATAACAGACCAGCTTGGACAGCATGAAGTACCCATAAATTTAAGCTTATTAGGAACTTCTTCTAAGAAATCTTTTGCCTCTTCAATAGTACATAAATCAGCTCCAATAGAAACTTCATAAACTCCCGCAAAACCAAGTTTAGCCATAGCGTCATCTATAGTTTTTAAATTAACCTTAGGACCAAATTGACCCACAAATGAAGGAGCCATAATTGCATAAACTGGAGTATCTGATTTGATTGTATGAATTACTTGGAAAATTTGTGACTTGTCAGCAATTGCCCCAAATGGACAGTTTACTAAACACATACCACAAGATACACATTTATCATAATTAATTTTAGCTTTTCCATATTCATCTGATTCAATAGCATCCATACCACAAGCTTTTTGACATGGTCTTTCACGATGAATAATAGCTCCATAAGGGCATACGTCTTTACAACGTCCACATTTAATACATAAGTCTTGATTAATATGAGATCTACCATTAACAATACTAATTGCATTTTTAGGACAAACATTACGACATGGGTTAGCTAAACAACCTACACACACATCAGAAACATAGTATGAGTCTGTCGGACATGCGTTACATGCAAAATCTATAATATTAATTAGAGGTGGTTCATAAAATCTTTTAGTAGTAATAGCCTCTTCAATACCTTTTGAGATTGCTGAATGTTCATCAGCTGATCTAACTGGTAAACCAATTGCTAAACGTAATCTCTCAGCTACAATAGCTCTTTCTAAGAATATAGATTCACGATATTTAGCTTGGCCATTTTTCTTAGCCTCTGAATTTAATAAGGTATAAGGGATTTCCTCAATTCTTTCATAATCTCCATCATAAGCTAATTTTGCGACTTCTTTGAAAACACTTCTTCTAATTCTAACTAACGATTCAAAACTATCAAACATTTTTTCACTCCTACTCGCTATAATTATATAGAAAAAAAGCAATATTGCAAGCTATTTTTTATAATTTTAAATAAAAATAAAAGAGAGTCTTTTAGACCCTCATTTACCTTAATTTTATTGTTTTTTATCTTCTTTATTATCTTTCAATACTTCACTGATTGTGCTAATGTTAGATACTAAATCTTGAACATTAGATGGGATAATTAATTTAGTAGCCTTACCATCAGCAACTTTTTCTAAAGCTTCATAACTTAACATTGTTAATACTTCTTGTGAAGCTTTAGCATCTCTTAATAATACTAAACCAGCTGCCTCAGCTTCTCTTAAAACCTTAACACCTTCAGCTTCAGCTTGTTTAACCTTTAAAATAGATTCAGCCTCACCTTCAGCCTTTTTAATCATAGCAAGCTTTTCAGCTTCAGCTCTTAAAATTTGTGATTCTTTGTCACCTTCAGCTTGTAAAATTTTTGAACGTTTATCACCTTCAGCAAGTAAGATTTTTTCTCTTCTTTCACGTTCAGCACGCATTTGTCTTTCCATTGAATCACGAATATCTTGTGGAGGTAAAATATTTTTAACTTCTACTCTATTTACTTTAATACCCCATGGATCAGTCGCTTCATCTAAAATTGAACGCATCTTAGAATTAATAATATCTCTACTAGTTAAAGTAGCATCTAATTCTAATTCACCTATAATATTACGCAAAGTTGTAGCAGATAGTTTTTCAATAGCAAATATTGGATTTTCTACCCCATATGTATATAATTTAGGATCTAAAACTGTATAAAAGACTACTGTATCGATTTGCATTGTAACATTATCTTTTGTAATAACTGGTTGTGGATCGAAATCCTTAACTTGTTCCTTCATTGAAACAACACTCGCAACCCTATCAACAAAAGGTAATAAAAAATGAATACCTACATTCCATGTCGCATGATATGCACCTAATCTTTCAATAATATACTTACTAGTTTGTTCAACTATTCTAATTCTTGTAATTAAATAAACAATAATAGTTAGTACAATTATACAAATAACTACTATTCCAATTATTAAACCTGCATTAATTAAAAACATACTTTAAATCTCCTTTTCTATATTTTTTACTATTAGTTTGTTACCACTAATTGAAACTATTTCACAATATGAATTAGCCTCTATTTTATTTTCGCCCGGCATTAATACAGCACTATAAATAACATCATTGATTTTAACTTCCCCTGGAATTTCACGTGTTATATCTTTTAAAGCTAATACTTCCTTACCAACAAATTCATCAACATTAGTTTTTCTAATTTGATTCTTTAATACTTTTTTCACTAAAGGACGAGTTAAAACAAAAGTAATAGCTGTAACTACCACAAATACTATTATTTCAACCCAATAAGGAATATTATCAAAAATTGATAGTATTAAACTTACTAAAGCACCAACACTAAACCAAATTGAAACTAAATCTTGGGTACATGCCTCAACAATAAAGGCTATAATAAATACTGCTAGCCAAACCCATAACATATATGACTCAATCATATTTATTCCTCCTTTCCCACATCTACAATAATGACTTTATCTTGTTCATAATATTTAGCATTAAACTTTTTAAAATCAGTTTTTTTCTCCAATCTAAAATTGAAACTATTTCCTATAAATTCAACTACACTCTTATTAGCTATTCTACCATAAGTCTTAAAAATAGACAACTTTAGTAAAGATGTTTCACTATAAATACCTGATAAAGTTTCATCTTTATCTAATTTATATATATATATTTTTTTATGTTCTTTATCACAAGCTATTCTTACTCTATACGCATCATTAAAACAATCTACTAGGTTTTTATTTATTAAAAGATAATTACTGTAAATAGATACATAACCTTGATTCTTATCATAATCAAAAAATTCCAACATTTTACTACCTCCAATAATATTATACTCTTAAATACATAAAAATACAATAGAATATAAAAATAAATATGTTAGAATAAATCTGGTGATAATATGATTATAATGCTAGATTTAGATGATACTCTATTAAATAAAGAGGGAAAAATAGATGAAATAACTTTAAATTATTTAAATGAAATCAAAAACAAACACTTAATTGTCTTTAATACTGCTAGAGCTTTATCTAATACTTTAAATATCTTAGAAATTTTTAAACCCCATTATTTAATATTAAATGCTGGTAGTACTATTTATGATAGTAATTTAAAATTAATCTATGAAGATCCCATTAAAAACGAAATTGCTAAAAAAGTAATTAAAGAATTAAAAGCTAATAATGTTTTTAATATTGAAATTGAATATGGTGATGGTTTTAAATCAGATAATTTAGAATTTATTAAAAATCACAATTATATTAAATATGAAAATTTAGAAACATTCTCTCAAGATGTTTATAAAATTGTCTACCATGATACTAAAAAATTATTAGGTCAAAAAATAGCCCTAAAATACAATTTAGATTTTACTAATTATATTAATTCTAACATTAATAAAATAAGTAAACATGATAAGGGTCATGGCTTATTAAAATTTAAAGAAATATTAAATATAAAAGACAAAATAATTGCTTTTGGTGATGATTTAGGCGATATATCTATGTTAAAAGAAGCTGATATACCAGTTATTATGGCTAATTCCCAACCTGAATTATTCAAATATAATTTTAACCAAACTAAAAGCAATAACGAAAATGGTATCTACTATTACTTAAAAAAAGAAGGCATTTAGCCTTCAACCTTAGTATCTACATTAGAAAAAAACACAATTCGTTCGCCAACTAATTCAGTTTGATAAACATTAGTTCCGTCTTCTTTAGTTTTCTTGTTTGCAACAATACGACCTTTAATACCTACCATAGCTCCTTTGCGTACATTATCAGAAACTATTTCAGCTGTACTTTCCCATAATGTTACTCGCAATAAATCGTTTTCATATTCACCATCTTGATTTCTAAACGGTCTTTGCACAACAACTAATATAGTAAGAACATTCCTTCCATCTTCTAATGTTTTTATCTCTACTTCTTTAGCTACGCGTCCTACTAGCATAAAATAATTATACATTAAGGCTTATTTTCCTCCTTTCACCCTTAATATATCAAATTATTTTTTTAAAACAAAATTCACTTTTCTTAAATTTATTTTAAATTATTTTTACTTTAGGAAAAATTTAACCTTATTTATTTCAAAATATAATTTTTTTCAATTATTTTTTTCCTTTTAAGAAAAAATGACAAAAAATCTTATAATAACAACTTTTTTAATATTTTATTATTAATGGTAATTTAAAAATTATCATTTTTTTATTAGACAAAAGAAAAAAAGCCTTATTTTTCTTAAATTTAAGAAAAAGTAAAGCTTAATTACAAAATATAAATGCTTTTGAGAAAATTAACGTTTCTTAGAAGTAGCTAATTCTAAAGCTATCTTCATCATGTTAGTAAATGAATTTTGTCTTTCTTCAGCAGTGGTAACTTCATGAGTAACAAATGAATCAGAAATAGTTAATAGGCAACTTGCTTTTTTACCACAGGCTTTAGCATTGGCAAATAAAGCATAGCTTTCCATTTCTACACATTCACAACCATACTTATTTACTGCCTCATCAGTTGAAGTTTCACGATAGAAAACATCAGATGAATGGCATACTGCAGGTTTTAATTCAATTCCTAGAGTTTCGGCTGCCTTAATTAATTTTGCATTAACAGCTTTATTAGATTTTAATTTCTTAGAACGCATACCATAAGCAACTTTAGCAAAATTAGATTCACTAAAAGCTTCTGTTACTAAAACTGTATCATAAACATTCAAACGACTAACATATGAACCAGCTGAACCAATACGAACAATAGTATCTACATCATAAAATTTAAATAATTCATAAGAATAAATACCAATTGATGGTTGACCCATACCAGAACCCATAACACTAATCCATTTGCCTTTATATTTACCTGTATAGCCTAACATACCTCTCGTATTATTAAATTCAACTACATCTGTTAAGAATGTTTCAGCAATAAATTTAGCCCTTAAAGGATCTCCTGGCATAAGGACTACCTTAGCAATTTTATCAATATCTGCACAATTAATATGTGGTGTAGGGATTTTACTCATTATCATATTCCTCCATTATTTTAACTCCAGCTGAAGCTCCAATTCGATTAGCCCCAGCTTCAATCATTTCTTCCATCTCATTTTTATTATGTATTCCACCAGATGCCTTAACACCTAAATCTTTTCCCACTGTTTCACGCATTATTTTAACATCACTAGCCTTAGCACCACCTGTGCCAAAACCTGTTGATGTCTTAACAAAATCAGCTCCAGCAGCTTTAGATATTTCTGAAGCCTTAATAATTTCTTCTTTTGTTAAATAACATGTTTCTAAAATAACTTTTAAAGTGCGTGGGCCACAAACTTCTTTTATAACTTTAATTTCATTTTGAACATAATCATATAAACCATCTTTTAATGCTGCTACATTCAAGACCATATCAATTTCATCAGCACCTTTTAAAATGGCATCTTTAGTTTCATAAACTTTAGTTTCTGTAGTATTTTGTCCTAAAGGGAAACCAATAACTGTACAAACTAAGACATCAGTATCTCTTAATACTTCTTTAGCATAAGAAACATAATAAGGGTTAACACATACTGATTTAAAATGATACTTTTTAGCTTCATCTAATAGCTTAGTTATATCACTTTTTATAGTCATAGCTTTTAAATTTGTGTGGTCAATATATTTTGCTTTATTCATAATTCCTCCTAAATATCTAAAACTTTACTAAAATCTACCTTCTTTAATTCTAATATTAATGGTGAGAAACTAGTTTTATTAATAATTTTATTAACCTTTCTTATTTCTTTTTGGGTTGTGTAATATAGACCAGCAATACTTGATTCAATAGGATGAAAACATTTTTTAGTATGATTATATAATTCTTCACTAGAAATGAAAAATTGTTCTTCCGTGGTTACTACTCTAACCATATCAACGAATAAAGGGAAAACAAATGGATCTATAGGATTTATTTCAATTGCTGTGTAAACCCTTCTTTTACCTTCTACACAATAAAAAGTAATTTTAGGAACAACAACATTATCTATTTTTAATAAATCACTAATAATGCTTGATTGTTGTAAATAATCATATACTTTATTCAAATTTTCCCTATCTAAACGGTAATAACTAGCTATTTCAATTGGGTACTTATTTTTATATGCTAATTTTACAACATCATATGCTTTAAGCATTAAACTACGCTTAAATGGCGATACATCTTCAAATACCTCATTATAAATATAGAAATTAAACATCTTACAAATGTCTTCACAAATGTTTAAAATCAAATCTACATCATAAGTAGGTAAAGTAACATCAAATTCTACACGCAAATTTACTTCAACATACTTTGGATTAAGTCTTTCAATATTTGGCACACTAGATTTAGATGCAATGACAAAATCACAAGCAAAGTCTAAAGTAGGATTAAAATAATGAGCTACTTTTTCTGATTCATTTTTATTTAATATGTCAATATATGGGTTGGCATTTAGGTAGGTAATTAAATCAGCTACATCATAACGCCTTGAACCCTCTTTAAAAAAATAGTACCGAAATAGCATATAATCATCCTCTTCGCTTATTATAGCATTTTTTATTTTTTTTGTATAGTCTTATTTTTTAGTCTTAATAGCGCCATTTTTTAGGTATTTTAAAAAGGTTAAGATTATTTTATCATCCTAACCTTGCTTTTTTATTAATTTATAAAACATATTTATCTTAACTTAAATAAATATATTATTAAAATTTTTCATTCAATTTAGTTTTTAAAAAATACTAGATTAAGACTTAATTTAATCTCTAAATCTATTGTTACTAAATATATCAAAGGAAGCTTTACATTAAAGTAGGCTATTTTATTATTTTCCATACCCCTGTCTTATCAGAACCACTTCTTTCAAGATACTTTTTTTCTTGCAACGCTTTTAAGTAACGTTCGACAGTTCTTTTACTTTTTTTAATTATCAAGGAAAGATTACCTGCCGTTAATGATGGATTTTTTAAAAGCTCTTCAAGAATCATTTTCTCCACATCATTTACACCGACATCAATCTTATTTAAGACTTCTTGTTCAAAAGGTATTGTAACTAAAATGTATGTATCTTGAATATTAAAAGCTTCTTTCCCATTCTATAATACTAAGTATATTAAATAAATACTTATCAAGCTGGTATTAATATTACATTTATATTTGAAATGGCTGTTAAATTCATACTAACAATAGTTATAACATCACCAGGATTTATAGTTATTGTGCAAGCCGCACTAATTTGATTTACCCCATTAATGTTAATTCTTTTATTAGTTGTTGATATAGTTTCACCATTAACAATAATATTGAAATTACTTCTACCAATTAAATTATTACCATATAAAGCTATTGTATAGGTACCTGCAGCAACTGAATCAGCAACTACTACATCTATCGAACTACCAGAATCGCCACCAGAAACATTACCACCTTGCAATGTCCCGATATTACATCCTTCAACATTTGAAATTTTTGGAACCTCAGTTTCTTCAATAGTATATTCAATATTTTGACTAGAATCAGCAGCACTATGGATTATAATCAAATACATAGCAGATGAATCAAGTTGTAATAAAGCTGATAATTCTGCAGCAGAAACTATTACATCTTCAACAGCCCCATCACTAGAAATTAATGTCACAACAACATCTGATAAAGGTGACGTAATAGTAAATTTATAATATACTCCATCACTTGTATTACTTAAACCAATACCATATTTGGCCTCATCTAGAGTTGTATTTTTTCTAAGGTAAGTAGAACTAAATGTTCCATTATAAGAACCACTACTTAAATCTACCAATCTACCAACTGAATTAAATGTAGACAATTGAATAGAAAATTCTTTATGAATATTTAAGTCATCATTGTTATATATGTATATACCATTTCTTTTACCGGAAATAGCAGATACTCTAGCAGCTAAAGCATAATCAACTCTATAATCATAGAAGCCATTATTATAGTTTTCTTCAACTAATTCAGGTAACACAATTGAATCAGCGACTCCACATACTGAACAACTTACAGCTATACTGCCTGCAGTACTAGCAGTTGGTTCAACAATTTCTCCAGCAACATATTTATGACTAGCTTTAATTACTACACCATCTTCACTGATTTCATTTTTGCCTTCAGCATCACTAAATAACTTATTACATATTGAACATTTATAATATTCAATGTTACCATCTAATTCACAAGTTGCTTCTACTGCATCTACTTTAACAATACTATGACCTAAAGCAGCTATTATTATATCTGCTTCACTGATTTCATTCTTACCTTCAGCATCACTGAATAACTTACCACATATTGAACATTTATAATACTCAATATTACCTGCAGATTCACAACTTGCCTCTACTACTTCAACTTTATCTAATTTATGACTTGCAGGAATTATTACATCCTCAGCACTAATTTCGTTTTTGCCTTCAGCATCACTAAATAACTTATTACATATTGAACATTTATAATATTCAATGTTACCATCTGATTCACAAGTTGCTTCTACTGCATCTACTTTAACAATACTATGACCTAAAGCAGCTATTATTATATCTGCTTCACTGATTTCATTCTTACCTTCAGCATCACTGAATAGCTTACCACATATTGAACATTTATAGTACTCAATATTACCAGCTGATTCACAACTTGGACTTACAGCTTCTACCTTGCTTAGTTTATGACCAGCAGCTGGAATTATTACATCATCAGCACTTATTTCATTTTTGCCTTCTGCATCACTGAATAATTTATTACATACTGAACATTTATAATACTCAATATTACCTGCAGATTCACAACTTGCCACTACTGCGTTAACTTTATCTAATTTATGACCAGTAGCTGGAATAATTACAGCATCCGCACTTATTTCATTTTTGCCATCGGCATCACTGAATAATTTACCACATATTGAACATTTATAATACTCAATATTACCTGCAGATTCACAACTTGCCGCTACTGCTTCAACTTTATCTAACTTATGACTTGCAGGAATTATTACATCATCCGCACTAATTTCGTTTTTGCCATCGGCGTCACTGAATAATTTACCACATATTGAACATTTATAATACTCAATATTACCTGCAGATTCACAACTTGCCACTACTGCGTTAACTTTATCTAATTTATGACCAGTAGCTGGAATAATTACAGCATCCGCACTTATTTCATTTTTGCCATCGGCGTCACTGAATAATTTACCACATATTGAACATTTATAATACTCAATATTAGCAGATGATTCACAACTTGCCACTACTGCGTTAACTTTATCTAATTTATGACCAGTAGCTGGAATAATTAAAGCATCAGCACTTATTTCATTTTTGCCTTCTGCATCACTGAATAACTTACCACATACTGAACATTTATAATACTCAATATTACCAGATGATTCACAAGTTGAATCAATAGCTTCAGTTTTTACAAGACTATGGCCTTTAGAAGCTATCACAACACTGTTTTTATCAATCTCCTTTTCCCCTTTAGAATCACTGAAAAATTTATCACAACTACTACATTCATAGTAAGCAATATTTCCATCTTCAGTACAGGTTGCGTCTTTTTCTTTGACTTCAACTATGTCATGAACATGTTCTTCAACTACTTCCTTACAGGAAGTAATCTCTACGATAATAAAACTAGCTATTAGAGCTACACAAATTGATGTAAGTATCTTTTTCATACACTGCACCGAATACAATTTTGTATTTTTTCCTTTCTTTTATATTAAGTTAAGAAGTTAACTTGATTAAAGTGTAAATCTAATTCTATAATATGTCAAGTTTTAATTAAAAATAACAATTATTATCGTTTTATATCATAAATATTAGAATTTAGTTTTAAATTATTTTAATTATATAGAATTTAATATATAACTAAAAGTGATATATTTTTGATAAAATAAAAGCGCTTAGAAAAACTAGTTTCCTAAGCAGTCTTAAATTTACGATAGAAATAAACCGTTAATAAAATAAATATTATTAATATAATAGCTATTAAAGTAATCCATAACCATAATAAATCTATAAATATAAAACAATTAATTACTATAGCTAAGGGACCAATTATAAATAGTAAAGCGATTAATAAACTTAATAGAATTGCTTTAAATTTCATATAACACCTCTAAAGCATCATCAATATTACTAACTTCAATTAATAACATGTCTGTTTTAAGGGTGTTATAAACTTCTAATGCTTCTTCATAATTCGAACTAGGGCAGAAAAATATATCAACATCATTACTAACCGCTGTATATATTTTTTGTTTAATACCACCGATAGCCCCAACATAACCAGTACTTGAAATAGTCCCAGTTCCTGCAATCTTTTTGCCACCTGTTAAATCATAGTCAAGTAAATCATCTATTAAAGACAATGTCCTTAATAAACCACCAGAAGGACCATTAGTATAACCTCTATTAATTGTCAAACTAGGATATATAGAATCATAATTAATATCATAATATGGGTAACAATAAACTTTCTCTTCTTTATCAATTTGAATTGTTTTAGTCTCATTATCACGAATATAGGTTATCTTATCCCCTATATTTAAAGAAAGATAACCTTCGCCATAACTTAAATTCAAATTATTTAATTTATTACCATTAATATCAATTATTTCATCACCTATTTTAAAGTTAGAATTAATGTCATAATAAGTTATAACTAATGATTTTAAGCTATAATCGATTTTAATATTTTGATTATAGGCTTGTGCCTTAGTGTAAGCACAAATAATTGCCTGCATAACCGAAGTATTATGTTCGATTTCACCCATTTTAAGATTTTCTAAATCACTGAATTTTGATTCATTTGTACTTAATTCTCTAATGCTCACTGATGGTATAAATTGACCTATAAAGTTTTGAAATAAGGTGGATTTAGAGAAAGATATAACATAAATTGTTGAAAAAGATCCTGTATTTTCCTTATGTTCATTGACTTCTATTATATCTCTTGCCTCAACTAAACCACCTTTACATGTTATTTCATAATTTGTTCTAAAGCAAGCAATTACAAGTAAAAATGTATTTATAACTACAGCACATAAAATGGCTATATAATGGCGTAAACTAAGCTTTTTTAGCATTTTTAACTATCTCGTGACAACGTGGACATAATCCATCAATTAATTCGTCTTCAACAATCATCCAGCATCTTGAACATGTATGACCTTGAGCTTCTTTTACTTCAAAGTGAATTTTGTCATCTTCTTTTATTTCAAGTTGTGAAACAATTAAAACTTGGGCTAAATTACAATTTAAACTATTTAATTCTTCTATAACATTTTTAGGGACATAAATTGTTAATCTAGCATTAAAGCTCTTACCAATTACTTTATTAGCACGAGCTTCCTCTAAAGCTTTTAAAATACCTTCTCTTAATTCCATAAATTTATCAAATTTTGCTTCTAAAGCCCGATCAATATTTTCAGGTAATTTGTCATAATTTAATAAATAAATATCTTCTTCACTCTTATATGGCATAGCATTATAAGCTTCACTTGTTGTGTGAGGAATAATTGGAGTTAAGACTTTTAATAAATTTAATAAGATATAATGTAATACAGTTTGTAAGCTCAAACGACGTTTATCATTTGGATCTAAAATATATAAAATATCTTTACTAAAATCTAAATAAAATGAACTTAATGTACTATTTATATATGTATTTGTTAAACGATATACATCACCAAAACGGAAAGTATCATAGGCTTTATAAATTTCGTTTAAATAATTAACGAATTTAATATACATATATTTATCTATATTTTCTAAATCTTCATATTTTAGGCTATTAGCAGGGTTAAAATCTGAAGTATTAGCTAAAATAAATTTAATAGTATTACGAATTTTACGATAAGTTTCAGAAATTTGTTTTAATAAATCATTACTAATAGGCATATCTGATTGATAATCAACAGAAGCTACCCATAGACGTAATACATCTGCCCCATTAGTTTTACATACATTAGCCGGATCGATGACATTACCTAATGACTTTGACATTTTACGGCCTTCACCATCTAATGTAAAACCATGCGTTACAATTGTTTTATATGGTGCTTTACCGAATAAAGCTGTGCTTGTAATTAAGCTTGAGTTAAACCAACCTCTATATTGATCTGCTCCCTCTAAATATAAATCAGCTGGGACATAAATATTATGACGAAGTAAAGTCATATAACTTGAACCACTATCAAACCAAACATCCATGATATCCGTTTCTTTAGTAAATTTACCATTAGGTGAATGACTATTTTCATAACCAGCTGGTAGTAGCTCTTTAGCATCTTTCATAAACCAAATATCAGAACCATATTCACCAAATAAATCAGCAATGTGCATGAACACTTCTTGTTCTAAAACTGGAGTTCCGTCTTCACAATAGAAAATTGGAATTGGTACACCCCAAGCACGTTGACGACTGATACACCAATCATGACGATCTTTAATCATGTTTGTCATTCTGATATCTCCCCATTTAGGGTACCAAGTTACATCTTTAATATTATTTAATAATTTTGTTTTTATTTTATCAATTGAAGCAAACCATTGTGGAGTAGCTCTAAAAATTACTGGTTTTTTAGTACGCCAATCATGAGGATAACTATGTACAATTTTTAAAACTTTTAATAAATTACCACTAGCATCTAAATCTTTAATAACTTCTTCATTACATGCTGTATAGAATAAACCTTCATACTTACCCGCTTCTTTAGTCATAACCCCTTTATTATCAACTGGACATAGTATATCTAAACCATAAGTTTTACCAACGTTATAGTCATCTTCACCATGACCTGGAGCTATATGAACTAAACCAGAACCATCTTCAGTTGAAACATAATCACCTAAAATACATGGTGATATGCGGTCATATAAAGGATGTTTATATTTTAATCCTTCTAAATCTACACCTTTATACTCTTTGATAACTTCAACTTCACCCAAATCTAATAAATCTTTTAACTTATCTTTCAATTCTAAGCCAAAAATTAATTTACCTTTATTTGTATTAGCTAACACATAATTAATATCAGGACCAGCGCATACTGCTAAGTTAGCTGGTAAAGTCCAAGGAGTTGTAGTCCACACTAGGAAACTAGCATCTTTTAATTCTTCTTTTTCACTTATAATTGGGAAAGTAAAATAAATTGAAGAATCTTCTTTATCATGATATTCAATCTCGGCCTCAGCTAAGGCAGATTCACTTGATGGTGACCAATAAACTGGTTTTAAACCTTTATAAATTAAGCCAAGCTCTACCATTTTTGCGAATACTTTAATTTGATCACGTTCAAATTCTTTTTGTAAAGTTAAATATTTTTCATCCCATTTAGCTAAAACACCAAGTCTTTTAAATCCTATTTCTTGTCTAGCTACTTGTTTTAATGCATATTCATGGCAATGTTTTCTAAATTCAACAATAGATACTTCTTTGCGGTTAATTCCCTTTTTAGTAACTGCTACTTCAATAGGTAGACCATGAGTATCCCAACCTGGAATATAGTATGAATAAAAACCTTGCATATTTTTATATCTAACAACAAAATCTTTTAAAATTTTATTTAAAGAGTGGCCTAAATGAATATCACCATTAGCATATGGTGGACCATCATGTAATGTATATGCCTTATTACCTTTGTTTTTTTCTAATCTTTTATCTAAAATTTTCTTTTCTTCCCAGCTAGCTTCAATTAATGGCTCTTTTTGTCCTAAATTACCACGCATTTCAAAACTAGTTTTACCCATATAAAGGGTATCTTTATAATCTTGCATTTTTACCTCCTAAAATATATAAAAAGTCCTTAGATTAATATCTAAGGACGAATAAAACCGCGGTACCACCTTAATTCTAGTAACACTAGCACTTAAAGCTTTAACGCAGCTAACGTAGACCTTTTAAATCTAAATTAATCTAGTGATCCGAATATTAGTCTTTGCCTGTCTCACACCAAACACAGTTCGCTTTCAAAGGAATTAATATTCCGTCTAAATCGTTATAATTATAATAAAATTTAATTTTAATTACAATATTTTTTCTTAATCTTCATCTAAATCATTTAAAAAATCATTTAAACTACCATCATTAAAATCAATATTGCGGGCAAATAAATAGGTTGTTTCATTAATTTTAATTGTTCTACCAGAACTAGCATAACAAGCACCCGTAAAGAAAGCTAACATTTTATTTGCTGACATTAAATCTAATTTTTCAAAATTTAATACTAAAGGCTTACCTATTTGTAGTTCATCAACTAAATGAGCAGCGGCCTCATCATCATCTTCTAGTTGTTCCATTATAATTCTTTCACTAGCTAAACCTAAATCTTCCTTAACTTCCTTTTTACGACTAAACAGTCCCATTTGCCTCACCTTCCTTTTTAATAATCGGCATTACTTGGGCTTTTACACCTTGACGTGCCATAATTAAAATAGTATCAGCATAATCTTGTAATAAGCTCATTCTTTGTGGTGGACAAGCTATAATTGTTTGAAGTGGCATAGAAGTAATAAAGTCCATCATAGCACGCATTCTATTACTATCCATCTTATCAAATACCTCATCAAACATAACAATACCGATTGGATCGCCACCAAAAGCTTGATTTTTAGTATAAATTCTAACAAAAGAAGCAATAATAGCTACATAGAATGGTACCTGTGTTTCACCACCGGATTTTTCTTTAAATACTTTAGAATATGACATAGATTCACCTGCTTGGTTTGTAATCTTAATATCATAATCCATATAAGTACGATAATCTGTAAATTTATTAATAACCCCATGGGAATTAATTTCATCTACCGCTAATGAATCAAATAATTCTTTAATTTGAGCTTCATATTTAGCTTCAAAGCTATTAGTAAATAATCCTGTAGTTCCATCATCAACATCAGATTTAACCATTTCATAGAAAGCTCCATATTCACTAGATTTAGGGAAAATAAATTCATAAGTATCATTACCAAATCTAATATGACTTAAAGTATCATTAATCTTACCAATTTCAATTTCAGCTTGTTCAATATTAGCTCTTAATTTAGCTATAAAGTCTTCTTTAAAAATTAATTCAGCTTCTTCTCTAGCTGTTCTTACTTTTTGTTCATATTTAACAAGTTCTGTCTTCTCTAATTTATTTAATTCTGCATAATAAGCTGGCATCTCATTAATACCAATTGAGAAACTTGAATCATAGTCATTAATATACTGATATTGTTTTGTTACTAAAGCTTCTTGCAATGTATCAAAGGTATTATCATTAATATTATATTTTTGACCAAACAAATTGTAAGCTTCTTTATAAGAATGACCTTCCATAAATTCTTTAAATTCATTATTAGCTTTATCAATTAATGTAATATTATCCTTACCTAATTTAGCTAACTCTTCTTTCTTAACAAGCAATAATTCATTTTGTTCTTGTACTTTTTCTTGTAAATTTAAAATACTTTGTGTTATACGACCAATTTCTAAAGTAATAGAACTCTTCTTTTCTTCATTATTTTTAATTGTTTGTTCAATATGTTTATAATCATCTTCAACATCTTTAAGGCTTGAAGTATTTAAATGTTCTTTTTGAAGATTTAAACCTTTTAATGTATCTTTCTCATACTCTAATTTTAAAGCTCCATCAATACCTACTAAAATGGCTTGGAAATCTAAACTATCAAGCAATGTTAAATCTTCTTCTAAACTATTAATTTCATTTTGAATTCTTTCATATTCGGCAGTGGTAGTTTTACCCTTTTCTTCCCATAATTTTTGTTGAGATTGATAGGCATTCTTACCACAGAACGGTTTTTCAATATTAGGGTTCATACTTCTAACTGTATATTGACTATATAACAAATAATCATTAGTAATAGCTGTATTATAGTTTTCTAATTCTAATTCATTAGAACACATAATAACATTACCACAAGTCATATTAATATAACGGCGAGCATCTTCATTTTCAGATGACATAATACTAGCTAAAGAATTAGGTTCAAACTTGTTAAAATTAGTAATTTTCTTCGTATTTACTAAACCAATACCATAGAATTGATATCTATCTTTAACTCTGGCAAAAATTTGTAAAGCTTGATCATAATAACGTGGTTCAACAATCATATTGAAACGTCTATTTCCTAAGAATACCTCAATAGTATCTTGCCATTTTGGATCAGTTATTTCAACAAGTTCAGCAAAAATAAACACCGGTATATCATAATTATAAATACGTTTTAAACCTTCTTGTATTTCATCACGCAAACCTAATAATTTACTAGGGAAATTAACCTTATTTTGACCTATTTTCTTTAATGCTGTAGCTATTTCATTGACATTAGCTATAACATTAGATTTTTGTAAGGTTAAAGCACCTAAATCTTGGTTATCTTTTTGTTTATATTGTTCAACAAGGTTTCTTGCTTCTGTCAATTTTAATCTCGTAAAATCAACTTCATTTTGATTTAAATTAATTAAAGACATATTAGCTAATTCATTAAAGATTTTTCTTTGACTGTTTTTCTTTCTTAAAGCATTTAAATTATCTTTAAACTCTGTAACATACTTTAAGAATTTAGCATTATCTTCTTCTAATTCTTCAACATTTTTTTCTCTAGTTTCAATTTCTTTAGTGATATTTTCATTATTTTTAAATGTATCATCATTAGCTAAAACATTATATAATTCTTTACTACGTTGTTGTAAAGCACTAATTTCTCTTTCAATTTGTCTTAAATCACTTTCACGATTATTCTTCTTAACATTTTCTTTTTCAATATCATTTTTTAAATTTTTAATATCATTATTTACTTTTTCTTTAGCAAATAAAGTTTCTAAATATTCAATGTAATTCTTATTCTCTAAGATTTTTTCAAGTTCTTCATGAACACTTGTAATATCTTTTAAATCAGTTATCTTTTTCTTAATTAAATTTAAAGTATTTTCTAATTCTTTATAAGAACGAATAGTATCTTTAATAGCTGATACATCAATTTCTTTTTCTTCTAAGACATTTTGATAAATAAATTCTTTAACATCAGCAATAGGTTTAAAAGCCAAAGCTTTAGGTATTAATTTAAAGAAATCTTCATTAATTGAACCAAAGGCATTACGATATGCACGTTTAGCTTCTTTTTTAGTTAAGTAATACTCAAAATCAGGATTATTTTTTCTAAAAACAACAGTTGAATAAATCATACCTTGAGGTGAAACAAACCAACTATCAGAAATTTTACTATCCACTTTATAAAATAGAGACTTTACTGGCATTAATTCACCAAAGGCATCGATTACAACCCCAACCGTGAAGTCTAGATTTGTTTTTTCATCATGAAACTCTAAGGCAACATGACCAGTCACATCTCCATCACGTAAATATTCCTTGTCATCTAAACCTAATTTACATTTAACATAACCACGCAAGTCTCTTTTTGACTTTTCATTAGCGGCCATGTTAAAGTTAGTTTCCCCAGCCGTAATAACATACATAATGGCATCCATAATTGTAGATTTACCACTAGCATTAGGTCCTGTTAATAAAACATGATTAGAAACATTAATTGTTTCATTAGCTAAATAGTGCCAATTAATTAGTCTTATTTTTGTTAACTTTTTCATTCTTCATCACCGCCTTGATTAATTCTATTAATTGTTTGATATAAAGAATTGATATCTTCACCTGGAATAGCAAGTAATATAGTAGGCATTAAAACAATTCGGCAAGTTGAAGTTGATAAGTCACCTGTAGCTTCAATTAAATTATATCTTCTAAATAATCTTAAAGAGGCAACTAAATCTGTTTTATTTAACTTTTTCTTTATCTCTAAGTTATCATATTTTTCATGGATGTCCGCAACTTGACAGACAACATTTTCATTTAATGATGTTTCTTTTAATTTTTCATGATATAAAAGACGCATAATTAACAATATTAATGTTTCATCTCTTTTTAAATGTAATGTTTGACCAACTGTAAAACCACCAAGCATAACTGAACCTTGTTGTTGATTTAAAGTTAATTCAAGACCTAAAATCTTAAAAAATTCATCAAAAACATCTTTATAACTCATCAAAAAATAATAAGCTTCTTTATTATCTTTTTTATCTCTTGCTAAAAAGTTATAGGTTAGTAGTTTATTAGCTACATCTTTAAACATTTGTTGTTGAGGATTAGTCATCTTTTCTAAGCTTTCTAACATTTTAAACCTTCTTCCTAATTAAAAAGTCTTTCATTCTTAATCTTATATTTTCAATTTTCTTATCTAATACTAATACTTCAAAATCTTTTTCA
This sequence comes from uncultured Acholeplasmatales bacterium, assembly GCA_944324705.1. Lineage (GTDB taxonomy): Bacteria > Bacillota_I > Bacilli_A > Acholeplasmatales > Anaeroplasmataceae > CALUXS01. Next base: position 21,419 of record CALUXI010000013.1, read on the forward strand.
TTATCTAATGCATATAATATAGCATAAATAGCTAACATACATGTATCTTTATCAGTATTATATAAAATAACATCACTACCATAGAAACGATCATCTTTTAAATGTTCATATAAGAAACTCTTAGCTATATCTTCACTATAAGGAGTTTGATATTGTTTAATAAAATCTGATTCAATATCAAAATCAAACAAAACATTATCATCTAACATCAAATTATAATTATGTTTATAAGCTCCTCGTGGAATATAAATTGATGATTCATTTATTGCTCTATTATTTTTAAGTTTATAAAGACCATTGATTTGACTGATAGCCTTATCAATATGACCTTCTTTATTACTTTTTCTAACATATTTTAATAAGCCATTTAGTTTACCGATAATATTATCGTCTTCAGATACTAAGAATTTGATTCTCGCAATTGTACTATTTACATAAGTTTTGCTCTTCTCATCTATTTCTGTAATCAAGCCATCTAAAGAATTAAAAACATCAATAATTTCATCAATATTTCTAATCGCCATCATCATTCTTTTTTCTTCCGGAACTTTTGGGAAGTTTGTCCCTATAGCTGTTAAGATAAGTTCACTAGTTTCATATTCTTCTAATCTAGATACAATTCTTAATCTATATCTATTAATGTTATCAGACATTTTTAATTTTGCATATCCTTGTTCAACAAAGTTTTCTCGATAAGAAACTAAGTTTTCCATTAAATCTTTAACTTCTACTTGATCTAAAACTCCACTAATATAGTTCTTTAATCTAGCATCTAGCCTTCTAATAGAACGTAATAATAATTTAGTATTACGATTTACTTCTTGCATAATCACTGCATAATCAACAGAATCCATATTATTTAATAGAGCATAAATCGTATAAATATATCCTTGATATTCTTTATTATCAATATTACTTATATCCTCATTATCGCTATGATCAACATAATTAGAATTGTAAACATGCATTAAAGCTTCCGTAATAATAATACCTACATCAGAAAAATTTAGGACTTCAACATAGTCATTTGTGATGTCAACATAAATCCAACCACACTCTTCCATTCTTCTTAAAACATAATTAGCCAACTCACGGTTAGATTTAGGATTTGCTTCTTCATCATTTACATCTTCAACATCATAACTATATTTGTTTGTTTCTAAATAATGAACTAATTCATCAGTAATAATCTTTTTTTCAATACCTAATAAAGATCCTGTTTCATAAACCTTAAAAGCTTCGATAATCAAAGCTGCATAAACTCTTTTATTTTTAGAACTTAAAAGTGAAAAAAAGTTATCAGGAATAACGTTAAATACATCCATTAATTTCACCTCAATCTTTATTAAATTATAGCATACTTGACTTAATATATACAAATGTTTTTTTTGTTTCAGTGTAAATAATAAAAAACCCCCAAATATTAAGGGTTTTTTTACATTACTTATTAAAATAAAGTTAATTAACTTTTAAAAATTGAGCTTCATAAATTTCTTTATAAAAACCACCTTTTGTTAATAACTCTTTATGAGTTCCTACCTCAACAACGTGACCTTTATTTAAAACAATTATTTTATCGGCATCAATTATTGTTTTTAAACGATGTGCTATTACAAAACTTGTCCTACCTTCCATTAATTTACTAAAAGCTTTTTGAACTAAAACCTCAGTTCTAGTATCGATATTTGAAGTAGCTTCATCTAATATTAATATTGGTGGTTTTTTTAACATTAACCTTGCTATACAAAGTAACTGTCTTTGACCTTCTGATAAATTAGTTTGTTTATCTAAAACCGTGTCATATGAATTACTTAATCTACTAATAAAACTATCAGCATAAGCTTCCTTAGCAGCCTTTATTATATCTTCATTTGTTGCTGATAAGACACCATAACTTATATTTTCTTTAATGCTTCCATTAAAGGTCCAAGTGTCTTGTAAAACCATTCCAACATTATCTCTTAACTCTTTAATACTAATATCTTTAATATTCTTATTATCAATTAATATTTCTCCTTTATTAACTTCATAAAACCGCATTAATAAATTAATAATTGTAGTTTTACCAGCCCCTGTCGGACCTACTATTGCTACCTTAGATCCTTTTTTAACCTCTAAATTAAAGTTTTCAATTAATGGTTTAGTAGGTAAATAACTAAAATAAACATTATTAAAAGTGACATTTCCTTCTACCTCACCTAATTCTTCTTTAACTACATAATCATATTCTAGTTCATCTATTATTTCAAAAATTCTTTTAGCTGAAGCTAAACTATTTTGTAATTCTGTCATAACCTGACTTATATCATTAAAAGGTTTAGTATAACTTTGAGCATAATTTAAAAATACCGTTAAATCACCAGGAGTTATTAAACCACTCAAAGCTCTAAGTGAACCATAAATTCCAACGCTTGCATAAACTAAACTATTAATTAATCTTGTTGTTGGGTTAACTAAAGCTGATAAGAATTGAGCTTTTACTCCTACTTTATATAATTCTTTATTAATCTCTTCTTCTTTTTTAAAGGCTGTAGCTTCATAATTATAACTTTTTACAATTTTTAACATATTAAAAGTTTCATTATAGTGTGCAGATAAAAGACCTTTAATTTGAGCTTGTTTCCTAAATGTTTTATAACTCATTTTAGCAATAAAATAAGCAGCAAATAAACTTATCGGTGTCAAACATACAACAATTAAACCTACTTGATAAGAAACTACCATCATAAATGTTAAAGTCAAAACTATTGTAATTACTCCACTAATTAAGTTAGTCAATGCTTGTTGCATACCATCCCCTAAGGTATCTGCATCACCAATTATTCTCATTAAAATATCCCCTTCCTGATGGGAATCAATATAACTAATTGGCAATTTATCAATTTTTTTAAATAAAGAATCTCTTATATCTTTAATTGTGACATTAGTAATATAAGCCATTAGATATTGCATCAAATAACCAAAGCCAGCTTGTAATAAACCTAAAATAGCCACATAAATAATTATTTTATTAAGCTCGTTAAAATTAACATTTGCTGGTCCTATTAAACTATCAATACCATCAGCTACAACAATAGGAATTAATAAAGTAGAAACTACTTGAATAATACTTGCTATAATAGCAATTATCAAAAGCAATTTATGTCTAAATAAAACTTGCAATACTCTTCTTAATGTACTTTTTTTCATTTTATATGACCTCACTTTCTGTTTGTGAATCATATATTTCCTTATATATTTTAGAATTATTTAATAAATCAGTATGTTGACCCATACCTACTATCTCACCATTATCTAAAACAATAATTAAATCAGCACTTTTAATTTGTTCTATTCTTTCTGTTACTAAGATAGTAGTTAAATTTAAATTTTTCAAATTATTTCTTATTTCATAATCAGTTTTAAAATCAAGCGCTGATAAAGAATCATCTAAAAATAAGATGTGTGGTTTTAAAGCTAGGGCTCTAGCTATACTAAGTCTTTGTCTTTCCCCACCTGATAAGTTTTTTCCTCCTTGATAAATTAATTTATCTAACTTATCTTCATCATTTAAAATAAAATCAGCCTTACTTATCTTTAAACTACTAATTAATTCTTCTTCACTTAAATTAGGATCTTTCCAATTCAAATTGGCTTTAACACTTAAATTTGCTAACATAGCCTTTTGGAAAACAAAACCTATTTCTCTATTTAAAAAAGTCTTATCATATTCTTTAATATTTCGATTTCCTAAATAAACATCCCCCGAATTTGGATCATAAAATCTTGCTAACAAATATAATAATGTACTTTTACCAGAACCAGTACCACCTAAAATACCAACAAAATCTCCTTCTTTTATTTTAAAACTTATGTTACTTAAACTAGGTTTTAAAGCTTTAGGGTAAGTAAAACTTAAATTATTAACTTCATATAAGTAATCCCCTACTTCTAATTTTTTAACTTCCCCATATTGTAACTTATTTTTTGTGTTAAATACTTCATTAATTCTAATACTTGCAGAAGCTGCTTTACCAAAAATTTGAATTAAATTACAAACTACAAATATTGCTACTAGTATTTGATTTAAATAATTAACTAAAGCTGTAACATCACCTTGAGTTATAACAGCTTCATTGACCAAATTACCACTTAATTTCAATACACCTAAAATAGCTAGCGCAATAATAATACTAGATATTGGATTCAATAAGGCAGCTATTTTAGCTACTTTATTAGCATCATTTTCTAAATTTAATGTAGCTTCATTTAATCTTTTATTTTCATATTCTTCTTTATTAAATGCCTTAACTACTCTAATACCACTTAAATTTTCTTTTGTAATAGTAGTTACTTTTTCTAAATCTTTTTGAACAATCTTATTACGAGGAATAGTTAAACGCATAATAATTAAAGCAAAAGCTAAAATTAAAATACCCACTAATAAGAAAATAAGGCCAACATATATATTGATAATAAATGCTAAAACTATTGAACCAATAACAATAAAAGGAGCCCTAATAACTAATCTTATTAACATAGCTACACTTACTTGTACTTGATTTATATCATTATTCATTCTCGTTAACAATTCAGATACTCCAAATGAATCTAATGTTAAAAAATCTAATGATTCAATATGTTTAAACAAATCATCTCTTATTTTAGTTCCTACCCCTTGACTAGTTATAGAAGCAAAATATTGACAAACTAAAGTTGAACAAAACCCAACTACAGCTACTAAAAATAAAAGACCACCCATTTGAAATATATATGTTGAATTATTACCATTTATACCTTTATCTATAATAGATGCCATAATTAAAGGAACAATAAGTTCAAATACAGCCTCTAATAATTTAAAAAGAGGGCCTAAAATGACCTCTTTTTTATAATATTTTAAATACTTTTTATATAAACTAAACATTATCATCTGCCTCAAATTTATTTTGAAAATTTTGTAATTGTTTGATTTCTTTCTGTCTTAATTTTTCATATAAAACCATGTTTTCCATACTCATTAATACAAATTTTTCTAAACTTGAATTCTCTCTATAATCAGCTAAACATACAAAATTAATTCTTGAATCATGAACTAATTTAGCTACTTTTTCCTGATCTTTAGTTCTATATACCGCAATAGATTTACCACCTTTATCTTTAACTACTTGCATACATGGAATATCTGTCATCCCGTCGCCTATATAAATCATATTACGATAAAAAACATGTCTTCTATTATCTGGAGTGTCAGAATTTAACTTTTCTTCGTCAATAATATCAAATGCTCCTTTTGAAATACGGAAAATAAATTGAGTTTTTAAAGTAAAATTAATTGCCATTTTTGGCCATATAGCTTCCTTGGTTTTTTCATCATACAAAAATTCACAACCATAAATTTTCTTAAATTCATGAGCTATGCTGCTACCTTCAATAATTTCTTTAGTTCCAGAAGAAACAATATAATGTTCTACTTTAACTCCTAATTTTTCTCCATAACTGTTAATTCTATTAAACCAAGTTGAAACACCAGGAAAATATTTGATATTTTTACCTAAAGAGTTTAAATATTCCTTAGTTAATTTGATATTTTTTTCTTTACACATATGAACCATTTCATACATATAAGCTAAAATTTTATCCATATGATGATTATTACCTAAAATCCCTGTCTTGCCCCAAAATTCGGCTGGCGTTAAACCTAGATTCGGAATAAAACTATAGTTTTGCATATCTTCTGTACATAAAGTTTTATCAAAATCATATAATATAGCAATTACTGGTTTTATCATAATTTACCTTCTTTCTTCTAAATTAATCTCATAAGTATAAGAATATATATAATCTAAATCTTCATTTATAAAATTAATTAATAATTCTATTTTACCTAATTCATATACATATTCTAATACTATATTACCATCACTAATATTAGTTGGGAAAAAAACTCCATTAATTTTTATATTTATAATTTCATACGAATCAAAATCTACTAAATCCGGATTCAAATTTAAAATTAATCTATCATCTATATAAGTATAATCTAAATTTAATTCTGGTTTATTAAACGGATAGCGATACGTTTGATAAGCAAAACTATTTTCCTCTTTTTCATTTAAATCAACATTAAAATAACTATAATATAAAAGAAAATCATACGTGAAACCTGGAATTGCATCTAATTCTAGCCTAAAATAATTACCATCTTCAATAAAATCAGTCCGTGTATATTCTATTCCTTCACTTGTTTTAATAACCAATTTATCTACCTTTAAGCTCGGTAATAAATTTGAAAAATAAAAACTTACTTCTAATTTATTACTATCTTTGACCTCATAACTAATTTCTGGTGTTATTCTAGGTGTTTGTGTAACTACTTCATAATGATAAACTATAGTATCTAAACCACCTTGACTATCATTTACATAAATAAAGAAATAAATATCATAACGTGTCCCAAAATCAAGATTAGTAATATATCTATTATCCCCTGTTAAATAGTTAACATAATTACTATTATAAGGTGAATAGGCAATATGAATACTTTCTAAAATATTATCTTTATCAATTATTTCATAATTACATAAAATAGAATTGTCTCCTGTTTCAATTAAAGGATTAAATATAATATTTTCTTTAGCCTTAGTTTTAATAGTTTTAACTTCTTCCTTATTTTCTTCTAAATACTGATAAGAAAATTTTATTTTATAAATAGTATTAGCTTTTAAATTCGTAAAACTACCAACTAAATCTGAGCTAGACATTACTAAATTATCATAAACATCGTATAAATTGATACTATAATTACTAACAATATTATCAATATCATTTAAAACTATTTCATAACTTATACTTGTCTTATCACTTTCCACTTGAAAACTAGTTAAACTTGGCATTGTCAAACTTAAAGTTTTAACCAAATATTTAACTTCTTTCATCTCATCAAACATATTAAATGATAAAACTATTTCATAAGTAGTTTCAGGTTCTAAATACAATATTTCCTTACTATTTGTTACATCACTGCCATTACATAAAACTTTAATATCATTACAATTAGAATGATAAATAATTTCATAACTTATCGAAGTTGCATAAACTTTAAACTCCAATTCTACATCCGAATATGTCCTAACTTCATCCTCATACATTAAATAAGAAGAAACTCCATTTCCATCAAAAAAATCAGCATAACATATTAAAACTATTTTATAAGTACTGCCATAATCTAAATCAATAAATTCAACCGTTTCATTATTTTTACTAAAATCTTTGACATTAAGAATTTCATCATCTTTAATTAAATACCACCTATAACTTCCTTCTAAATATAAATTATCTTTAATAACATAATCATACTTTATACTATAAGTTGTTTTAAATATATTTTTAATATAAATTTCAGGTCTAGTTGTTTCCTTAACTCCAACCTTAATTAAAGTATCTTTATTAGTTAAATCAACATCTAAAATACTATTACCATAAACATATTTAATCCCATTTAAATCATAATTATAACTACCAGCTTCACTTGGTGCTTTAATTTTAATAATTATTTCTTCACTAGTTGAAGTATCTAAAAATTGATAACTTTGATATTTAACGTCTAAAACCGTAATTGATAATATTTCATAAGATTCCTTATTATTTAATAAAATGTGTAAGTAAAAATCTTCATTAGGATTGACATAATGATCAACCTGTTCCTCACTAACTATAACATCATCAGGAATTTCATAACCTAAATTTCTTTTATTACTACTAGTAGTAGAAACATATAAGGATTCATAAGTCGGAGGAGTTAGAGGAACTTGATTTGGTTTCTCAATTTCAGTTTTATTTTTACAAGCAGTTAAAAGAAACAAGAAAATAATTACTAGAAAACTAAGTTTGATAGATAATTTCTTCATAATTACCTCCCCATAACTCATAATTAATAATTATTTCACCAATTATAGAATTAGCTATATAGGCATAATAAGCTAAATCTCCATTACTTGTCACTTCAATCCTTTCTGAATTAACCATTAAATAATTGACTTTAATATTAGGTAAAGTATTAAATTTAAATAGATAACTTTCTGTTAATTTAGTTAATTCAACATTTAAAAAATTACTATCTTTAGTTTTAATCGTTAAATCTGTTAAATAATCTTCACCATTATAATTATATTTTAAACTTATATTGTAAGTAGTATCAGCTTCTAACCCAAACACTTGTTTGCCATAATCATTATTGTTCAAAATTAAACTTAAATCATAATCAGTATTAATAACAAGGCCATTACTATAAATATCTAAACTATATGTAAATGGTAACGGGGTAGTTATTTCTTTATTAGTTAAGGTAATATTCCTTAAACCTAAACCATCTAACAAATCAAAATTACCTGTAATGACTATTAAATATGAAGTCCCTGGCTTTAAATCATTAAATAAATAACTTGTATTATCTAAATAATAATCTTTTATTTTAATATTTTCTTCATATAAACTAATTACTACACTGTTACTGCTATACTTAATTAAATCAGTATAACTGATATTAAAACTTATACTATTAGGGTTTTTAGTAATATTTAATAATTCAATACTAGGACTAGGATAAGCAATAGCCAAACTAACTTCTCTACTACCGGCATAAACACATTCTTTAATATTAGTTCCATCAATATACTTGATACTATTAATATATAATTTTTCAACCCCAGATGTATCTTGGCACTTATAATTTAAATAAATAGTATCAATGTCTGAACCACTATCAAATTGATAACTAGTAAACTTAATATTATTGATTTCAACTGATAAGATTTCATATTGATCAGGATTAGCTAATTCAATACTTAAAACAATTTCCTCATCTGGAGTAAAATAATAATCAAAATCCGTAACTTGATTATTTGTTTCTTTAACATTTAAACTCATTTCCTGTTTAACTTTACTGCTAGCCGCAAGAGATAAAAAGGTAACCTTAGCCGTATCAATAAAAATTATACAAAGTAATATAACTATTACAATAACAGAAATTGTACTAAAAATATATGGGAATATTTGACCAAAATGAAGACGTTTTTTAAGATTTATTTGATTTTTAATATTCTTTAATTCTTCTTTATTACTAACTTCATTTAAGTAAGTTTTCTTTAAATCTTTAAGCTTCATTTTTTTCATCTCCCTTCAAATAATTTTTTACTTTATTTAAGGCATTTTTATAAATATTATAACAGGTTGTTTTACCCTTATTTAATTCTTTAGCAATATCTTTAAAATTAAAATTATAAATAAAATGCAACATAAAGATATATAATTCTTCTGAATTTAATACTTTACTAACACTTTCCCAAACTTCATTGGCAATTGGTAATTTATTTTCTAAATACTTTTGTTCTTCTATGTATTTGTTTTCATATTGTTTCTTTCTTAAAATTAATCTCGCCTCGTTTTTAGCAATTTGTAATAAATAATATTTTAAATTTCCTCCCCTAAAATTATCAATATTATCAATCAGCTTAATAAAAACAGTTTGACAAATATCTTCAACTTCATCAATATCCTTAATTATCTGTAAAGCAACATACTTAACTAAACCAACATATTTATAATAAACTTCCTCAAAAGCTTTATCATCTCTCTTTTTTAAACGATTAATTAAAATCTTTTCATTCAGCAAGTATATCACCCCTTAAACTACATAAATTGTCTTTTCAAAAGTATATAACTCATCATAATATGTATATGTATATTCTATTTTAATCTCTACATAATTATAACCACTAACATCACAAGTAATACTATTTCCTTCTGTTTGCTCTATTACTACTCCTAAATGCCATAAAACCGCTATTTTTATAATATTACTTGCCCCACTAACAGTTAAAATATTATTTTCTAAATAATAATCACAGATAACATCTGGTTCTTCTTCTGTTTTAAATTGAATATATTCTTCTATAGTTACAGAAGTTGAATAAACATTATAATAATATGTAACATTATAATATTGACCTGGATTTAAGCCTTTAATTATACCCTTTAAATCACTACTTTCATAACGATAAGTCAAATAATTATCCGTAATAACAAAATAGAAATTAGTAAATGTACTTCCTTCAACTACATTTTTAAATTCATACGAAATCCCTATTGGTGTACTTTCATAAATAAATTCTAATTTAGCATCTTCTTCCGGAATATTTAAATAATAGACATCTATTCCTTCAAAAGGTTGATAGTGACTAAGTTCATTATTTTTATATTTTACTTTTATAGTATAATAACCAGGTTTTAAATTTTTAAAAATATTATTACATTCGCTAATAATCAATTCATTAGCTAAATAAATCTCAACATTAATCAAATCATAACTATAGTTAGGATTAATATTAATGATATTATTATAAGTATCATAATAATAACTAATAGGAGATTCCTGGGTAGTAGGAACTCCAGTATGGTAGTTTCCACTAGTTTCTAGGCACTTTTCTTCTAATGTAAATATATCTTTATAATAAACTCTATAAATAAATTTATAGTCTGTATCATACATATAATTTTTAAAACTTAAAGTGCCCCAAAAACTTGATAGTGTATCTACTAATTTATCTCCTTCATAGATTAGAACTTCATATTTAGTAACATTATCACTTTGACAATTAAAACCAAAAAGTAATTCATCATCATAACTTGTATCAATAAAAACATTTAAATTTTGAGGATTATTATTAGTAAAACTAATATTTAATTCACTAAAATAAATTTTATTTTTATATTTAAAATTTATTTTAACCATATATTCTAAAATACTACCCTTAGGTTTTGAAATTATAAAATTAGCACTATCAACTAAATATTCTTTGCCACCAATCTCATAAGATATAACTTCTACATCACTGAAATTAGAAGTCACACTACAACTATAAGTAAAATTATCAATAGAAACAGCATTCACATTAATAGGAATTATACCACTTAAACTATCACTTTTTATTTGATAAACACTACCATTATTTAATTTTAAATAATAAGAAAGATTAAAAATTGTAGGAATATTCGCTAAATCTATTTTTAAATTTGACTTTAACAAATCATCATACACTATTTTTTCATAATCAGTATTAACACTAACATAAATTGGAATATTTAAATCATAATTACTAGCATCAATAAGTAAACTATCAATATTTATAGTATAAATAGGATCATTTAATTTAAAATCAGTTAAATCAATTACTTCATATTCATAAATTTTATTAATATTATAATAATTATCATCATAGACGTAACTTGTAATATTTATAGTATTTAAACCAACTTTATTCAATTTATAATCAACACAGTTATTAACTAAATTATAATAATTATTATTAATAATAAGACCTGTAATTTGATTTTTACTTAAAACATTAATACTTACTACTTCACCAATTAATACATAATTAGTGTCAGCTATATTATCTACTAAAAGTTCAAATCTAAGATCATTATTCTCTAAATCAGTTAAATTATCATCATTTTCTATTATTTCATTATCAGAAGTGTCATCAATTGAATTATTATTACAACTTACTAAAAAGAAAAAACAAAAGAAAAATAATAATATTTTAAGCATTTTTGACACCTCTCTTATTTAATTATTATATCTTAAAATTAGCTAAAACAAAAGAAAAAACCGCAAATGCGGCTTTATAAACTTAAATTATTTAACTCATTTTTAAAATAATCCGGTAAATCTACCTCAAAAGTCATCAACTCATTAGTTGTTGGGTGTCTAAAAGTTATCTTTTTAGCATGTAAATATTGACCAATATTACCATAAACTTTCTTAGGTCCATATAAAGGATCACCCAAAATAGGTTTTTTAATATAAGCTAAATGAACCCTTATTTGATGGGTTCGCCCTGTTTCTAAAATACACCTAATATATGTATTATTTTTAAATCTTTTAATAACTTCAAAATGGGTAATAGCCGGTTTACCATCACTTACAACTGCCATTTTGGTTCTCTCTTGTTTATCTCTGCCAATAGGAGCAACAATTTTACCCTTATCTTCAGCAATTTGACCAATTGTTATAGCATGATATTCTCGGTACATTATATGTTCTTTTAATTGATTAGCTAAATTTAAATGAGCTTTATCATTTTTCGCAATTACAATTAAACCTGATGTATCTTTATCTAAACGATGAACAATACCTGGTCTTATTACACCATTAATTGCACTTAAATCTTTAATTTGATACATAATTCCTGATACTAAAGTATCATTATAATGACCAGGTGCCGGGTGAACGACTAAGCCTTTAGGTTTATTAATAACAGCTAAATCACTGTCTTCATATACTATCTCTAAATTTAAATTTTCTGGTTTTAAATTTAAAACTTCTTCTTTTTTAAATTCAAAATCAATCTTATCATCTAATAAAACAATATAACTTAATTTAACTTCTTTTTGGTTAACTTTTAAATAAATTAAGTTTTCTTTAATGTAACTTCTTGTCTTATTAGTTACTTCACTTAAATATTTATCAAGGCGAAGACCTACATGTTCTTTCCCAACTACAATACTAGGCATCTTTTTTCCTACGTTCTTCTAAAAAAATAATATCAATAACAAGTAAGATTACCCCAATAACTAAACACATATCAGCTACATTGAAGACCGGGAATTGATAAGTTCCAAAGTTAAAACTTAAAAAATCAATAACACCATCTAGAACTTTAAAAACTGTCAGGAAGCGATCAATCATATTTCCGTATGCTCCAGCCACAATTAAGCATAGCGCAATAGAATAAATTTTTCGCTTACTAAAGTCATTTTTTGTAGAAAAATAGATGGCAACTAAACCAGCTATTAAAGATATTATAGCTAATATTAAGGTATAATTATCTCCCATACCCCAGGCTGCGCCTTTATTAAAAACTAAAGTTATGGCAAAGAAATTACCAATAACTGGAATATCAGTACCCGCTATTTTTAAGTTTTCTAAAACTGAAACTTTGCTTACTTGATCAAGAATTATTAATAAAGCTATTATTATAAATGTTATAAAAAAATTCTTTTTAGTCATTATAACCTCCTACTATAATATTTACTTTTTTCATTTGTTTATAAGTTACTCCTGCCGCATCAAACATTCTTCTACTAGCAATATTACTATCATTATCTTTATATTTATCATCCATATAAATTATATGTTTAATACCACTTTGAATAATTAATTTAGCACATTCATTACAAGGAAATAAAGTAACATATAATGTAGAGCCTTTAAGAGAGGTTGTTGAATTTAAAATAGCATTAGGTTCAGCATGAACAACATAAGGATATTTAGTATCTAAATCTTTACCTTCTTTTCCCCAAGGAAATTCATCATCTGAACAACCAAAAGGAAAACCATTATAACCAATACCAATTATTCTTTTATCCTCATTAACAATACAGGCACCTACTTTAGTTGATGGGTCTTTTGAACGATAGCTAGATAAAATAGCTACCCCCATAAAATATTCATCCCAAGATATATGTTTTGTCATAATTTCACCTACGGATTTAGTCTATCTGGACCACGGAAAATAAACATAGACTCCTTAATGCCTTCATTAAACAACAACATAGTTATTCTATCTACCCCAATACCAAAACCACCATGAGGAGGGCAACCATATTTAAAGAAATCTAAATAAAACTTAACATCTTCATCTAAACCCTTTTCAGCAGCTTGAGCTTTTAATATTTCATAACGATGTTCTCTTTGGGCACCTGTTGTTATTTCACAGCCCTTCCAAATTAAATCATAACCACAAGGCACACCATGTTCATCTCGCATATGATAGAATGCTCTATTTTCTTTACTATAACCTGTTACAAATAAGAATTCATGTCCATAAGCTTCAAGACTAAATTTTTGACATAATCTTTCACCTTCAGTTGTCAAATCACCTTTTTCTTCTTCACTTACTTTATAGCCATAACGTTTTTCAAGTTCAGCATATAGATCATGTAGATCAATAACAGGGAATGGTAAAGTCGGAACAACTACTTCAATATCATAAACCTTCTTAATTTCTTCGCCATATTTTTCTTTGACTGCTTTTAAAGCATAAGTTAACATTTCTTCTTCTAAATGCATTACATCTTTATATGATTCAATATAAGAAAATTCTAAATCAAAACCTGTAAATTCTGTAGCATGTTTACGGCTAGCAAATTTTTCTGCTCTAAATACCGGACCAGATTCATAAATTCTTTCAAAACCGGCTGCCATTGCCATTTGTTTATAAAATTGTGGTGATTGAGCTAAATAGGCATTACGATCAAAATAATCTACTTTAAATACACCAGCTCCTGATTCAGACTCAGCTCCAATTAATTTAGGTGTATGTATTTCAATAAAATCTCTCTTATTTAAAAATTCACGACAAGAATTAATGAAATAAGATTGTACTTTAAACATTAATGTATTTTTATCTGTTCTTAAATCAATCCAACGATAATCAAGTCTTAAATCAATATTAGTTTCTTCACCTTTAGGAGCTACAATCGGACTAGGTTCAGCGATTGATAATATTTCTAATTTATCAGGATACATTTCCATATGATTTAATTTAACATATTCTGACTCCATAACTTTTCCTTCTACTTCAATTACTGAATCAATAGTTAATTTATCTAATAATTCATTAAACTCTGGATGTTTTTCTTTTTCAATTGTTATTTGTAATTTGCCAGATACATCTCTTAAAACAATGAAACACATTGTTTTTTTGTTTCTTAAATTTTCAATATATCCAGCTAATTTATTAACTTCATTTAATTTTAAATCTTTAATTTGACATCTTTTCATGACACTTTCCTCCACAATTATGACATTTATTTATTTCTTTTAACATATACTCTGTTAATTCATTAATTTTAATAGTTACCTGTTCATCTGTTAAATTATTTTTGACATTAATATTATCTTCCTTTAATTCATTGTCACCTAAAATCAAAGTGAAATGACTATTATTTTGATCCGCTTCTTTAAATTGGGCTTTTAAAGATGAACTTGCGTAAGACATATCACACATAAAACCTTGTAATCTTAAATTATAGATTAAACCTAGACCATATTCTTTAGCTTCTTCTCCTAAAGTAATCAAGAAAGCATGTAAGGCTCTAGGCTTTACAATGTTAATATTTTCATTTTCTAAAGCTAATAATAGTCTATCCATTCCAAACGCCAATCCTACACCTGGAATATCAGGTCCACCTAAATCTTTAACCAAATCATTATATCTACCACCAGCACAAATTACATTTTGATTACCCAAAACATCTGATTCATATTCAATCTCAAATACTGTATCAGAATAATAATCAAGTCCTCTTACTAAATGATTATCAATAACATAGTTAATCTTTAATTCATCTAGTAAATTTAAAACTTGCTTAAAATGTAACTTTGAAGCTTCGTTTAAATAATCACTAATCAAAGGAGCATTCTTTAAGATATCACTATCTTTATCAACCTTACAATCTAAAATTCTTAAAGGATTTTTTTCAAGTCTAACTTTACAATCTTCACATAGATCATTGATATGCTTACTAAAATAATCTACTAAAACATTTCGGTAATTATCTCTTGATTCACTATCCCCTAAAGTATTAATTCTGACTCTTACTTTACTTAAACCAACAGCTTTTAATAACATAACAGCTGTACTAATAATATCAACATCTAATAGAGCTGATTTAGGACCATATGCCTCTAAACCAAATTGACTAAATTGACGATATCTACCTTTTTGTTGCCTTTCATAACGAAACATCGGACCTAAATAAAATAACTTCGTAACTTTATTATTAACATATAATTTATTTTCTACATAAGCCCTAACACAACCGGCTGTCCCTTCAGGTCTTAAAGTCATTTTTCTATCCCCACGATCAATAAAATCATAGGTTTCTTTATTAACTAAATCTGAACTATCACTTTGATCTCTATGAAATGTTTCATATTGTTCAAAAATTGGTGTTCTAATTTCTAAATAATTACTTAATTCACAAACTTTACGAATAATTTGTTCTAACTTTACCCAAACCCTACTATTTGTAGGTAACACATCATAAGTTCCTTTTGGTTTGCTTAACATACTTTTACCTCCTTAAATATATAAAAAGTCCCTAGATATAAATCTAAGGACGAATAACCGCGGTGCCACCTTAATTCTAGATAATTCTAGCTCTCAAACCGTTAACGCCTGGTACGTTTACTTTTAAGAATTGTCTCCCTTAAAAAATCAATCAATGCTTTCACCAACCATTGTCGCTAATAATGATTTATAATTAAGGCTTTTTTCTTTTTGTAATCACTAAATTTTAACAAATATTTAGTTAAGATACAAGATTATGTTCTAATTTATTATCATTATTTATGATAAATTTATAATAATCATCTTCATTATTACTTAAAATATTAAAATCTGGATCATAACCTTCTAAATAACACTGTCTAATAAAATCTAATGTCTTACTTAAATAAGTACTAAATGGAATATTTATTTGAGTTTCATTTTTAAAATAGCTACTAATAAAATTTGCCAAATCACAATTCATTTTATTTTGTTCAAAACCATAACGTTTAAAATAAACTTTTACACCCAACTTTTTTAAATAAGCATTTAATAAACAATATGTATCAAAATCTGTCACATATAGAGATTCTGGTAAATTATGTTTTTTTAATATAGGAATTAAATATGTCCAAATATCATCATTCTTTTTATAATCATAAACACATAATTCTTGATATATATCAGTCTTAAAACCATAACCTAGAACTGTTTTAAAATATGGTGTGCCATACATTTCTGTACAATCTGATAAATGAGCCAAATATAATAAATAACTACCAGATTTATCTAAACCCTTTAATTCTTTAATTATATTTTCGTCAACCTTAATGCCTTTTCTTTTATAAATTAAAGGAATTCTTTCTATAGTTTCAAAACTATATGTATCATTTATAGTATCAATTTCTAATTCATAATATTTATTTTGTCTTTTATAACCTTTTTTTCTATCATCTAATAAACTAATTAATATAGGAATAATTGTATTTAATTCCTCTAACCAAATAGATTTAAAGCTAAATGATAAAACTAATCTTCTTGCTGTTTCACAATCAATACTTATTGCTTGATCATTATCAAATAAAAAAGAAATATTAATAAATTCATCTTCACAAACATCAGTATAATAATTAAATTGCCTATCAAAATAACTAATCAAACCATAGTTTGAAGGATAAATACAAATATTTACTCGATCTTTACTAGTTTTAGGTTCAAAAGTTATTATGTATGGATGTAGTTTATTACCATTATTACAAATTACTAAAGTAGAAATAGTATTTGTAAACTTTTTCTTTTTTAATAATGAAGCTAAAACTAATAAATATTCTTTTAATTCTAAAGGAAATTTATTCATAATCTACCTCCATAAAGACTACTTTTTTCTTACCATATACTTTTTCTTTAATTAAAGTTATGCCTTCTGGTAAAGTATATTTAGTAACACTAGCCATTTCAAAGATAATTTTAGTTTTAGTCTTTGCCACGTTACTATTTAAAATTTGTTCCAATATCTCACATACATTAACAAATGCGTAGGGAGGATCTAAAAATATATAATCAAAAGGTTTTAAATAGTTTTTTAAAAAATCTATATAATTTAAATTATATGCTTCATAATCTTTAATGCCCAAAGATTTAAAATTATCCTTAGCAACTTCTAAAGCTTTAATATTTAAATCATTTATAACTACATGATCTAAACCCCTGCTATAAGCTTCAATCGCCATAGCTCCACTACCACAAAACAAGTCTAATCCACTACCATATATTTGTCCTAGAGAATTAAAGATAGCCTCTCTAATTCTATCTTGTGTTTCTCTTGTTGTTTCTAAATTTGTCATTTTAATTATTCTATGTCTTAATCTGCCTGCAACTACCCGCAAAATAATCACCACTTCTAAAAAGAAAAAGGCTATAAAAGCCTAAATAAAGTTGCTAGGAAGTCCATGAAGAACAAGTTTCTTCAAAGACAGAGTCCTCATGGTAATATAATTAGGATTCTTAAAAATTTAAGCATTCAACACATATAAAACCTTAGACTCAAATAATATATAATTTGGGTTCCACGGGCTTCTTCCTAGCAACTAAAATATACCACATTTTTAAAATTTTGTAAAGTGTTTAGAGGTATGAGAAAATAATTGTCCCAATTCCAAATAAAATTAATAGAGCTCCTACAATCTTCATCACATTATCGCCTCTATCACTTGAATTTACATTATACTTATTTAAAATCGTCATAAGTATAGCTGTTAACCCTACCATAGCCAACGATAAACCAACACCAAAATGGTCAACAAAAGGAGGAACTTTGTCTGGTTCAACTGTAAATATTATAATCATCATACAAATTGCTAAAGCTAAACAAGCCACAATAATAATACTAAAAATAATTTTTAAGACTTTATATTTAGGACTTTCTGGAATATCACCTTTACTAGCCCGAACTGGTCTTCTACTTCTTTTATCTTCCATTTTATTAACCTCATTATTTCTTTAATATGTTGACATCATACTATTTTTTATTTCTCTTTGCAAGTATAAACTAATTAAAAATGAGATAAATAAAGACTTTTTTAATATTTAAAATATAATTTTTATTTCCTTAACATTATGTTTATTAATTTAAATAATAAGATAAATTCATTAGTAAAAAATACATCACTACCTAGAATTCTTTCACTATAATTTTTCTTGTTTTATTTATCATAACGACATTATAAATAACTATACTTATATTAAATCTTAATAAAACTTATGACTTCCCTAATTATCTAATTTAAATAACTCAATTAATCTACCACTATAAACTAAATTTATACCATCAATTACTTTAGTTACTACTATACCGGCCTCGTTTTCTAGACTAGAATCAATCCTAATAGCATAATAATCATTATACATACCATAATAATAAATAGTTAAAGAATTATATTCTTCTATGGTGTTTGCATAACTAGATTTAATCATATTTTCAATTTCCGAATTTAATAAATCTTTCTTAATTAAATTAAAATCATTATAACTATCTTCATTATAAAAGATACCATCATTATTATAGTAAGCAATATTTAATAAATCATTACGACTTAATTTGCCTGTATCATATATTTCTTCTAAATTATAAAAAGAACCATAATCTTCTACACTCGGAGAACTTTCTTCTTTACTTTCTCGCCATAACTTAATTTCATTACCAATATATTCTAAAGTTATACCTCCTATATGTCTATAACTAATATTAGTTTTAGTCGTGTCTCTTACTTTAATAGCATAATAATCATTATATTCCCCATAATAAGCTAAATCTAAATTATTATATTCCGCAATGTTATTAGCTAAACTAACTTTAATTTTATGATTAATATCTGAAGGAATACTACCAATATCTTTTATCATGAAATTATCAAATAACTCCCAATTTAAGTCTGTACCATCATTATTATAATAACTAATATTTAAGAGGTCATCATAAGAAATATTACCTAAATGAAATTCTTTTCTTAAATCATAAAAATGACCGTAATCTTGATTAAAATCAATCGTATCATTATCACTATTGGCACTACAAGCACTTAAAGCAAGTAATAGTAAACTTAATGCAACTACTTTTAGCATATAGATTAAACCTCCGTTAATAAATCACCCTATTCTACAATTAATTTTCTTAATTCTTCAATAGAGACTTCATTTCCATTTTTAAGTCTTACTTTTAATATTTGATTGTATTCACCATTTGTACTAGCACTATCATCTAAATGAAAAACACTTTGTATATCTTCAACTCCAACATCTTCTAATACATTAATTACTGCATTTGAAATTTCACCTCCGTAGAGACTAAAATCATCATCTAAAGTAACTAACAAATTCCCATTTGTATAATTTAATACATCATTATGTGCATCAACTATACAGTTAAACAAAAAAAATACAAACTATAAAACTCAAAAATATAAATACTTTCTTTTTAATATTCTTAACTTCCATTATCTTACTTTAATGATACCATATTTTAAGTAGTTTCACAATTAATTGTTTAGAAAACATTAGAAAATAAAGAATATAATTAGTTATATTAAACTATAAGGAGTATGTGATTTTTAAAAAGAACAATTTTATATAATTAGTTGCAGATAAATAAAGGATATAATTTATGTCAAGTAGATAATTAATGGTACTATTATCCTTTTGAGTTTGAATATTAGAAAGTTCAAAAAAAACAGGACAAATCGTCCTGTCAAATTATTTATTTAATAATTCAATAATTTCAGCTTTCTTTAAAGTTGAATAGCCTTTAAGACCCTTTTCTTTACATAAAGCCTTTAAATCAGCTAATGTCATACTGTCATAATCAACAGATTTAGCTTTAGGAGCTTTTTTTGGAGTTTCTTTAACTTCAATTTTAGCTTCCTTTTTAACTTCTTCTTTAACAACTGGTTTAACAGCTTCTACATGTTTAGCATGATTTGCAGTTCTTTCAGCTTTAGGAGCTGATTTAACAAATACATGTTCAACAACTTCTTTAGCTTTTGGATTTGCTAAACCTTCTTTAGCTACAGCTACTAAATCAGCAAAACCTTTAGCATCATTTACAGCTAATTCAGCTAACATCTTTCTATTAACAATAACGTCTTTATGTTTTAAACCATTAATAAATGCTGAATAAGTAATGTCATTTAAACGGCAAGCTGCATTAATACGGCTAATCCATAACTTACGGAAATCTCTTTTTCTAACTTTACGATCTCTATAAGCATATTGTAATGAACGCATTACTTGTTCATGAGCTGTTTTATATAATGTGTGTTTTGAACCATAATAACCTTTAGCAAGCTTTAATACGGCCTTACGACGACGTCTTGCTACATATCCACCTTTAACTCTTGGCATCTTCGTTTCCTCCTACATCATATTACTGATTAAGCTTTTAATACGCTTTTCATCAGTTTTATCTACTAAACCTGGTTTATGAAGATTGCGGTTTTGTTTGTGAGTTTTGTTAGTCTTCATATGTCCAGTAAAGGCATGACCACGTTTGATCTTGCCAGTTGCAGTTATTTTAATTCTTTTCTTTAAACCGCTATGTGTCTTTTGTTTTGGCATGTTAATTATTCTCCTTTTGTTTTTTTGGTGCGATTGTGGCAAATAATAATTTACCATCTAACTTTATATCGCTTTCAAGTGTTGAAGTTTGAGCCAACTGGTCAACAAATTTTTGAATTACTTCTTTAGCTAATTCTTGATGAACAATCATTCTACCTTTTAATCTTAAAGTAATTTTAACTTTGTTGCCCTTATCCAAAATGGTTTGGGCTTTTCTTGCCTTAGTGTCAAAATCATGTTTTTCAATAGTTGGACTAAGTTGAATTTCTTGAACAGTTATAACTTTTTGTTTTTTCTTCATTTCTTTTAATTTCTTTTGTTGTTCAAATCTATATCTAGAATAGTCCATCATTTTAGCTACCGGCGGGTTAGATTCAGCCGATACTACAACTAAATCAAGTCCTCTCTTATAGGCTTCATCGATTGCGCGAGCCTTCGGTAATAGACCTAATTTTTCTCCCTTGTCTGTAATGACAAGCATTTCTTTTAATTTGATACTTTCATTAACCATTTCTTCTGGTTTTTTTAATGTGCTAATGTGCTCCACCTCCATAATCACTTATTAGCAAATAAAAAAGGGACGTCAAGCGCCCCATTAAATTTCATCATTAAAAAACTTAAATGTGACCTTTTTGCCTACCGACTAAATCGATCAGGCGAGAACGGGGGTTCTGCTTTTCACCTTTTTTATTACGTGTCAATTATACAGTTTTTTTGAGATTTTGTCAAGAATTTTCTACATCTTTTTCTACTATTTTCTTACTTTTTTTCTTTTTCTTAATATAATGAACTACAACAACTATTACAACTACAAGAATTATTAATCCTATAATTATAAATGGAGCTAACATTAATAAATTCATCATAAGATATGGACTATTAAAATAACCAATAAATTTTTGCCAAGTATTTAAACCTAATTCTATTTCTAAATTTTCATTTGGTAAACTAGTAGATTCATATCGATAATGTTTGCTACTAATTTTTTCAAAATCTAAATTAGATGATTTTAAAACTGGCATATTATCATCTAAATATAAGTTAATAGTCAAATTATCAAAATCTTCCCACATTGCAGCCGGAGTTAAATAATATGTTAAACTTCCACGTTTATAATTATCCGTTCGACTTGGATATCCTCCTAAAGCATATTTATAATTAACTATAATTTCAGCTTCTTCATTAGCTTTAAAATCTAAATCAAAATTAATAGTTTGAACTTTAAACCCATATTCGTCTAATTCCTCATCTAAAATAACGAATTGCCAATCTTCTAAATCCAATTCTTCCTCAGATGATATAGAATAAATTTCTGTTTGATATTCTAAACTATTGCCATTTTGAATGACAGAAATAGAACTACCAGAAATGTTAGGTGAAATAAACATTGATGGTGTACTTACTTCATAGTCTTGTTTATTTTTCATAACATAGGTAGCTGTAATATCAGCTAAATCATTTTGCATCCGTATATCTAAAACTTCACTTGTAACAGCTATATCTTTATTTTTAGCAAAAGTAATAGTTGTAGCATATAAATCTGGCATAGGTGCTGCCATATTAGCATCTACATAACCTCTACCTATTAAGAATGTAAATATTAATAATATTATACTAATTCCTATTTTTCTCAAATCAATCACCACCTAATTTATTATAACATATTTACTAAAAAAAGCACATCATATAAATGACATGCTACATATTGTTCCTTCTTCTAATTTCTGCATCCTCAGCTAAGTTTTTCATATAAGATACATCTTTAGCTAATGTTTCTGATGAAACACTAATTCTACTTATTAATGCATTATTTAATTCTTTATTATAATTACCTGAGTTTTACAGTTGTTATGCTACAAAAGCCGATTACCTACTCGATTAAGTAAGTGACCGGCTTTTTTTATGG
>CALUXI010000014.1 GCA_944324705.1 uncultured Acholeplasmatales bacterium
TTTTGCATTGCCTTAATATTATCAATTTTTCATATTTTTATTAAATTTTCTATCTTGACATATTACCAGTATGCTTTCGTACACCAATTTCTATATCAAAAGTTTTATTATTTAAAACAGTTGTCATATTAATACAATTTGTAAAATCAATAACTAACTTCACATCTTTTCTATCATTACCATTAAGAATGTAATTTAAATAATTATTATCAAATATACTTTCTTGAGCTAAAGGCATAGTTGCCGTAAATTTATTATTAGAACGAGATACATTAAAATAACTTGTTTTACTTGCAAAACTTAAATAAATTTGAGGTAAAAGAGTGTTATTTATAGTATTAAAATTATTAGTAATATCAAACTCTAAATAATATCTACTATAGCCAAGACTATTAGCTTTTAGCATTCCTTCAAAATTCATTGACATAGTCAACTCAATTTTAGCTTCATCTGTTATTATATAATTAGTCTCACTATCATAAGTAAAACCTTTAGATTTTTCTTTTGTTACTTCAGTAAAATTAAGGTCTGATAGAGATGAAGTTGATGTATTTATAGAAACAGGACTCGTTTCTATTGTTATACTAGAGTCACCATCTAGAAGAAAACTAGCATAACTGATTGATATTATTGAAATTAAACAAACAAAAAATGTTAATATTACGCCAAATTTCTTCATTTTGACTCCTTTCTAAATTATTCTATTACCTCTTCAAAACATGCATACAAAACTAGATTTGTCATAACTGGTGTCAAATCCGTAAACTTCTCGGCATTCGGATTTGTATTAGCATTAGGATCTGTGTACCAACCTACAAATTTATAACCTTCTTTATAAGCAATTGGAATACTTCCTAAACTAATATAGTCACCTTTAGTACATTCAATAATGGAATTGCCAGAGATTATATTACCACCATTCTCTACCGCATTAAATGTAGCTGTACAAGCCTCACCAGTAATTCCTAAATCCGCTACTAACTCCCATTTCATTTGTGTACTAATATAACGATAAAATCTAAAATTGGCTGTGTCAAAATAATAATCACCATTTTTGGCCCCCGTAATCATATTAGGAGCTCCTGCACCACTATACCAAGCTGTTGATTGTGGTTTTTGAAAAATAAACGTCTCAGTTGTTTCTTCTTCATCATCATAGGTAACATGTAAAATATATTCTGTATTATTTTCTTCAGCTACAATACTTGCTATACCTTTACCAGGTTCGCCTTTTTCACCTTTAGGAATTATTATTTCTTTTTTAGTACCATTTGTTAATACTATTTCAATAACAACATTACCTGTATTACCATCTGTAGTACTTGTTACTTCACTAATACCAACCGGATCTTTGATTACAAATTCATAATCTTCTTTATTTGTACTGATTGTTATTGTAGTTTCTCTTGTTTTTTCATCATATGTTGAAGAAATATTAGTTATTTCTTCTTTATCAATAGGTATTTCTTTAACTGTATTATCTGTAAATGTTATGACCAAGATACCATCTTTTTCTTCAATACTTGTAATACCTACCCCATTTAAACCATCATTACCTTGTTCACCTTTAGGTATAGTAAATGTAACATCATCACTACCATCAGTGAAAGTAATTGTAACTGTAGTGTCTCCATTGCTATTTAAATTAGTAGTAATCGTATCAATTAACTTCCCATCATCACCACCAACAAAAGCACTACATGATGTTAAGAATAAAATAATTGGTAATATGATAATTAAAATAATTTTTTTCACTTTATTCACCACCTAAAGGTAAAGCTAATAAATTATATAGCCATAAATAATTTTTATTATTAATTTTAATTTTGTTAAATTTAAGCCCACAGTTAGAACAACTATCTTCTTCTAAAATATTAGAACAATAAGGACAGTTATCCCCATCTTCTTCTACTAAATAAATTAATGTTTTAAAGATATCATTATATGATTTGATATTTATTAAAGGAACATTAGTAATAATATCCCCTGTAATATTTAATAAAGGTAAAAAAGTGTTAGCTATATTTAATTTATAATTATGATTAATATTATTATTCTCTATGTTTAAATTAATTGTTTTGTTTATTATTTTAATATCAATAATAAAACTATTATTTTTAAGTTTAATTTCATTTTTATTATTATTTATAACATCATTATTACTTAATAAATCGTTAATAAATAATTCTTTAAATTTAATAAAATAATCTTCTTTATTTAAATAAAATTTATAACAATAATTATAATCTTTATCACTAATAAATATATTAGTTAGTAAGATTTCATTAAATACTTCATCTTTAATATTTTTGTAATAATTACTATTTTTTATTTGATTGAATAAAATATTAATATCAGCTATCTTTCTAATATTATTATTGATATATTTAAGATCTAAACTTTTCAAAGTATTTAAATTATTAAAATTACCAAAATAGGAAAAATCTAACTTACCTTTTAAAGCATTACTAATATTAATATTTCTATATATACCTTCTAAAATATTTAAATTAATTAATATTTGTTTAATTAAATATTTAATAAACCTATTTTCATAAGTATCTAAATTATCTATTAAATCATAACTATATATTTTAGCTAATTTTATTTTTCCATTATCGCTAATATACAATTTGGGATCTTTTAGAGTTCTTTTTAATAAATTAACATCATATTTATATTTTTCATCTATTCTAACAATCTTTTCTTCCTCTTTTAAAGCAAATACATATTTATTTATAATATTTATTATATGATTAACTACTTCATTAATATTATCTAATAATTCATCTAAATTTATTAATTCATAACTTTTCATATCATCACATTAATCTATTTAAATATTTATCAATTAAGGAAATAGTATCATTTAATTTATAACTAAAATCATTTAATAAATATTTCTTAAATTTAGTTAAAGATTGTTTTAAAGAAGATTCAAAATGACCTTCTAATTTTCTTAAAATCTTATTTTTAAACATAAAATCAATAGCTTCATCAATAGTTCCGCCACAAGATCTATAAACTGGTATAAATATTTCAAGTTGTTTAATAATACGATTACCTATTACAATATCAAACAAATCATTAATTTGTTTCAATAAATTCGTTATATTTTTTAAATCATTTTCTTTTAGTATATAGTCATTATTATTTAAGGCATTAATATATAATTCCTTTAAACCTTGATAAGTTAAAATAATTGGATCTACTTCTTTATTAAAGTCTAATTTATCCTCATGTTCATTAAAATTAATAACTATAGCTCTATCAATAACTTTATCTGTTAAAGTATAAGTTGAGTCATCTTTATTACATGTTCCTATAAAATAATTATTAGGAGTAATAGTTAATAAACCATCTTTTAAATTACTAGGAGCATCATAACCATCCGGTATTTCCATTATTCTAATATATCTTTCATCTTCAGGGTATTCTAAAACTGATAAGAAGTCAGCAAAATAATACTCAACTCTACTAATATTCATTTCATCTAAAACTAAAAAGTTTAAATGATTAGGGTAAATAGATGCTTTATATAATGATTTTAAGAAATCTGTTTCCATATAAGTATTAGTAAATTCATTATAATAACCTAATAAATTAGATTTGTCTCTATAAGTTGCCTGAATAGCCTCGAAATAAGCATCTTCACCAATAAATTTCGCAAAATATCTTGGTAATGAAGATTTACCAGTACCAGATATACCTTCTAAAATAATTAAATTAGAGGCAGCAAGACCAGCAATGAAAGCTCTTAAATTAGCTATATCATAATATAAACTACAGGTATTAGCTAAATATATTTGTAAATTAGAACATATTTTTTTTAAAGATAAGCTTGTAGAGTCTAAATTTAAATTACCACTATTTAAATAAGCTTTATCAATTTTAGTTAAGCCTTTAAATAATTCTTCTTTTTCTTTTAAGTTATTACCAACACTTACAGTAGAAACCACATTTGAACTTGTTGATAGAACTTTATCATTTTCTGTAGTATTAAAGGTTGTAGCTAAACTTTGTTCCATTTTAGGTTCTGCAATACTATTATTTTCTGTAATATTAAATAATGGTTTATGATAATTTTTAATATTTATAAATAAACCAACCACTACAAAACAAATTAAGCCCAAAAATACAGTTATCAATAGACCAAATAAAATAGATTCAAAAACAAAAGCTAATGATAAACCATAAATATCAAAATTATCCGGAATATAAAATAAAGAAGATACTCCAAACGATAATACTAAACATATTAATAATATGACTCCATAAGTAAATAAATATTTTGTACTATAAGGAGATTCTTCTTTAGATCTAGCATATGAATCTACAAAACAAACACTAAAGACAAAAATAATTAACCAAATGACAAAAAAAGTCAACATTACCCACATTTGACTAACAGGTTTGATTTCATTAAAACCTATAGCCTTAGCTAATAAAGCTATTGGATTTTTTTCTTTAAACATTATATAATTAGCATCTATAGATAATGCAGAAAATAGTGTCATAAAGCCAAATATTAATGTAATACACAATATAATAATTTTATTTCTCGAAATTTTTAGTTTCATAACTCACCTGTTTTAAACTTACCTGAATCTATAATTTTATTATTTTTATATAGACTAAAAGTATTATTATTTATTTCTAACTTATAAATAGAATTACTTAATAATAATTCATTCTTATAAACTTCTTTAAATCTTTTTAATCTTATTTTTTTAACTTTACTATCATATATAGAATAAATAATTAATAATATATAAATAAAGACTACTGCCGATATACCATAACTAGATTGTAAATAAAAAACTATATAACCTAAATATGGTATTCTAACATTATTATATACGCCTATAATATCATTGCTATTAACAAACTCATCACTAATATTATTAGCATCTCCTCTAGTAATATAACCATTATCTTTAATCTCTATAACTCTATGAATTATTAATTTATTATCTTTTTTATAACAAACAACATCATATAAATTAATTTCTTGATTAGTTTTTATAACAATTAAATCATATTTATTAAATTGATTATTTATATTTTCTAAATAAATATTTTCTTCATTCTTATAAGACATTGAATTACTAGCTACTACTAATATTTGATAAGGCATATTATAGGTATTAGATATCTTAGATATTAAACTAAAGATAAATATAATAAAAAGGGCTATAAATACAATATCTATAGTCCCCTTACCAATCAATGATATAACTTTAAATAAAGTATTTTTTTCTTTATTATGAGATATATAATCATAAATTATATCAATATCTAACTCACCTAAATTTATGTCTTTAATTATTTTCTTATAACTATAAATTAAATAAATTGCAAATAATAATATTATTAGAACTAGTATTATAATTAATACTATTAACATAATTATTCAGCTGGATTAACAACTACATTAACCTTAAATTTATAACCATCAATGGTTGTCTTCCATTGTCTTAGAATATCAAGCTTTTTTTGAGGATTAGTGTATTCAGTATTAGAAGCACTATCTAACCAATATGAAGGGTTTACTTCTGAACCATCTACATTAAATCTATCATTCCAAGCAAATGTTAAATCTTTAGTAATAGTATAAACTCCTCCTGAAGCTGTTCCAGCATTAGCCTTATTAACTGTAATTTCTTCTGGTAATTTAATTAATTCATCAGTATCTTCACCAACTAGGGCAGTTGTAATAACTACACTTGACCATCCTTCACCAGTTATTTTAATTTCCACTGTAGCTGTATAATCACCATCATAATTAGAAACTGTTACATCGCCTTCAGTATCACCTTCAGCAGCATCAAATTTAATCTTAGCATCTGTTAAACTAGCTTCTACTTTAACTATATTTGAAGTTACATCCCCCATAGTAATGCTTCCACCATCTACTTCATCTTTCATACCATCTTTATTACCAACGATAAAAGCAGCAAAAGTTGTACTTATAATAGCTACTAATCCAAACATTACAAGTCCACCTAATAAAAATTTTCTCTTCATAAGTTTAAATACTCCTTTCTAGAAAACTATATGAAAATGCTTTCTCAATTGTAATTATAACCCCCCCCCATAGATTTGTCAACTTTTTTAATTAGTGTGTGTTATGTGTGTAGTGCTATCTGTAGTGCACCTCAGATTAATTAAAGATATTGTATTATTATTTAATTATAGATGAATATTCATAACTAATATGGATTATTTCATATATCATTACGCTTAAATACGGCCTAATATAGCCATAATTATTAATAATCAATTGCACGTTGACATTCCCAACATTTTCTAGATTAGTAGTAATTTTATACAAAAAAATACCTAGTTTCCTAGGTATCTTCTAATACTATACAATTAACTTTTTTACTAAAAATTGTACAGGCATCTAAACCAATAAATCCTTTAGTTATGAAAGGACTATAGTTAGCTTTAGGTCCGAACTCACTATATTTATCGGGGTTAAAATAGGCATGAAAAGCTGAGACATGCCAGTGGCCTGACACTATGGTTTTATTAGGTTCAAAGACTTTCCTTAAATAATAGTCTAAGGGGTTTACCCATCTTGATCTAAGTCTACTACTATAACTTGTATTACGCCAATTATTGTCATATGTTCCGTCTATTTCAGTAGGTATCCAAGAATGGGTAAAGATATATTTACTAGTTTCGTAATAATCTTGATATAAATCTAAGACAGCCATTAAGCCTGATTCTTTAGCTACTTCTTTCATGCGTTTAGTTTCATCATAACCAAGTTTAACTAATGTATCAAAAGTTTTATTATGTAAGTCTGAATTACTAGGGTAACCTCTTAAAATCATATCGTGCATTAAGTCTTCGTGATTACCTTCAATTAAGATAATTTTATCTTGATTCTTTAAAACAAAATCTATTATTTCTTTGGGTTCTTCTCCTCTATCAAATAAGTCCCCACAAATTATTATTTTATGTTCTTTATTATTAATATCAAAGTTATTTTCTTTTAAAGCTTCTTGCCAATAAGTATAATAGCCATGAATATCTGAACTAACAAAATATTTCATTTTATTTATTAAACATTACTTTTTCAGAATTAAACATCTTACCTAATATTACCGCAAATACTATTGAATAAACTATATTAGATACTATAGATATCACAACTCCAGCAATATTAATATCTAGTGCTAAAATACCAGACATAGCTATAGCACTATTATAAACTGGTATAAAATAAATACCAAGATTATCAGTAGGGGCATTACCAAACATTGATAAAACTGCTACAATCATTACCAAAATCATAATAGGTGTTGAATAAGCTGAGGCTTCTTTGACACTTTTAGCCATTGCACTACAAATACTATAAATACCAACAAAGAAAAATAAAACAGAAATAATAATTAATAAAAGATATACATAATCTAATGCTGAATAAAATAACTGCATACTACCTGAATTAGTTAATTTAGGTAAAGATAAAATAGTTCCAATAAAACTTGATATACCTCCAACTAAGGAAATAATACTTAAACTAATAATTTTACCTATTGCTAAATCAGTTCTTTTTAGTGGCGTAACAAGTAGGGTTGCGATAGTTCCTCTATCTTTTTCACCAGCTATACTTTCTGGGGCTACTGACATAACACCAGTACATAAGAAAATCATTATTAAGAATGGTAATAACATAGAAATTATGCTTGAACTAATTTGTTCTTCACTTGCTAAATCATTAGGTGTATATGTAAATTTATAGTCAACAGGATCCACTTGTATACTATTTAAAAATCCTGTTGTAAAGCTATAAATTGTTTGTGATTCTGTTCTAGCTGAATTGTAATATAAATTAATACTAATAGGTGTTGTATCATTATTAAACTCGATAATTAAATCAGTATTTTCATTAGCTACTGCATCCTCAATTAATCCTAAGTCTGTAGCTTCTAATATTTCTACATTATATTCTGCTACTTTAAAAGCTTCCTCTAAACTACTAATAATCGTTTCATCTTTATTAATAACATAAACTTGATACTTATAATCTTTACTAGTACTCATATTAGAGTTTATAGCAGGGCCTAAAAAACTATAAATTACATAAATTAAAATACCAGGAATTATCATTGCCCCTAACATTCTATAGTCCGTAAAGAAACGAGTTAATTCTTTTTTAATTATTGTTAATATATCTTTCATTGTTCTCCCTCCACAGTATCCTTATAAATATCAAAGAAAACATCTTCTAATTGTCTACCGTTACATATCTTTTTTACATCATCAGATACAACTAATTTACCATTTATGATGATACCAACTCTATCACACAATTTTTCTACAAGCGAAAAAATATGAGTAGATAAAATAATAGTTTTACCTTCATTCCTTAAATCAACTAAATAGTCAGTAACTACCTTAGCTGTTAAGACATCTAGACCATTAGTAGGTTCATCAAATATTACTATGCTAGGATCATGACATATCGCAATAACAATACTTACCTTTTGTTTCATACCTGTAGATAGATCTGCCACTTTTACTTCTTTAAATTCATTAATACCAAATTTACTAAATAATTCTTCTTTTCTTTTTTTAATAGTTTCTTCATCAATATTATGTAATCTGGCAAAAAAATCAAATAAATAATTTGGGGTAAAGAAATCTTCTAATTTTAATTCACTTGTTAAAAAACCTATTTTTTGTCTAACTTTATCTGGTTCTTTGACAATACTAAAACCATCTACTATTGCATCTCCATCTTCAGGTTTTATCAAAGTAGATAGCATTCTAAGTGTTGTAGTTTTACCAGCACCATTAGGCCCCAATAATCCATAAATTTCCCCTTTATGAACATTAAAACTAATATTATCTACTGCTACTTTAATATCATTATTAGTTTTTTCTAATTTCTTTTGTTTACGTGATAATTTAAAAGTTTTTCTTAAATTATTTACCACTAAAATATCTTCCATTAGTTTCAACTCCTTTGCCTAAAATTATAGCAAAATATGATATAAATAGCTACAAAAATCTAGTTAATGAAAAAAGGTAGCTAAAAAGCCACCTAATTTAATATTATTTTTTGTTTAAAATTAATCATTTTGTTCAATTTTTAATAATTCTTTAGCTATATCATTATTAATTTCTTTTAATAAATCATGAGTATTTTTACTTTGTGGTAACATATAACCTGATTCTCTAAATAAGTCTTCATTTACTAAACGCATTGATTTATTAATAGCAACTAATAATTTAGATTTGTCATTACTTGCTATATTTTCTTCCCTAGCTTTATTTTTAGTTAAATTACGAGCTTTATTAACTAACTCATTATTATGAACTTGTTGTTTAGGGTAATTAACTGGAACTAAAGATATAGCCTTACTCGGACAAGCATCAGCACAAGCTCCACAACCAATACATTTATCAACATCTATTATACTATTTTCTGTATCACTTGCTCCGGTAGGACAAACATATAAACATAAACAATCTTTTGTACATAAGTTTAAATTACGAACTGCATACTTTTGTTTCATTTTAAGTCCTCCTTAATTTCTACAAATTTAAAGCTAGGAACTTTGCATACCGGACAAATATTAGGTAAATTATTACCAACATAAATAAATCCACAAATTGAACAGACATAAATTTTTTTATCTTCTAAAAAGCTTGGTCCTTCTTTTAAATAACGTTCTAACAAATTCTTAGACATATTAGTTACTTTTTCACCCCAAGTTAGAGCTCTTAGAATACCTCTATCGCCCTTGTCTTTAGCTTCTGACATTAAACTAGGATAGTATTTAGTCATATCCTCTTTTAAAAGTTCTAATAGGGCTATATTGTCCGTATTTTCTTTTTCAGCTTTGTTTGTAAAATAGTTCGCTAAATCATTAAAACCTTGTTGCCAAGCCGTTTTATATTGTTTTTCAGAACCTCTAGCTAAATTAGAAAATATAGCTGCTAACTCAAGATAACTAAATTCTTCCATATCATTAGCACTTTCTATTTCATTAATTTCCACAGTTTTTTCTTCTAAAGGTTCAAACAAATCTTTAGGTGCTCCACAAGCCGGACAAGCCCAATCATTTGCTAAATCTTTAAATAAAACTTTTTCTACATCTTCATCATAAATGTAGCCACATATTGTACATTTATACTTCAAATTAATCATTCCTCCTGCTTATATTTTAATTTATAAATTACTTATAAACAAGAAAAAAAGAAAAAAGGTTTAAAACCTTTAATCTAAATTAGTATTTAAAACAGTTTCTGTTTGTTTATTTCTGAATTCTTCTAGTTTAGAAGCTATTTCTTTATTGTTGATAGCTAAGATAGAAATAGCACTTAAAGCTGCATTCTTAGCACCATTAATGGCTACCGTTAAAACCGGAACCCCAGCTGGCATTTGAACAATAGATAGTAAAGAATCCAAACCATTTAAAGCTCTTGATTTAACTGGGACCCCAATAACTGGTACAATCGTGTTAGCTGCAAGCATACCAGGTAAATGAGCCGCACCACCAGCACCGGCAATTATAACCTCTATATTTCTAGTTTTAGCAGTTTTAGCATATTCAACTAATAAATCTGGAGTTCTATGAGCTGAAACAATTTTTTTCTCATAAGGAATTCCAAATTCTTCTAATACATTGCAAGCATCTTTCATTACTTCATAATCTGAGATAGAACCCATTACTACGCCAACCATAATTTACCCCTCTATTATATTTAATAAAATTTCTGCCATTTCTTTTGGTCCTTCTTGTTCATAACCAGGTAAAGCTAATCTAGTATACATTTGACCTACTAAAATATGATCTTTAAATAATTTATCAAACATAATATCTAAAATTTTTCTAGTTTCTGTCTCCATTTGTACAGGACCAAATGGGTTAGCAAAGAATGATTTAGTTAACCCAACTTCTCCAGTTGTTCCTTTAGCCATTCTAGCCCCAGCAATAAATACTTCTAAAGCTTCTTCTTTATTATTAAATACTTGTAATTCTTTCTTATCTTCATAATTATTAGCGTATAATACCATATCAACATCATATCCTCGCATAATTATTTGATAAGGAGTTACAGGAACAACTAAACGTGAATTTATTTTATCTGGATTTAAGAATATTGCTCTATCCATTTCTTTATATGCATAATCACTAGACATATCATCTAAACGCACAAAAGCTCCAATTTCTGTACCATAGGCTTTAATATGTCCATCAACTATTTTAAATGTTCCCATATCATCAAAAATAGTAGTCATAGCTGTAATTTCATCACCAGCTACACTTGATAATGCTTCTAAAGTTTCAGATTTACCTGCTCCACTATCACCAATAATTACAACATTTTTAGTGATACCATTTTTTAAAGAAATATTAACACAAGCACCATGAATAGGTAAATGTCCTTCTTTAATCATTTTTGTATTATATAAAGTTAATAACATTTTCTTCATATAACCAAAATAATCAACATCATCACTTAGCGGAGCTATACCAACATAAATATTTTCTTTCTCATCATAATAATACGTAGATTCATTTTTTCCATATCCAAATAAATAAAGTAATTCCGGTTTTTTATTCTTAACAGTTGAAAGATCAGCTGCTTCAAATAAATTAGATAATGTTATACCATGAGTCATAAAATGTTTATGGAAATAAACATAAGCTAAAGCACTACCAACATAAATAGGGTAACATAAATAATCATTAACATTTAATTTTACATCATTTAAAGGATTAACCTTACTAATTGGGTATACCCCTGTCCTTTTATTCTTTTTAGTATAGGAAATAAATGGAGGTCTAATTAAAACAGATTCAATTTGAGGAATATCATTAAATATATTATAAAGAGAATCTTCTTTAGCCCAAGGATAATAATTAATTAATAATGCCGCATTAATACCTGCTGGAAGTTGACGGTAAACTAAAAATTTATGACCAGCTATTTTTTCTGAAATAGAACGATATGTTTTTAAAATGACCTCAGTAAAAGTTTGATTAGTAGCCATAAAGATACCACTTTGTACACCACCTTCTACTTTCTTTGCCACAATATAACTATAACGTTCTAATTTACGCCAATAGTCATAGAATTCTTCAACAAAGAAATATAAATTACCACGTTCTAACAAAACTCTTTCATATTTAGGGTTAATATGTTTAACTTCTTCATAATCAAAAGCATGAAGTAAACGGAACAAATCAACTAAATCTTCTAATGGATTAGATAATAATTCAATAATTTTAATAATATTAGTTTTATCATGTTTTTTAGAATGATTAATAAAACTATTTAAAATATTCTTAAAAGAATCACTATTTAAAACTTCTGTCACACTCTTACAATAAACTTCAGTAAAGTTCATTATAATCATTTTATCTGTTAATTGATAACCATATTTTTTCATGAAGAACCCCCTTAAAATAATCCTTTAATAGACCCATTATTTAAATCCATATTCATAGCTGCCGGTTCTTTTGGTAAACCAGGCATACGCATTATTTCACCGCATAAACAAACGATGAAACCAGCCCCAACAGCGGGTAAAACATCTCTAATTTCTATGCCAAAATCACTAGGTGCCCCTAATAATTTAGGATTATCAGAAAAAGAATATTGAGTTTTAGCCATACATATAGGTAAATTTTGATATCCTAATTTAGTAAGTTTACTTAAATTATTTTTTGCTGTTTGTGAGAAATTCACTTCTTTAGCATGATATATTTCTTTACAAATTTTTGTAATTTTTTGTTTTAATGTTAAATCTAAATTATATAAATAATTAAATTTATTTTCTTCTTCACAAGCTTTTAACACTTTATTTGCTAAATCAAGACCGCCATCGCTACCTTTACTAAATACTTCAGATAAAGAAATTTGATAATCATTTTCTTTAGCAAATTCTTCTAAAGCTTGAATTTCTTCTTCACTATCACTAGCAAATTTATTAATAGCAATTACAAAAGGTAAATTAAATTTTTTAATATTTTCACAATGTTGTTTTAAATTAGCTAGACCTAATTTTAAAGCTTCAACATTTGATTCTTTTAAGTCTTCCTTTAAAACCCCACCATGCATTTTTAAAGCTCTAATAGTAGCAACTACAACCACTGCATTTGGTTTTAAATTACCTACTCGACATTTAATATCAAAGAATTTTTCTGCCCCTAAATCAGCACCAAAACCAGCCTCAGTTACTACATAATCAGCCAAATTAAGTCCAATTTTAGTCGCAATCAAACTATTACAACCATGAGCTATATTAGCAAAAGGACCTCCATGAATAATAGCCGGTGTATGTTCTAAAGTTTGAACTAAATTAGGCTTTAATGCGTCCTTCATTACTACACAAATAGCCCCAGCACAACCTAAATCTCTAACTGTTACTGGCTTTTTATCATATGTATAAGCAACTAGCATATTATTGATTTTTTCTTTAAAATCTTCGCTATCTCTAGCTAAACATAAAATGGCCATAACTTCACTAGCTACTGTTATATCAAAATGATCTTCTCTAGGTATTCCATTAGTTGAACCACCTAAACCAATTACAATATTTCTTAAAGCTCTGTCATTCATATCAAGAACTCTATGAATCATAATTCTAGTTGGATCAATTCCCAAACTATTACCTTGATAAATATGATTATCTATAATAGCACATATTAAATTATTTGCTGTTGTGATAGCATGTAAGTCACCAGTAAAATGTAAGTTAATATCTTCCATCGGAATAACTTGGGCATAACCACCGCCACAAGCCCCGCCTTTAACTCCAAATACTGGACCTAAACTTGGTTCTCTTAAACATACACAAGTTTTTTTGTTTAACTTGGTTAAAGCATCAGCCAAACCAATTGTAGTTGTAGATTTACCTTCACCTGCTGGTGTTGGTGATATAGCAGTCACTAAAATAAGTTTTCCTTTAGTTTCTTTATTTAATAAATCTAAACTTAATTTAGCTTTATCATTACCATAACACATTAATAAATCTTCATTAATATCTAATTTTTTAGCAATATCTTTAATATTTAAAGCTTTAACACTTTGTGCAATCTCTAAATCTGTCATAACAGCACCCCCAATAATCAATATAAGTTATTTTAGCACAATTCGAGTTTTTTTTAAAGATAAATAAAAAGATTGCCTAAAACTAGACAACCTCTTCTAATTCAGTTTCATATTCTTCTAAAGAATAACATTGGGCATTAGGTGAATCAATTTTATAAATATCATCTGTTTTTGAACAATAGAAATGATATATTTCTCCTATAATTAAATCACTAGTTCCTTTGACAGATATAGCATACCTAATAGTTACCTCATCACTTGTTTCACCTTTATAATTTTCTTTTATTTTTAATCTATAATAATCAAATTTATATGGTATACCATTTTGCATTTCAACTTTTGAATCTGTCTTTTCCTCTACTAAAGCCGTAAAATGATAGTCAGCAATTTCATTTAATTCTGTAATACTAGCACCATCATAAATTGTTTCTACTAAATAAGAACAACTAGTTAATGATAATAATATTATACTTAAAAAAACAATAATTTTTTTCATGTTTTTAATAATATAATCAAATTGTACTTTTTAATTATATACTCCTTCCTAAAATTATTTTTATTGTTATGAGTACAACATAACTTTTATCTACTTCACCCCTTTTTAATCTAAATAATCAATTGTTTTATATAAATGCCATATATCTATTTTTAGTATATATCACTTTTTAATTAATAACAATATTAATTTCATAAATAAAACCCTATAAGTCTTTCCAATTTTACTTGGTCCAACTTATGGGGTTCACTATATAAACCTTAGATGTTATTTAAACAAAGTATAAAATGAACTAGGAATATTTGCAACAATACTAATTTCTTTATGATTATAGGGGTTAATAAATACTAATTTATTAGCATGTAATCCCAATCTTTTAAATGTTTCTTTATGACCATATTTTTCATCACCAATAATAGGATGACCTAAATGGGCTAATTGAACCCTAATTTGATTTTTCCTGCCTGTATCAATATTAATATCTAATAATGACATAGTTTTATTTTCTTTAATAACTTTATAATTAGTAATAGCTAGTTGATCTTGTTTATTATTAGACACATAAACTAAATTATATTCATTATTTGCTAGATAATTTTTTAAAGTTCCTTCTTTTTTTTCTAAATGCCCTTCACAAATTGCTACATAACCCCGATACTTTACATACTTATTCCAATCTAATCTAAGTCTAGATTGCAATTTAGGATTGGTAGTAAAAACTAAAACACCTGATGTTTCTTTATCTATTCTATGTATTACATATGGCCTTTTATTCTTAACTTTTAAATATTCAAATACTTGATTATAAGCTGTATCAACTAGTTCTTTATCACTAGCTACAGCAAGTAATCCGGCTGGTTTATCTATAGCTATAAAATCTTCATCTTCATAAATAATATTAATTTTAGGTTTTTTCACTTTTATTTGTGCCTTTATACTATTTGATAAAACTGGATGTTTTGTAATACTAACCTCATCTTCATTAGCTAAAGGGAAATTAAATTGGCTTACTTGATTTCCATTAACTAATACTTGTTTATTACTTAATAAATGTTTAACATTATTTCTTGATGTATTTAATTTTTCTAATAAAAAAGTTAATAATTCTGTACTTCTTTTAACTTTAAATTTTTGTGTAATTATTAATTTATTTTCTTTGTTCATGTTATCCCTACAATCTAATAATTTCAATTAATTATACTATAAATTATCGCATAATAATAGAGTTTTAAACAAAAAGAAAAAGCTGCTAAATGCAGCTTAATCATATTATTCAACCCATTCAATAATAGCCATAGGAGCAGCGTCACCACGACGGAAACCTGTCTTGATAACTCTTGTATAGCCACCATTACGATTTGTAAATTTAGGTGCTATTTCATCAAATAATTTTTGAATAGCATATTTACCTTCATTATCTTTTTCAAAACGAATTAAAGTAGCAGCTTGTCTACGTGAATGTAATGTATTAGTTTTACCTAATGTTACCATTTTATCAGCTAATCTTTTTAATTCTTTAGCTTTAGTTTCAGTAGTTTCAATCTTACCATTTAAGATTAAATCTGTAATTAAATCACGAAGTAAAGCTTTTCTTTGTGAACTGCTACGACGTAGTCTA
Source organism: uncultured Acholeplasmatales bacterium (assembly GCA_944324705.1). Classification (GTDB taxonomy): domain Bacteria; phylum Bacillota_I; class Bacilli_A; order Acholeplasmatales; family Anaeroplasmataceae; genus CALUXS01. Next base: position 16,200 of record CALUXI010000014.1, read on the forward strand.
GAATAAGCCATGTTGTATCCTCCTTAATTAGTCTTTACGAAAACTTAAACCTAATTGTTCTAGTTTTTCTTTGATTTCTTTTAATGATTTACGTCCTAAATTACGAACTTTCATCATATCTTCTTCTGTTTTAGTAATTAAATCAGCAACAGTGTTGATAGCAGCTCTTCTTAAACAGTTATATGAACGAACAGATAAATCTAAATCTTCGATAGTTTTTTCCATCTTTGAATTAGTTGTATCTACTTCAGCTTCAATCATATAGCTATTCATCTTAGCTTGTTCTGATATTTCGTCAACAATTACTTCTAAATGTTCAATCATCATTTTTGCAGCAACACCAATAGCATCAGTGGCTGAAATTGAACCATTAGTTGTAACATTAACTGTTAATTTATCAAATGAAGCATCATTATCAACAATATCTTTATCAACATTATAAGATACATTTGTAACTGGAGTATATATAGAGTCAATAGCAATAGTAGATTCATCTGAAACATATTGTTTGTTTTTGTCAGCACTAACATAACCAACACCACGACGAACCTTTAAGAACATATTAACACTACCACCAGCAGCAACTGTACAAATATGTTGTTCTGGATTTACAACTGTAACATCTAAATCATGAATGATATCTCCAGCTGTAACTTCACCTTCACCCTTATTAATTTCTAATATAGTTTCAAAATTAGGGTCTTCTGATTCAGTTTTTAAAACAACACGTTTTAAATTTAAAATAATAGTGATGACATCCTCAATCACGCCAGATAAATTTTCAAACTCATGTTGAATGCCTTCGATTTTAGCACTAACAAAAGCTGTACCTGGTAAAGAAGATAACATTATTCTTCTCAAGGCATTACCAATAGTAAGACCGAAGCCTCTTTCTAATGGTGCTATTTCAAATGTACCTTGTGATTTATCATCTGAAAGGTACGTAACTATAGCTTTTGGTTTTTCAAATTTTAATTCTTTCATAATGGGACCTCGTTTCTATAAAAAAATATTATTAACCACGAGGACGTTTTGGTGGACGACATCCGTTATGTGGAACTGGTGTACAATCTTTAATAGATGTAATTTCAAGACCAGCAACTTCAAGTGAACGAATAGCAGCATCACGTCCTTGACCTGGACCTTTAACTGATACTTCTACTTTTACTACACCTTGATCTAAAGCTGATTTAGCTGCAGCTTCACTAGCTGATTGAGCAGCGAAAGCTGTAGATTTACGACTTCCTTTAAAACCTAATGCACCAGCACTGCTCCATGCAATAACGTTACCAGCAGGATCAGTAATTGTAACTATTGTATTATTAAAACTTGCGTGAATATGAGCAACACCAACAGGGCAGTTTCTCTTTACACGACGTTTTGTAACTTTACGTGCCATAAATTAATCCTCCTTATTTCTTTTTATTTGCGATAGTACGTGCTGGACCCTTACGAGTACGAGCATTATTACGTGTATTTTGACCACGAACTGGAAGACCTTTACGATGTCTTAAACCGCGGTAACAACCAATTTCCATTAATCTTTTAATATTTAAAGCTACTTCTCTACGAAGTTCACCTTCAATTTTATATTTAGAGATTTGAGCTCTAATACGAGTTAATTCATCTTCTGATAAATTTTTAACTCTTGTATCTTCTGATACATTAGCATCTTTTAAGATATTTTTCGCAGTTGTTGGGCCAATACCATAAATGTATTGTAATGATATAACAACGCGTTTTTCATTTGGAATATCTACACCTGCAATACGTGCCATAATCTAATCCTCCTATAATTATCCTTGTCTTTGTTTATGTTTTGGATTTTCGCAAATAACCATAACGCGTCCTTTGCGTTTGATTACTTTACATTTATCGCACATTGGTTTAACTGATGGTCTAACTTTCATTTTATTTACCTCCGTTATTTTACTTATGTCTATAAGTGATTCTTCCACGTGTTAAATCGTAAGTTGACAATTCAACTGTTACTTTGTCACCTGGTAAAATGCGTATGTTATTCATGCGGATTTTACCAGAAACGTGGGCTAAAACTTGATGATCATTTTCTAATTTTACAATAAATTGAGTATTTGGTAATACATCTACTACTTTTCCCTCTAACTCAATAACATCATCTTTTTTTGCCATGCTTCCTCCTATGTTATAGTTGACAATAAAGTCAAAAGCAAAGTTTTATCTAACCGCCCCTTAAAAGGGACGGCCTATAATACTAAAACAATGTGCTAAATAATAGTATTATTACTTAGTTAAAACTTTTTTGATATCTTCAAATACTTTTGCAAAATCTTGATCACCATTTACTGTTTTTAATAAATGTTGATTCTTATAATAATCAAGTAGTGGAGCAGTTTGTTCATCATAAACCTTAAGTCTATTTTCAGCTGTAGCATAAGTATCATCATTTCTTTGAATTAACTTAGCACCACAAACATCACATACACCTTCAACTTTTGATGGGTTATTTTTAATGTGGAAAGTAGCTCCACATTGTGGACAAACTCTTCGACCTACTATTCTGTCAATTAATATTTCTGGTTTAACATCAATATCTAAAACTGCATCTAAACTATCATTATTAGCTTTTAAGAAATCATCTAAAGCCTTAGCTTGTTCTAAATTTCTTGGAAAGCCATCAAGTAAGAAACCCTTTTGACAATCTTCTTGACTTAATCTATCTTTAACTAAGTCAATTGTTAAACTATCAGGAACAAGTAAACCCTTGTCCATATATTCTTTAGCTTCTTTACCAAGTTTAGTTTGACCCTTGATGTTAGCTCTAAATATATCCCCTGTTGAAATATGAGGTATATTATAATATTCCCTAATATTTACTGCCTGAGTACCTTTACCAGCCCCAGGACGACCCATAATTAATAGTTTCATAAATTACTCCAAAAAGCCTTTATAATCTTTTGTTTCTGAAGCTGTTTCTAATTGATTTGCAGTTTCAATAGCAACACCAACTACGATAATTAATGAAGTACCACCAATTGTAATAGTTGAAGCTTCAGTAGCTGTAAAGCCAAATGATAGAGAAACAATAATAGGAACTAAAGCAACTAATGCTAAATAAGTAGCACCTATTAAAGTTGTTCTAAATAATATTCTAGCTAATTGATTTTTTGTGTCTTCTCCTCTTCTATAACCTGGAATATAAGCTCCTTGCTTATCTAAATTATCACTAATTTTTTCAGGATCTACAACCATAAAAGCATAGAAGAATGAGAAAAAGAAAATTAACAAAATATATAATGCCATACCAATTGGTTCTTGATATGAGAATATATTATTAATCCAAATACCTGCTGTCGTACTATCTTGTCCTAACATACCTGTGATAGATAAAGGTATAGATAAAATAGTTGAAGCAAAGATGACAGGAATTACACTAGCACTATTTAATTTAATAGGTAATTCACTTTGTCCACCTTGTTGACGATTAGCATATTGTAATGGGATTCTTCTTTTAGCACCTTCAAAAAATACTACAGCTAAAATCATTAAGATATATAGTACTATGATAACGATAAATAATGTAATATTAACTGCATTAGCAGCACCTTCAGCAATATATTTAGTCCATAATGTTGTGAACATTGCAGGAACTGAAGTAATAATACCAGCAGCAATAATCATTGATGAACCATTACCAATACCATGACGAGTAATTAAATCAGCTAACCACATTGTAAAACATGAACCGGCTGTAATAACTAAAGCCATGTAAATATAGAAAACCCAGAACAAATTTTTATTTTGTAGGGCATCAGGAACTAAAATGTTCTCAGGACGTGCACCTAAACCATATAATAAGGCTAAGCCTTGAATTAAAGCGATAACTAGAGATACATATCTAGTTACACGATTTAATTTTTGTTTACCTACTTCACCTTGTTCAGACCATTCCTTCCATTTAGGAATAACAACCTGTAACATTTGAATAATAATTGATGAAGTAATATATGGTGAAATACCTAAAGCTAAAATTGAAAAATTAGATAAACCTCCACCTGAAAAGGCGTTTAAAATAGTTAAGAAATTATTATTTCTTATTGTTTCAGTAATAGCTAAGGTATCAACCATTGGGATAGGGATGTAAGTTCCAATTTTAAATACCAAAAGAATTAGAAATGTGAAAATAAGTTTTTTTAGTATTTCACGATTACTTAAAATCTTTTTTAGTTTTTCAAACAACTTACATCACCTCTACAGTTCCACCAGCTTCTTCGATTGCAGCTTTTGCTTTTTCTGAAAACTTGTGAGCCTTTACTGTTAGTTTCTTTGTAAGTTTGCCATCCCCTAAAATTTTTACACCATCATTTAGTTTCTTAACTAAACCAGCTTTTTGTAATGCTTCAACATCTACTACGCTGTTATCAGCAAATACATTTAAATCTTCCACATTAACTACGCTATATACAACACGACTTATATTGTGGAAACCTCTTTTAGGAAGACGTTGGAATAAAGGTAATTGTCCACCTTCAAAACCAGGTCTTACACCGCCGCCAGAACGAGCATTTTGACCTTTATTACCTTTACCAGCAGTTTTACCATTACCACTACCGATACCACGGCCAATTCTCTTTCTAACGTGTCTTGCACCTTCTACAGGTTTTAATTCATTTAACATTTCGAGGCACCTCCTTATTACTTGATTTCAACTTTTACCATATGAGCTATGGTAACAATCATACCTTTAATGGCTTCATTTTCCTCTTTTTCTACACATTGACCAATCTTTGTTAAGCCTAGAGCTTTTGCAGTCTTAACTTGGTTAGGTTTACGGCCAATTAAACTTTTAACTAATGTAATTTTATACATGTTTGTTACCTCAAAATTTCTTCCACTGTTTTACCACGTTTAGCAGCAACAGCTTCAACAGAATTTAATTGTTTTAAACCATCAACGGTAGCTCTAATAACGTTGATAGGAGTTTTTGAACCTAATGATTTAGATAAAATATTAGAAATACCAGCAAGTTCAACTACAGCACGAACTGGACCACCGGCAATAACACCAGTACCAGGAGCAGCAGGTCTTAATAATACATTACCAGCTCCATAATGACCAATAACAGCGTGAGGAATTGTAGTATTTATAACTGTAACAGCGAAAACATTTTTCTTAGCATTTTCAACTGCTTTCTTTATTGCATCAGGTACTTCGGCTGCCTTACCAGTTCCGAAACCTACGTGACCTTTACGATCTCCGATTACTACAAGAGCAGCAAAACGCATATTTTTACCGCCTTTTACAACCTTTGTTACACGATTAATAGCAACAACACGTTCTTCGTATTCAGGTTGTACGTCTTTAATTTCTTTATCTTGACGCATGTTAACCTCCTTAGAACTCTAAGCCAGCTGCTCTAGCAGCATCAGCTAAGGCTTTTACACGACCATGATATAAATAGCCACCACGATCAAATACAACATTAGAAATTTTTAATTCTAAAGCACGTTTAGCAACTAATTTACCAACTTCAGCAGCAGCTTCAACATTAGAACCATTCTTTAAATCTTTTAATTCTAATGAAGATGCTTGACATAATGTCTTACCTGCTTCATCATCAATAATTTGAGCATAAATTTGTTTATTAGAACGGAAAACGCAAAGACGTGGTTTAGCTAATGTACCAATAACTGTTTGACGAATACGCATATGACGTTTTTGTCTACTAACATTACTTGAAATTTTATTAATCATATTTAGTACCCCTTTCTAACTACTTCTTAGCAGTTTTTCCTTCCTTACGACGAATATGTTCATCGCTATATTTAATACCTTTACCTTTATATGGTTCAGGTTTACGAACTTCTCTAATTTCAGCTGCAAATTGACCAACTAATTGTTTATCAACACCAGAAATGTTAATAACTGTATTCTTTGGTAATTCAACTTTTAAACCAGCTGGAATAGGTAATTCAACTGTATGAGAATAACCTACAGTTAATACAACTTTATTACCTTGTAAAGCAGCACGGTAACCAACACCGTTAATTTCTAATGATTTAGTGAAACCTTTAGAAACACCTTCAACCATATTATGAATTAAAGCTCTTGTTGTACCATGAATAGTTTTCATCCATTTTGTATCATTTGGACGTTTAACATGTAATTCGTTTCCTTCAACAACAACGTTTAAGTTAGCGTCGAAATCAAAACTTAACTCTCCCTTAGGACCTTTTACATTAATGTGACTATTTTCAACATTAACAGTAACGTCTGCAGGAAGTAAAATTGGCTTATTTCCAATACGTGACATTTTAATTTTCCTCCTAATTTATTACCAAACGTAAGCTAAAACTTCGCCACCGATATTTAACTTACGTGCTTGCTTATCAGTCATTACTCCTTGTGAAGTAGAAATGATAGCAATACCTAGACCATTTAAAACCTTAGGTAAATCATCTGCTTTAGCATATACTTTTAAACCTGGTTTAGAAACAATCTTTAAATCTCTGATTACACTTTCATTATTTTCAGTATATTTTAATGTAACAGTAAGTATGCTTTTAACACCTTCAGTAGCTTTATATGAAACAATATAGCCTTCATTCTTCATTACTTCAAGAATAGCTTGTTTTAATTTAGAATTTGGCATATCTACTGTTTGATGATGCATTGCTTTAGCATTGCGAATACGTGTAAGCATATCTGCAATTGGATCTGTCATCATGTGAATTTCCTCCTTTTAGATGATATTACCAGCTAGCTTTTTTAACGCCAGGGATTTGTCCTTTATAAGCTAGTTCACGGAAACATAAACGACAAAGTTTAAAGTCTCCCATAACAGCATGAGGACGACCACAACGTTCACAACGTGTATATTTGCGAACATTATATTTTGGTTTTCTATGATTTTTAACAATTAATGATGTTTTTGCCATAATTATTCCTTTCTACTTTCTAAAAGGCATACCTAATAATTGTAATAAAGTACGACCTTCTTCATCGCTCTTAGCTGTAGTAACAATAACGATGTCCATACCTCTAATTTTCTTTACTTTATCGAAATTGATTTCTGGGAATATTAATTGTTCCTTTACACCTAATGTATAATTGCCACGACCATCGAAAGCATTACCATTAACACCACGGAAATCACGAACACGTGGTAAAGCAATTGAAACAAGTTTATCTAAGAATTCATACATTCTTTCGCCTCTTAGAGTAACTTTACAACCAATAGGCATACCTTCTCTTAATTTGAAGTTTGCAATTGATTTTTTTGCTTTTGTTACAACTGGTTTTTGACCAGCAATTTGTGTTAATTCTTCAACAGCATCATCTAAAACTTTGGCATTAGCAACGGCATCACCAACACCCATGTTAATAACAATTTTTTCAAGTTTTGGAATTTCCATTGAAGATTTATAATTAAATTTATTAGTTAATTCTTTTCTAACAGAATTTAAATAAACTTCTTGTAAACGATTCATATAGTTTCCTCCTTGCCATTACTTGAATTCATAACCAGATTTTTTAGAAACTCTAACCTTTACAACTTTACCTTTTACTTCTTTTTCAACGTAACTTACACGTGTAGGTACGTTTTTCTTTGGATCTAATAACATAACATTAGAAGCATCAATTGGAGCTTCTCTTTCAATTATTGAACCACTTTGATTTTGTTGAGTAGGTTTTTGATGTTTCTTAATCATGTTTACGCCTTCAACTAATACGCGATTTGTTTTAGGGTAAACCTTTAGAACTTTACCAGTCTTAGGGACTTTGTTACCTTTTTTATCAGTTGTAAATCTATCACTACCAGCAATAACAACAACTGTATCGTTAACTTTTATATTCATTCCTAAGCCTCCTTATTAAAGTACTTCTGGAGCTAGAGATACAATTTTCATGAAGTTCTTATCACGTAATTCTCTTGCTACAGGACCGAAAATACGACTACCACGAGGTGTACCATCTTCACGGATGATAACTGCTGCATTTTCATCAAATTTAATATATGAGCCATCGTTACGTCTTAAGCCGTTTTTAGTACGTACGATAACAGCTTTTACAACATCGCCTTTTTTAACTGCACCGTTAGGAATTGCTTCCTTAACAGAACAAACAACGATATCACCAACATTAGCATAGCGGTGTAATGCGCCACCTAATACTTTTATAATTAATAACTCACGTGCACCTGAATTATCAGCTACAGCAAGTCTTGTTTCTTGTTGTACCATAATTGTTACTCCTTTCAGAAACTAAATTGATTCTTTAGTTTTAACCACTTCGATTAAACGATAAAACTTAGTTTTTGAAAGTGGTCTAGTTTCCATGAAGCGAACAACATCGCCAACTTTAGCACTATTGTTTTCATCATGAACGTGGAATTTAGATGTTTTCTTGATACGTTTTTTGTAGATGCGATCAGTTGCGAAAGTATCAACAGCTACAACTACAGTTTTATCCATCTTATCTGAAACTACAGTTCCTTGAAAAACTTTACGACTATTACGTTCCATGTTGTCCTCCTACTTCTTCTCCGCATTTTGTTTTTCTGTTAAAACAGTTAACATGCGGGCAATTGTTCTTTTTATTTCATTCATCTTTGAAGGATTTTCAGCTGTACCTAAAGCAGCTTGAAAACGAAGATTGAATAATTCTTCTTTTAAATCGGCAATCTTTTTATTGATTTGTTCAACACTTAATTCGCGAATTTCTTTAGCTTTTAGCATTGCTCGTCACCTACTTTTTTAACAAATTTTGTCGTACAAGGTAATTTGTGTGATGCTAAACGTAAAGCTTCACGAGCTACTTCCTCACTAACACCAGCTACTTCAAATAGAATTAAGCCAGTCTTAACTACAGCAACCCAAGATTCAGGAGCACCCTTACCAGAACCCATACGAACTTCTAGAGGTTTATGAGTTTTAGCTAAGTGTGGGAAAACTTTAATCCAAACTTGACCTTGACGATTCATATAACGTGTAATAGCAACACGGGCAGCTTCAATTTGTCTATTAGTTAACCAGCAGCCTTCAGTTGCTTTTAAACCATATGTACCAAATGCTAATTCAGTACCGCCTTTAGCTAATCTATCACGATAATAAACGCGATGAGGACGACGATACTTAACTCTTTTAGGCATTAACATAATTATTTACCTCCCTTAGAGTCATCTTTTTTTGGAGTTGCTGCATCCTTTTTACCATTTTTATTTTGTGGACGAGGTTTTCTAGGAGCACGACGTTCTTCAACTTGACGTGGTTTTAACTCTAAAACTTCACCTTTATAAATCCATACTTTAATACCTAATTTACCATAAGTAGTTAAAGCTTCAGCAACTGCATAATCAATATCTGCACGAAGAGTATGTAAAGGTACTTGACCTTCAATATAACCTTCTGAACGAGCAATTTCAGCACCAGCTAAACGGCCAGAGATAGATGTTTTAACACCTTTTGCACCAGCTTTTAAAGCACGTTGAATAGCCATTTTTTGAACACGGCGGAATGATGCTCTATTTTCTAATTGTTCAGCCATTGATCTAGCTACTAATGTAGCATCTAATTCAGGCTTTTTAATTTCAACAACATTTAAAATAATGTCTTTTTTAGTTTGATAAGCTAATTCTTTAACAACAGCATTTTTAGTTTCAGCATCACGACCGATAACTGAACCTGGTCTTGCTGTATAAAGAGTAATTTTAACTCTATCTTTGTGATCTTTACCTACGCCTTTTAAACGTTCGATAACAACACGAGAAACTTGTGCCTTTTTATATACTTCATCAAGATATTTTCTAATTTTAACATCTTCTAATAATAAATCAGCAACTTTAGTTTTATCAGCATACCATGCGGCATCCCAATCACGGATAATACCAACACGTAATCCGACTGGACTTACTTTTTGACCCATGATACTCCTCCTTACTCTTTCTCAGCAACAACTACAGTGATGTTGCAATATCTTTTAATGATTACGTCGCCTCTACCTTTAGCACGAGGGAACATTCTCTTTAAACGCATGCCATCGTTAACATAGCAAGTTTTAACATATAAATTTTCTTTATTCATACTATGATTGTTTTCAGCATTAGCTACAGCTGAATTTAATACTTTGATTACTGCTTCACAAGCTTGCTTATTAGTTAATCTTAATATAGCATTAGCTTCCATAACACTTTTGTTACGAATTAAGTCAACAACTAAACGAGCTTTACGTGGAGTAATTCCAACATTTTTTGCTATTGCTTTTACTTCCATAATTATCCTCCTTATTTAGCTGCTTTCTTATCGTCACCATGACCGCGATAAGTTCTAGTAGGTGCAAATTCACCTAACTTATGACCAACCATATCTTCAGTAATGTAAACTGGAGTATGTTCACGACCATTATAAACGGCAATCGTATGACCAACAAATGCAGGGAAAATGGTTGATCTACGTGACCAAGTTTGAATTACTTTTTTATCGCCTGAAGCATTTTGAGCTTCTACTTTCTTTAATAAATAATCATCGCAGAAAGGGCCTTTTTTAATTGAACGAGCCATTATTTCATTTCCTCCTTACATTATTTGTCATTTCTTCTACGTACAATTAAACGATTAGAAGATTTTTTATGTTTACGAGTTTTAACACCCATAAGTCTTCTACCCCAAGGTGATAATGGAGCAGGTCTACCAATAGAGTTTTTACCTTCACCACCACCGTGTGGGTGATCATTAGGGTTCATAACCGCACCACGAACTTCAGGACGTTGACCCATATGACGAGCACGACCAGCTTTACCGATACGTACTAATTCATGAGTTTCATTACCAACTTCACCGATAGTTGCTAAACAAGTAGATAATACTTTTCTAACTTCGCCTGACATTAAACGAAGTAATACATAATTTTCTTCACGGCCTAAGATTTGAGCTGATGTACCAGCTGAACGAATCATTTGACCACCTCTACCAGGATGAAGTTCGATGTTATGAACTAAAGCACCAACAGGAATGATTCCTAAAGGTAAAGCATTACCAACTTTAATTTCAGCATCTTTACCAGACATAACAGTATCACCAACTGTTAAACCTTTAGGAGCTAAAATATAACGTTTTTCACCATCTTTATAAATTACTAAAGCGATGTTAGCACTACGATTTGGATCATATTCAATAGTTGCTACTCTACCTGGAATACCAAATTTATTTCTTTTGAAATCAATAATACGATATTTTTGTTTAACACCACCGCCTTGATGACGAACAGTGATTTTTCCTGAATTGTTACGTCCTGCATGCTTTTTATGAGGAGCTAATAATGATTTTTCAGGAGTTGTACAAGTAATTTCTTCAAATGTAGAAACACTCATATTACGTCTACCATTAGACGTTGGCTTATATACTCTAATTGCCATGATTTATCCTCCTATATTTCAAAAGCTTCTATTTTTTGTCCCTCAGCAACTTTGCAAATAGCTTTTTTATAAGCTGCAGTATAGCCAACATGTTGACCTACTCTTTTACGTTTTGGAAGAACATTAATAGTTGCTACGCTTAATACTTTAACTTTGAAGATTTCTTCTACAGCTTGTTTAATTTGAATTTTATTAGCTTGTTTTGCTACTTTAAAAGTATATTTGTTGAAATCTTCTTTTAATTTCATAGTTTTTTCAGTTATAATTGGGGCTTTTATAATATCTCTAGCTTCCATATTACTTCAAAACCTCCTCAAAGTAAGCTACTGCTTTTTCAGTAATTACTAATTTATCAAAACATAAAATTTCATAAACTGAACAATTATCGCAGCTTGTTAAGAATACATCAGCAATGTTTCTTGCTGAACTAATAGCATTTTCTGTTAATTCATCTTTAGTACATACAACTAAAGTTTTACCATTTGCTTTAACATTATCTAAGAATTTAATGAAATCCTTTGTTTTTCTGCTTTCAAAAACAATAGTGTCAACAGCAACAAATTTTTCATTTTTAACTTTATATGATAAAACAGATTTCATACCTAATTGTTTTACCTTTTTATTTAATTTGAAAGCATAGCTTCTTGGTGTAGGACCAAATACTATACCTCCTCCACGCCATTGTGGTGCTCTGATTGAACCTTGACGTGCTCTACCTGTTCCTTTTTGTCTCCAAGGCTTTTTACCGCCGCCTCTAACTTCAGAACGATTTTTAACGTCATGAGTTCCTTGACGCATAGCTGCGCGTTGGCAATTAACAACATCGTAAACTACTTGTTGATTAGGTTCAATACCAAAGATATCATCATTTAAAACTAAATCTTTTACTTTATCTCCAGCTTGATTTAATAATGCAATTTTAGGCATAATAAATCTCCTTTCCTAATTAATTAGATTTTACGGCTGTCTTAATCATAACTAAACCTTTTCTTGGTCCTGGAACATTACCACGAACTAAGATTAGATTACGTTCTGTATCTACAGCAGCAATAACTAAATTTTGTAAAGTAACCCTAACGTTACCCATATGACCTGGCATTTTCTTACCTTTCATGTTTCCTTTGATAGGACCCATAGAACCAACAATACGATGACAAGCAGATGTACCGTGGCTCATTGGTAAACGGTGATGATTATAACGTTTGATTGTACCAGCAAATCCTTTACCTTTAGATGTACCAGTTACATCAACTACATCACCAGCCGCAAATATATCACATTTAACTTCTTGACCAACATTATAAGATGTTAATTCGTTCCCGCGATCATCTGAGAAACGAATTTCTCTTATGAAGCGCTTAGGAGCAGTGTTAGCTTTAGCAACGTGACCTTTTTCTGGTTTGTTACTTAAAGATTCTCTTTTATCTTCGTAACCTAATTGAACAGCTACATAACCATCATTTTCAACAGTTTTTTGTTGTAAAACAATATTTGGAGTAGCGTCAATAATTGTTACTGGAATTAAATTTCCAGCTGCATCGAAAATTTGAGTCATGCCCAATTTTCTGCCTAAGATTCCCTTAGCCATTTGTTTTACCTCTTTCTTAATTTATTTTTTACTTCTTTAACACGATATCAATACCACTAGGTAAGTCGATATGCATTAAGGCATCAATTGTTTGAGATGTAGGATTTACAATCTCAATTAATCTCTTATGAGTTCTACGTTCAAATTGTTCACGTGAATCTTTATTAACGTGTGGTGAACGTAAGATTGTGAAGATTTCTCTTTCTGTTGGTAATGGAATAGGACCATTAACTTCAGAACCAGTCTTCTTAACACTATCAACAATTTTCTTTGCTGATAAGTCTAATAATCTGTGATCATAAGATTTTAATCTAATTTTAATTTTTTCTTTTGCCATTTTTAAATTTCTCCTTTCGCCTATAATCAAGCATAGACTAGCTCCATGGGAAAAACTCAACACGCTGTATGACAACGCCCCTCAGCGTATCAACAACCTCCCACTTCAAAGCCTTTAATTTTGCTCGAAAGCTTTTAAATTATATAATATAAATCAATCACTTGCAAGTATTTTTTTAATTATTTTTTCTTTTTTCTATTATATATAATAAGGTTAGATACAAAAGGTTACATAAAGCTTAAAAACTCTAATATCCCGGTAATTTTCTAAAGGTTTCTTAATTTGTTCTACTTTATAAACCTTAGATATCATACTAGACAAACATGGCCTTATCATGTAAATCAGGAGACAAATAGCTATTAGGCTGTTTAATCTCAGTCACTAAATTATCCTCACCTAAAGCTAACATAAATTCTTCCATATCAACCTTACTAGCTAAAAAAGAATATTCAACCATAGTTACGGTCACCTCAAGAAAACTACTAATAACTATAATATGATAGTTAGGAGACTCCTAACAAAAGTATTTTAAAGTTGTCAAAGCACGCTCACAAAGTTCTATCTCATCAAATACAATCATAGTCTTTTCTTTTATTATATTTGGCCTACTATGTTAGATAAAAGTTGGTATTATATAATCAGGACTAATATTTTACACAAATACGTCATTTAACTTAGGATTATTTTTAAAATTAAAGTAAACCACATTTTCATAATACATTTTGTCAAAGTCTAAAACTGAATAGATTTTACAAGCTTGTCATACTCATTCTAATAGTAAGAGTTTACGATATTTATTTTTCTTCCAGGCTTCAAATATTCTCATTATCTTCCAATACATTTCAAGGTATTCTTTAAGTAAAATTCGCGTGAATCAATGTAATTTATAACACTAAAATGTACGAGATTTATATTAAAATTTAGACTATTTGACCTGAATAAAAAAATGAGCAGTTAGACTACTCACCTTGTTTATTTATTATTTTTCTTTTTGGCTTCTTTAACATCTTTAATAAACAATAATAAAACACAAACAAATAAGATTGGGGCAAATATACCAGCTATACAAGCATTAGCTACTACATTGCCTTCTGGTAAACTTAAACCAATCATACTAGCCGCAATCATTAATGTTGAAATAAAGATAAATGCGTAAATTGTTCTCATATTTTTCCTCCCACCCTAAACAATTTCTAATAAATCTTTTACTTTAATATCTTTAGATAGAGGAATCGTATAATATTCATCTACCCAAGGAAATGGCCAATTTTGATATTTTTCAATTCTTGCTGTAATACTTGAATCATAACCAAGAGTATCACTATCTTTAGAAACCCTAAGAATTACCATACTGCATTGCATTGTTTCGTTAGAATTATAATCACAATAATGACCATACCAAGACCCTGGATCCACATAGTTAAAGTCTATACTAACATAACCATTACCTATACTATCATTCCCATTTAATATAAACATTCCTTCATTACTATTATACTATAATATTAGAAGTAAAAAAACTAAGAAATAACTCTCAGTTTTAGTATACGAAGAAAAAAGACTGCAAAAATTGCAATCTAAAATTCAAAATTTATTTTTGCAGTCACTTAGTTAGCTTTACTACTTAAACCTATAAATGTTCCTTTTATTGTAAAATCAAAATCATCAGCTGGAATAAAGATACTATCACCTTTTTGATATTTAATACTACCATTATTCCACACTACTTCACCTTGACCATCATAGCATAAAAGATGAATAAAACTATCTTTTGTAGCTTTTAATTTAGCTTCAGTTTTTACATCTAATCTAGTAATATCAAAGTATTTAGAACTTACTACATGACGACTAGTATATCCATCGTGGGTAATAATTTCTCCTTGTTTAATAAAAGGATTTTCTAATTTATGATAATTTAAGACATCTAAAGCTTTTTTTATTTGAAAACCTCTATGGCCTGGTTTTTCTCCAAAATTCCAAAGATTATAAGTTGTATTTGAATTTTGTTGAATTTCAATACAGAAAGTTCCTGCACATAAAGCATGAATAGTACCAGCCGGGACTAATACTGCATCACCTGGGTGAACTTTAACTTTATTAACTAAATCAAGAACTTCACCAGCTACTAATTTATTTAAAAAATCTTCTTCTGTTACATCCTGATTAAAGCCTACGTAAATATATGAGTTTTCATCCGCCTCAAAGAAATAATACATCTCCATTTTACCTGGTTCATGTTCAACTCTAAAAGCATATTCATCATTAGGGTGAACTTGAATAAATAAATTCTTCTTATTATCTAAGAATTTAATTAATAAAGGAAAACGATCATATTTTTGTGAATTATTTCCTAATATTTGAAAACCATGTTTTTTAACATAATCTCCAAGTTTTAAACCTTTATCTGGCCCACTATCTATTAAAGATTGACCAAATTCATGAGCTGATAGTTCCCAACTTTGGGCTATAGTTTCTGAATCTAGTTCTTTATGAAACTCTTCTTTTAATTTTGTTCCACCAAGAGGCCAATATGGTAAGCCCATTAAGGCTGATTTTAATTTTACAGGTTCCATTATATAACTTGCTTCTTTCCTAATGCAAAAATTTTGTTATAAACAAGAGGAGAATGCTTTAAATTAGTTAATAATTTAGCGAAGTGCATAGCCGCTATTTCTCCTGATACCATTAAATAAGATTTTGTCTTAATTAAGCCAAATATTTTTGCATCTATAATTTTTTGATTTGTATATAAATCAGGTTTAATTAACTCAAAGTAATGAAATAGCTCGTGAGCTGTTACTGTGTCTTTTATTCTGTCAACATCAACTAAATCTAAAAGATTAAATTGTTCAGCAAACTCTTTAATAAGTCTTACAGTTTCTATATTTATAGTTATAAGTTTTTTCTTTTCATTAAAGAGACCAATATAAGTATAATATTTAGTTGGTTTTTCTTTAACATATAAGATTTCAACTTGTAACTTAATGGCATACTTAGTAATAGTTTGTTCACCACACATATTTAATAATTCATTATAACAATCTACAGCTGTTTGCATTGACTTAGTTATAACTTCTACTTTTTTCTCATCTGGCAGATTACGACCACTGATATCTCGATTTATCATATCTAAATAGATATCATAATCAGATTTATTGATTATTTCTTTAATTGTCTCACGAGCGTTTTTCATTTCATCACCTATTAATATAAACCATTCTTAGCAGCAACTACGGCAATTTCTGCAGTAACATCTAAATCAATTAATTCAGTTTTTGCTAAACCAATTACTTGTTCAACAGTACTTAAACCAGAATAATCTATTACTCTACCTTCAACAATAACATACATATCTGGATTAATTCTAACTTCACTAGAATAGTTACCTGTTTCATGCCATAATTTCTTTAACACTTCTTCAAGATCACCAAACGCTAATTTAACAACTTTACCTTCAGCACGTTGAACTTTTACGAAACCTTTACTATCAATAATACGAATACCATCACGATTTTTAATTTTACCGCTTACGACAAATGTTTTACCATTACTATAAGAAACTCTCATATCT
The DNA here is from genome assembly GCA_944324705.1 of uncultured Acholeplasmatales bacterium. Taxonomy (GTDB): domain Bacteria; phylum Bacillota_I; class Bacilli_A; order Acholeplasmatales; family Anaeroplasmataceae; genus CALUXS01. The sequence continues at coordinate 33,087 of CALUXI010000014.1, forward strand.
TGAACTTCGTTAGAGAATGTTTCCTTAGCAATTTCTAAGGCTTCTTTATCATCAATCTTCTTAGATAAATCTGTTGTCTTAACTTCAGTAGAACCCATAGCAATAGCTGTAACTTTTTGAGTTGTATCATCAATTTCTAAGAATACTTCAACAGTATCAGCAACAGCACCACTCTTAACTGCTCTATCTTTAGCTTCACGTTTAATCTTAGCAATATCTTCAACTGTTGGGTTAGGAATAGTTCTTTCAACCATTTCACGAACCATAGCTAAAGCTACACCAATTGAAGAAATAACTTCCGCATTTTCTGGAATTTGATATTTGAAATTCATCATCTTACCAGTATAAGCAAGTAATGTACCAGCACCACCACCGGCACCAACTAAGATAATTTGATCACGTTCAACTTTATATTTAGCAATTAATTCTTCAATAACAATTTTAATCTTATCACAAGATGTTTTTAAGATTTGATTTGCTGTATCTTCAACTGATTTACCAATATAATCAGCTAATAGTTTTACAGCTTTATAACTTGCTTCATAACTACCTTTTGCAAAATCGCCATCTTCTAATAGTTTTAAGGCATTAGCTGCACAAGTGTTAGTAATAGTGATACATTTACCACTCTTACATCTAATAGCAACATAATCTGATGGATCATTTGGTTTAGGTTGTACGAAGTAAAGTTCAGCACCATCTAATTCTTTTGGATCAGTAAATGCAGCATACTCTAAATCGGCAATGTGAGCAGAACGTGGCCCTACATCCACAATGCCATCTTTAGTAGCTCTAACCATTGAACCACCGGCAACACCAAGAACTCGAACATCTAAAGAGTTAACATATGTTCTATGTCCGCCTAAGATTGTATAGTCAACAGCAGGTCTACCATTTTTAATGACACCGATGTTTGTTGTTGTACCACCAACTTCAAAATAGATACCATTTGAAGCACGTAAGTACATTAAAGCACCAATAACAGAAGCAGCTGGTCCTGATAACATAGTTAAAATAGGACGTTTTTTCATTTCTGTAACTTCCATTACACCACCATCACCACGCATGATCATTAATGGAACAGTAATACCAGCTTGTCTAACACTTTGTTCTGTACTATTAGCAGTTTCAAGCATCTTTGGTAAGATTGAAGCGTTAATAACTGCTGTTTGTGTTCTGATTGCTAAACCATATAATTTAGTAATTTCAGAAGCTGCAGTACTTAATATGCCTTTCTTATTACAAATATCAGAAATAACTTTTTCTTCTGTCATATTATCAACACCAAAAGCTTTACTTGCAACAATAACTTGTGCGCCTTGAGCTATTAATTTGTCGATAACTTCCTCTGCTTTCTTTTCATTGAATTCTTTTAATTTGATGTAATCATTAATAACTTCAATTTTTTTATGATTACCTAAATCAATACTATTGATTGCTGTTTGTTTTTTTACTAACCAGCCGCCTAGGCCGCCACCACCTAAGCCGATAACTCCAACTTTAGCAACGTCGCCTTCAATTAAGGCATTTGTAGCTTGAGTTGTAGAGTGAGCAACGAATACTACTTCTTCTGGTTTTATATTATTATCAGCAACACACTTTTGGAATGCTTGTACAACCCCAGTAGCAACACCATATTTGCTATCATGAGTTGTTTTTACTGAACCTTTACCGACAATTTGGTTAGTAGCATTATCAATAGCGACAGCTTTAGTGTGTGTACCACCAACGTCGATACCAATTCTTATATTCCTCATCAATTACACTCCTTTTGCGTTTTTTTGTTTTACTTTATACTAATTTTTCTATATTAAATATCTATTTTACAATGGCATTAAGATGAAATATGCTAATAAAATGTTTATAGCACAACATACCCAACCCCACGGCAAATCAGTCTTGATGTAGACATTTGGTTCATATTTAGAATATGATAGAGCCCACATACCCCAAGATTGAGTTGGACATGAATCAGCAGTAATAGCTACTGGTTGAACATAGAATAATACTAATAATAATGGACTAGTTGCTGGAATTACAGCTGATAATACTGAAGCTAAAGCAATACCAGAACCCCAAATCATGAATGGACCTCTGAATAATGCTAGAGGAGCTAAAACAATAGCTACAATTACAATAATCCAAGCTTTATCATTTACCCAATCTAAAGCTCCACCTAAAGCAGTTTGGAAAATAGGAGCTGCTAAGTTAGAAGCTGCAGTTGAGAACATGTTCATAACTAATAACATACCGATTAATAATGCAACATCGGAAATACCGTTGAATAAGGTCTTTTGAGTCATTTCAAGAGCTTTCTTATAACTCTTTAAATTACCTGTTAATAATAGACCGAAGAATATAGCGACAATGAACAAGAAGATTGGTTGGAATGTTGTTAAAGCTAAATCACTGAATAAGTTAATTAAAGCAATGATTAAAGCAAATACGATAGGAATGAAAGGAACAATAAATGACCAGTTAGATACATGTTGTTCTTCACCATCTTCATCTTCCATAGCCCATGCTTTAACTTTACCTTTAGCATTACCAATCCAATAGTTGAATAAAATGAAACCAACCATAATTACAACGTGTACAACGAAAGCAATCCAAGAGAATACTAAGAAATCATTTTGGAATCCTTCAACACCCCATAATGTTTTGAATAAGTCATGGCCACTGAATTGTGTGTAATAACCACTATTTACATACATACCAGCAGCTACTGAGAATAGGAATGAACCTACAGCAATTTTCTTACTGACACCAATTGATAATAAAATAGGAAGAATAATAGCACCGATAGCCATAACACTACCAGGACCGAATACTGATGTGAAGATTAAAGCTGAAACAATAGAAACTAATAATACAGTTAATAATTGTTTATTACCAGATAATTCAACAACTTTTCTAATTAAAGCTTTAGCAATACCAGTATCTACGATAACACGACCAAACCAGCTTGCAAAGATAATGATAGTAGTGGTTGTACCATAATTAATAGGACCATCACTAAATACATTGTTGATAACAGAAATTATGGCATTCCATCCGGTTCTTCCATCTTCAATTACAATTGTATTACCACCAACTTTAAATTGACCACTAATTAGAACATAAACTATACCTATAAGTACCCAGAATGTAGTAGTTATAAATAAGCCAATGATTAGGTTTCCGCCTTTCATACAGTACCAAACGAAACCTACAAGTGCAAGTAATAATAAGATTGAAGCAATTATACAATAAACTTCAAGTCCAGTTACTAAAAACATATTTTTTACCCCTTTATAATTTTTTATCTTTTTTATTTTTAACAATGATGTGGCGTTCATTGTTTTTAATGTATTGAATCAAGGAAATTCCTTTTGATTCCTAAAACTAAAAATAGCTTAATAGAAAGATTTTTAACGTTTTTCTTCTTTAGAAATAGCTTCCCATAAACCATTAAGATAGCAAGCGCCTAAGGCTCTATCATATAAACCATAACCAGGCATTCCTACCTCACCCCAAATCATACGACCATGATCAGGACGAATACAACCATCAAAACCAGTTTGATATAAGGCTTGCACAATTTTAAACATATCCATTGAACCATCACTTGATAAATGAGCTGCCTCTTCAAAATCACGTGGTGTATTGTATTTTAAATTTCTTACATGAGCGAAAGGAATTCTACCTTTACAAGCATGAATAATATCTACAATATCATTCTTTGGATTTGTTCCTAATGAACCTGTACATAAATTTAAACAGTTATATGGTTCATCAACAGCATGTAATAATTTTAAAATCTTTTCTTTACCAGTAATGATTCTTGGTAAATTAAATACTGGCCATGCTGGATCATCTGGATGAATTGCCATTTTAATATTATATTTCTTACATACAGGACCAAGTTTTTTCAAGAAATAAACTAAATTATTAAATAATTTTTCTTCATCTACATCCTTATATGCTTCAAACAATTCTTTTAATTTAGCTAATCTTTCTGGTTCCCAACCTGGCATAACATAACCATTAGAATTATTATTGATAGAATCAAACATGCTTTGTGGATCAATTTTATCAATTACATCTTGGTTATATGCTAAAACTGTAGATCCATCTGGTCTAACACGAGCAAGTTCTGAACGTGTCCAATCAAATATTGGCATAAAGTTATAAACAACAAGATGAATATCTTCTTTACCAAGATTTTCTAATGTAGTAATATAGTTGTCAATGTATTTATCACGATCTGGGCTACCAATTTTAATAGCGTCATGAACATTGACACTTTCAATACCTGCAATCTTTAATCCTGCAGCTTCTACTTCCATTTTTAATTTATGGATAGCATCTTGTGTCCAAACTTCACCTGGCTGTGTGTTATATAGTGTAGTAATAACACCAGTTACACCTGGAATTTGTCTGATTTGTTCTAAAGTTACACTATCATAACCTGTCCCAAACCAACGAATTGTCATTTCCATTGTTTTAATCCTCCTTCTTCTTGTTTGCGCTTTTTACCCCTTACGCAAAGCGCTTTTTGTAGAATGACAAATTAAAAACGATTCTTTTATAACCGCTTTCTGTACCACGAATCTATTATAAACTATTATTTTTTATAATGCAATCGTTTTCATCAATTTTCATAAAGAAAAAAGTTGTCTATACAACAACTTTTAAAATTATGCTGAATCCTTAATAACTAAAGAACAAGGAATTGTAATATCTTTTACTTCTTTACCTTGTAAAACATCTAATAACATGTCTGCGCATTTAACAGATGTCTCTTCTACCTTATTATCGATAGATGTCATTTTAGGATTAGATACATCAGTGAAAATACTAGCATTAAACCCTATAACATCAATATCAACACCTATTTTATAATTCAAAGCAGATAGCTGTGAAATACAAGATAAAGCTAACAAGTCTTCGCCACAGACAATAGCGTCCTTTGCTACACCATCTTCTAGCATTTTTTTAATATCTTCATAAGCAGCAGTCATTAAATCGTTAGTATAATAAATTGTTTGTTTTAAACCATATTTATCAATTGCATCCTTATAGCCTTGACACTTAAGATTTGAAGATGCCGTAGTTAAATATTTCAAATAAACAATATTTTTTCTACCTTTTTTAATTAAATATTCAGTTGCTTGATATACTCCAACTCTATCATCGGCATATACTGAATGTGAATTTTTCGTATTAATATGACCATTGTTACAAATAATAGGTATATTATCTATTTTATTTAAAACCTTAGGATATTTATTTAAAAATTCAAAAATAGAACCAATAAATATAATTCCATCAACACTAAGTTTCATTAAAGAATCCAAATATCTGATACTGTTTTCTTCATCACCTAAAGTGTTACAAATTATTACTCTATACCCCAATTTAGATAAAGTTTTGTCAATAGTATAGGCCGCAGCAGCATAATAAGATACTTGCAAATCAACTACCATAACCGCAATTAATTTAAGTGATTTAGAAACTAAGCCTTGGGCTACCGCACTAGGAACATAATTATATTTTTTTATTACATATTCTATTTTTTCTTTTAATTCTGGTCTTATATTTTTATTATTTAAATATTTTGAAACTGTAGATATAGATACTCCCGCTTCTCTTGCTATATCATAAATATTCATTACACTCACCTTTCATATTATAAAATAAAATATAAAAGTAGTAAATAAAATATTTAAGTTGTAAAGCTAATAAAGTTGACTTATAATTTAAAAGTGGAGGTAAATGTTATGGCACATACATTATATATAGTTGGCGATTCAACCTTATCGAGTTTTAAAGATACTTATTACTACCCACGTTATGGTTATGGAACTATGATTGATAAATATTTAAATGATGACATTATAGTTAAAAACATAGCCTTATCAGGTAGAAGTTCTAAATCTTATTTAAAAGAAAAAGAATATACTTATTTAAAAGAAAATATAACAGATGGTGACTACTTAATAATTGGTTTTGGACATAATGATGAAAAAGACGAAGATCCTAATCGTTTTACTACAGCTAACAAAGATTTAAATGATCCTACTTCTTTTCCTTATTATTTATATAATTATTATATTAAATTAGCTAAAAGTAAAAATGCCACCCCTATTTTATGCACACCAATTGTTAGAGCCGATATAAATAATAATTACACTGCTAAAAGCTATCATATTACTAATAATGGCAACTATAGACAAGCTATAATTAATTTAGGCAAGCAAACTGATACTACGGTTATAGACTTATGTTTAAAAACAAAGGAATTATACGAAAAAATTGGTTATGAGAAAGCTATTTATTTTCATGCTTGGCCAAAAAGTAAAAAAGAAACTGTTGATACTACTCATTTAAACATATATGGGGCTAAAGTTATAGCTTATATACTAATCGATGAACTTAGTAAAACCGATAACTCCCTTAAAAACTATATCAAAAAAGATATAGTTATTCCTAATAAGGAAAGAGATTTAATAACTAACCCTAATTATATTGAATCCCCTTATGAACCATTTAATAAAGAAAAGTATACACCAACTCCTAACTTTAAAGATGGTTGTCGTGATGGTTGGTTTACTACAGCCTTTGGTGACAATGGCAGTAATCCCTTGCTAGAAGAAACGGGTTATTTTGCAAAATTTCAAAATAATGATTTAATAATTGGTCAAGATGGCACCTATCTAAAAGGTTTAATCGGTCAAACTGAAGGTATTGTTTTTACCTTTAAGCAAATAAAAAAGTCAGAAAACTTTACTTTAAGTGCTAGAGCTACTTTAATCAAAAAGAAAATTGATTATGAGGCTGGCTTTGGTATTATGCTAAGAGACGATACGTACACTGATCAAAGTATTCCAGATGCCTCAATTTTATCTAACTATGTAGCTTGTGGTATTTATAATGATGAAATAAACAGTCATCTAATTTATTGCCGTGAAAATAAGCTTTTAAAGCCTAGTCAATATACTACTAGTTATTTAAATCAAGGCGATACTATAGATTTAAAATTAGAACGAATTGGTCAAGTAGTTAATTTAAGTTTAACTTATAAAAATAAAACTTATCAAAAAACCTATACAGATTTTGATTTCGTCGCTATTGATACTAATTATATGTACTTAGGTTTTTATGCAACTAAAGGTATGACTGTTAAATTTGATAACATTAAATTTAATTATACTGGTAAATCACAAGGAGCATAAAATCCTTTAATAAATAGGGTAGAGAAAAAGTTTTAACTTTTGTCCCTCCCATTGCACCGTACGTACGGGTCTCGTATACGGCGCTACA